>JBAVGI010000183.1:0-21147 GCA_049684755.1 Candidatus Sulfotelmatobacter sp.
AATTTGATAGTTTCTTGCTCCATCAACCTTCTACTCAACTTTTGAAAGGAGTTGCAACCATGGCTAAATTTAGCCCGCTACATGACCGCATTCTGGTACGTCGCGTGGAGGAAGCATCCACCACTCGCGGCGGCATCATTATCCCCGACAGCGCAAAAGACAAGCCGCAAGAGGGCATCGTGGTTTCCACCGGCAAGGGCCGCACCAATGATGAAGGCAAAACCTTCCCTCTCGCCGTTCATGAGGACGATCGCATTCTTTTCGGCAAGTATTCCGGCACCGAGATCAAGATCGATGGCGAAGACTACATCATCATGAAAGAAGACGAAGTCCTCGGCATCCTCACCGGCGCAGCCAGTCCGGCCGGCAGCAGCAAGAAAGAAACCGTAGGCGCAAAGCGCTAAATATAACGATACGCGAAGTATCGTAATAGGGCAAAGGTTTACCCTGTGAACCCCAGTGCCCTCTGTGTTTAAAGATTTTTTACACATCGAAGGAGAATCAAATCATGGCAAAACAAATCGTACACGGAGAAGAGTCCCGCCAGGCAATCCTGCGCGGCGTCAATCTTCTAGCCGACGCAGTAAAAGTCACCCTCGGCCCCAAGGGCCGCAACGTAGTCATTGAAAAGAAATTCGGTTCGCCCACCATCACCAAGGACGGCGTCACCGTAGCTAAAGAAATCGAACTGAAGGACGGCCTCGAGAACATGGGCGCCCAGATGGTTCGCGAAGTTGCCAGCAAGACTTCCGACGTAGCCGGCGACGGAACCACCACCGCCACCGTTCTCGCCCAGGCGATTTATCGTGAAGGCGTAAAGACCGTTGCCGCCGGCGCCAATCCAATGGCGATGAAACGCGGTATCGAGAAAGCCGTCTCCCTGGTCTGCGGCGCCTACGACAAGAAAACCGGCGAACGCGCCAAAGGCGAACTCGACAAATTCTCCAAGCCCGTGTCGGGGGAAATGATCGCACAAGTTGGTACCATTAGCGCCAACAATGATGAGACCATTGGTCACATCATTGCCGAAGCCATGAAGAAGGTTGGCAAGGACGGCGTTATTACCGTGGAAGAGTCTAAGACGCTGGAGACGCAGTTGGAAGTGGTCGAAGGTATGCAATTCGACCGCGGATATCTCTCTCCTTACTTCGTCACCGACCCGGAGCGCATGGAAGTTGCTCTGGAGAATGCCTACATCCTGATCAACGAGAAGAAGATCAGCTCGATGAAGGATCTTCTCCCGTTGCTTGAGCAGATTGCCAAGAGCGGCAAGCCTCTGGTCATCATCGCCGAAGACGTCGAAGGTGAAGCATTGGCAACGCTCGTGGTCAACAAACTGCGTGGCACGCTGCAAGTCGCGGCCGTCAAGGCTCCTGGCTTCGGCGATCGTCGTAAGGCGATGCTGCAGGATATCGCCATCATCACCGGCGGCAAGGCGATCACGGAAGATCTGGGCATCAAGCTCGAGAACGTGCAGATCAGCGATCTCGGCCAAGCCAAGAAGATCACCATCGACAAGGACAACACCACGATTGTCGAAGGCAAAGGCAAGCACTCGGAGATCGAAGGCCGCGTAAAGGAAATTCGCAGCCAGGTGGAAAAGACCACCAGCGACTACGACCGCGAGAAGTTGCAGGAGCGGTTGGCGAAGCTGGTCGGTGGCGTAGCCGTAATCAAAGTCGGCGCCGCGACCGAGACTGAAATGAAGGAAAAGAAAGCCCGCGTGGAAGATGCCATGCATGCAACCCGTGCAGCCGTGGAAGAAGGCATTGTCCCCGGCGGCGGAGTGGCACTGGCGCGTTGCGCAGCGGCGCTCGATAAGCTGAAGCTCGAGGGCGATGAGCAGATCGGTGTCAACATCGTGAAGCGCGCCATCCAGGAGCCTCTGCGGCAGATCGTCGAAAACGCCGGCCAGGAAGGCGCGGTCGTGCTCGGCAAGGTGCTCGATTCTAAGGACCCCAACTTCGGCTACAACGCCCTCAACGATGACTACGAGGATCTGGTCAAAGCTGGAGTGCTCGATCCGACGAAGGTGGTGCGCACTGCACTGACCAACGCGGGCTCGATCGCTGCATTGATGCTGACCACCGAAGCCCTGGTGGCGGAGATTCCTGAAAAGAAGGAAGCTCCAATGCCCGGTGGACACGGCGGCGGCGGTATGGAAGGCATGTACTAAGAACGGCTGTCAGCTATCAGCTGCTAGCTTGGATCAGAGGCCCCGCTCGCGAGAGTGGGGCCTTTTTTCAATAGGCATCCCTGTTGGAGGTGCTCTCGATGGCCAGCCCTAAGTTATTCATGTCCTACAGTTGGACGACTCCCGATCACGAATCATGGGTTCTTAGACTCGCGACCGAGCTTCGCGAATCCGGAATCGAGGTAATTCTAGATAAATGGGACCTTCGCGAGGGGCACGATGCGCACGCCTTTATGGAAAAGATGCCCTTCCCGAGCGTGGTGGAATGTCTGGTTCGTGGTTCTGCGTGGGCTTTCACGGCTTACCTCAGCGACTGAAGCCGGGTTCCCTTATGCGGGCTCGATCGGCACGAGTGAACTCGTGCCCTTCCCGAGCTTGCCTGCGCACAAAATTCCACGAGCTTGCTCGTGCACAGAACGGACTGGCCACGATCCGCTCGGGAAGGGCACGACTTTTAGTCGTGCCACAGAGATCTCCTGGGCTACGCGGCTTTAGCCGCTGAGGGCCAGCCATCTAATTTGAACCCGGGGTAGGCTGAGCAATAGCGATAATCCGAGGGCGCGCTTACAAGCCCACGCTTGACCGGATTCTGATGGATATAACTCCGATGAATATCAAAGTCCTCCGCATCGCGGATACGATGGTCGGTGAATCCTCGTTGCCATACTTCGCGTTTTTGATCTAGCTCCACTCCTAGTGCGTGGGAATAGCCGCCTTTGATGAATTGGATTGATCGTTCCAACGTGACTCCGGGCCCTGGGGTTAGCAGCAGGTGGACGTGTTCGGTCATTAGGACGAAAGCGTGGAGTTCGAATCTTCCTTGACGGCGATAACCGTACAGCGTCTTGAGAAAGAATCGCGCGTGCGATTCGACAACGAAGAGCCTTCGCCGTTGCCCAAGTCGAGAAGGTCACGAAGTAGGTTCCGTGTGGTTTGAGATCACGAGTCGGCTTCAAGAGCTAACCTCAGCGGCTGAAGCCGCTCTTTCGCAGAGTAATACGGCACGACTGAAGTCGTGCCCTTCCCGAGCTTTATTTTGCCGGCGGTTATGCCACTTTGGGAAAGCGTTATTCCGACGATGAACGGACGAGCCATTCTCGATTTCTTTCGGCAGCCGGCAGAATTGAAAGTCCCTGATCGGCTATAACAGATCTTTACGAATTTGCTTGACGCTATGTTCCAGGAATGGGAAGATTTACGTATCGTCGCGAAATGTGGCGGTAGAGGCCTCCACGGGAAGTGCTCCCGGCGGGGGCTTTTGGTTTGTTGGGTGACGATCAGCATTACGAAAGCCCACTTCTCGCAAAAGAGCGAGAAGTGGGGCACCCAGTTTCGTGGTGGTGCAAGGGACAGCGGGTTCCTCACCGACCTTTGGTCGGTTCGGAATCACAAGAAAAAAAAGAGAGGATGTGTGGGTATGAGTGTGTTGATTGGGGATCTGATGGCGATGGCGGAGACGCAAGAGTGGCGGGCGCGGGATGCGGCTTGGTGGCGGGGGCTTACGCGGAAGCGGCGCGGGGAGATGGCGGAGGCGGCGTTTTTGCATAAGGCGTCGAGTTTGGGGTTTGGGGTCGCGAAGCCTTGGGGAGATAGCGATCCTTATGACTTGATCGTGGATTCGGGGCGGAAGTTGTGGAAGGTGCAGGTGAAATCGGCGTATCGCGCGGGGGAGTATGGAGGGTACACGTTTCACGCGCATGGAAACGAAAACAAGAAAGTGTATTGCTTGAAAGACATTGATGTGCTGGTGGCTTACATTGTGCCGGAGGATTTGTGGTATGTGGTTCCGGTGTCGGTATTTCGGAGAATCAAGTCGATGAAATTGTTTCCGGTGAGCCGGAGACGGAGATCGAAGTTTGAAATCTACCGGGAGGATTGGGAGTTCTTTGGAAATAAAACTAGACGTCGCTAGGGCTTGAGGGATTGGGCAGCGGCGGTGAGGGCTTCGGCTAGTCCTGTTAAGTTCGGCGCGCCGCCTTGGGCTAGGTCTTTGCTGCCGCCACCGCGTCCGCCGACCGCAGCAAGGGTTTGCTTGAGGAGCGCGTTCATGTCGTAAGGCTGCCCCGCAGATTGGGCGAAGACCAGCGCCGCTTGCGGTGATTCAGCGCCGAGCAGCGTGATCACTGCGGCAGATTGACGAGTGATCTTCTGGGCGAGAAGCTTGAGATAGGTGAGATCGCAGTCTCGAAATGTGTGGACAATAATTTTACGGCCATTGCTTTCGGGAGTTTCGGAGAGCAGAGCTGCGGCCTGCGCGGAGGCCAGGTCGTCCTGCAATTGCTCATGTTGCTTGCGCAGCACCTTGATCTCATCGAGCGCCTTGCGGGCGTGCTCAGGAACGTCGTAGATATGAGAAGAAAAAAGTGCGGCGGTTTCGGTGAGGGTAAACAAATCGCGTCGAGCGGTTTTGACAGCGCGCATCCCGGCGACGAACTCCACGCGATATCCCTGGCGAACTTTTTCAGTTTTGCGCAAAAGGATGCCGGCGATTTGTCCAGTGTAGTTGACGTGCGTGCCTCCGCAGGCGGAAAGATCGAAATCGTGAATATCGATCAGGCGCAGCTGATCCCGTTCCGCCGGCGGAAGTTTCCGCAAGCCGAGGCTCGCCGCTTCGTCGCGAGTTACAAAACGGATATCGACAGGACGATTCTCGAGAACGATTTCGTTAGCCAACCGCTCGGCGGATTCTACTTGATCCTGAGTGAGCGACGGGGTGTCGAGATCAATCGAGCAATAATCATCGGCCATATGGAAGGAAACGGTATGCAGGTTGAAGAGCTGCACGAATGCCGCAGACAGCACGTGCTGGGCCGAGTGCTGTTGCATGTGATCACGGCGGCGGGCGGCGTCAATCTCGCCGTGCAGGCGGGTTCCCGCTTGTGCATTCTTGAGCGGCGCTTCCAGATAGTGGACGACGTGCCCGCCCTCGGAATCGGCGACCTCGGTGACCCGAATCTTCTCGGAATTTTCTGATGTGAGCCAGCCCGTGTCATGAATCTGGCCGCCACTGGTCGGGTAGAAAGCAGTGCGGTCGAGAACCAGCGCCGGACGCGGCGTTTCGACAACCGAGCGGACCTCGGCGTCGAAGTGGCAGAGAAAAGAATCGCGATAATATAGGCGGTCGGTCATGCTTTCTACAGCATAGGTATCGAACAGCAAGCGGGCCGGGCGGCATAAGACGCCTAGGACGCATCTTACCGCGAAAAGTCGTGGTATTCTCAGCTGGATTCGTCCACTGGGCCGTCGGTTGTCCTTGTGAGGTTCGTGATGCGCGTTTTATGGATAATATTCTTGTTAAGTTCCGGGATCGCCGTTTGCCAGTCGCCTTTAACGCCAGAGCCGCAAACAGCAAGTCCTGCGGTTGGAAGCCAAGCGCCATCGAAAGCGACGACCGATGCCCCCGGCAATTCCGACACCGTGACCATTCCCGCGGGAACCAAGATCCCGCTCTCTCTCAAGCAGGCAATCTCCACCAAGAATGCCCGTGAGGGTGACGCGGTTTATGCCGAGACGGCATTTCCATTTGTCATGAATGACCACGTGATCGTTCCAGCGGGGTCCTACATTCAGGGAACCATCGCGCACGTGGAGCGGGCCGGGCACGGCAAGGGCCGCGCCGAGATCCTGATGCACTTCACATCCATGATTTATCCCAGCGGATACACGGTGATGTTGCCGGGTTCGGTCGAGAATACGCCCGGTGCGGATAATAAGTCGGTGAGGGATTCGGAAGGGACGATTCAGCAGGATAGCGAGACCGGGAAAAGAGTGGAAGACGCGGCCAAAAACGGCGTCTACGGGACCATGGGCGGTGCAACCGCCGGAGGGTTAGCTACCGGCAGCCTGAACGGAGCGCGGATCGGTGCCGGCGCAGGTGCGGCGGCGGGCATTGCATGGGCGCTGCTGAAGCGCGGCAGCGATGTCAGGCTGGACGTAGGAACGTCGATCGAGATGGAGATTCAACGGCCCATTACCGTAGATGCGAGCCGTATCGCGGTCGCCAAAGCCACGCCATAAGATATGCGACTGAAAGCGCGAGTACTGCTCATGCGGGAACAGCCGCCTCGCCTGTCCCGCCGATTGTAGCGAGACGCAGTGACACCTACTTCAAACCGAAAAGCGCGTTCACATGTGCCGTCACCGTTACGTTTTGCGGCGTGAACTCCTCGGTAGGCGCTGGAGCTGCATTGGCCATCCCAGCCATCGCGCGAGCCATGCGCGTCACCGGCATGCGCTGGTTCTCAAACGTGTCGACCGACGCGTAGGAAAGTTCTCCCAACCCCCGGCCACTGGCGCGGGCCAGCGTCTCGGCGGAGTTGTGCGCTCGCCGGTATGCGTCTTCCACAGCCCTGTTCTTGGCTTCGTCAACATTTTCCAGCGTGTAGCTTAAAGTCTGTCTCTCGCTCACGTTGGCATCGGCAAGTTGCTGTGTGATGGGTCCAATCTTCGAAAAATCTTTCACCTTGAGCGTCACGTCGGTGGTGACGCGGTAACCAATCACTTTTTGCCTGGCATTCTTCCAGTCATACATCGGTTGGACTGAAAAGAATCCGATGGTCGCCGATTTCGGTTCGATGCCGTTGGCACGCAATACTTCGCGGACCTCCTCCACATCTTTCGACGCGTGCTGATACGCGGCCTGAGATGTGTCCGCCTGCACAGAGATGTTGAACTGGATCACGGCAGTGTCCGGAGCCGATTCGAATTTCCCGTCTGCGCCTACATAGACAGAATTGGGCTGCGCGGTGAGGTTAGGATGCTCCTGCGCTGACAATGCGGCCGTAAGGATGAAGAGCACCAGAAGACACGCTGCAGATTTCATGGAAATCCTCCTGCTAAAAATTATCCGCCACAATTTGAGGTTAGGTTTCCGCAGTGAAAACACTCCCTGCCGGTGAGAACGCCCGGGAGTTTCGAGATTGCAATCCGAATGCGCTATGAGCGGGAAATCCGTGACCTAAGACGCGCCCTTGGCGTTAGAGGAATAAGCGAAAGGATAGCTCTGCGCGTTGATCTCACGGCGCAGATCCTCGAAGATGTCGTCAGGCATCTTGAGAAAGATCTCGACCACTTCAGGATCAAATTGTCGTCCCGACCAGGCTTGGATTTCCTTGCGCGCCGCCGCTAGCGTTCGAGCCGGACGATAAGGCCGGTCGGAAATGATGGCATCGAGCGTATCCGCGACGGAGAAGATGCGCGCCCCCAGAGGAATTTCCGTGCCCTTCAGGCCTCGCGGATAACCGGAGCCGTCAAAGTGTTCCTGGTGGGAATAAACGATTTCGCAAACTTCGGCGAGAAACGGAATCCGCTTGAGCATCTGGTAGCCATGGTAGCAATGCTCGCGCATGATTGTCCGCTCGTCATCGTCCAGCTTTCCCGGCTTGAGCAAGATGCGATCTGGAATAGCCATTTTGCCAATGTCGTGAAGGAACGCGCCGCGCGCGATAACGTCAATCTGCTCCCGCGGCAAGCCCATGGCGCGAGCAATAGCCATCGTAAAGGCGGTAACACGCTTGGAGTGGCCTTCCGTCTCGCGGTCTTTGAGGTCGAGCGCGTCGCCCAGCGCTTGCAACGTAATGTCGTAAGAGCGCTCGAGATCGTCCATCGCAGCCTGCAGTTGGTCAGTGCGCGCTTCGACCAGAGACTCAAGATTGGTTTGATAGGTGCGGTTTTCTACTTTCAGGCGGCGATTTTCTAGAGCCCGTCCCACGGCGTTGAGCAACTGCTCGCGCTCGAATGGTTTGAGTAAATAATCGTAGGCGCCGTTGCGGATGGCGGCCAGAGCAACGGAAATATCGTGCACCGCGGTAACCATCACCACCGGCATGTCGGGAAACTTCTCTTTGGTGCGTTCCAGCAGACCAATGCCATCGAGGTCGGCCATCATCAGGTCGGAAAGCATCAGCTCAAACATATCGCCGGAATTCAGCAGGGCCAGAGCTTCCATGCCGGAACCGGCCTGTTTGCAGGTGTAACCCGCGGCAACAAGGATGGCGCAGACAATCTCGCGGATTGCCTCTTCGTCGTCCACTACGAGAATGCGATCAGGCATCAGTGTCCCAGCAGCGCGTCTCAGGATACTATCGGCGATTTTACCTTAGGCGTGAGATACCGAAAGTAACCATTGAGGTCCGGAAAGAACATTGAGATCGGCCTTAAGCGTGGTATTCAGAAGTCAGGCAGTGTCACGTCTGCCGCACGCGGAATCCATCGCGTGTAGAAGGTCGAACGGATTTGCCTAACTGACTTGCCGAACTGATTTGCAAAACTGATCTGCAAAAACATGACCGCGTCCCTTTGGTCCTTTTGGAATAACGTCGCACAGCCGGCCGCTGCCGGGCTGAAGCCCGGAGAGTGGGCGCTGCTGCTCGTTCTAGCTGCCTCGCTGCTGGTGTTATCAGTCTTTCGCGAACGTTATCTGGCGATTTGGACAGCGGCGTGGACGCTGCTGGTCAGCTCTCGTTTCGTGCAGATATACGGCGCACGGACGCAAATCTCTACGCGCTATCTGCCTGCGATTGAGCAAGCCGCATTTGTAATTGCGATCGGCCTGTTTGCTGGCGCCATCTTTGTTTACATCCGGGATCGGAACCTGCTGGCGCCACTGGCCGCTGTCGTCGTTTGCACCGCGGGTTTTGCCGTAGCCCGCGCTCTGCTTTGGCCGGATTCCCTGCCGCTGCGTGTGGCTTTGGAAGTCTCGTACCGAATCGTTCTCCTGACTGCAGCCGTTGCCTTGTTGCGCGCCCGCCGCGGCCGACACGAAATAACCTCATGGATGCTCGCGGCATTCCTTCTGCTGCAGCATCTGAACTGGCCAGCTCTCAGCGCGGTGGTCCCCGCAGGCGCCTTTGCTGGGGCAGACACTTTGCTCGGAATCAGCATGCTGCTGGTCGTATTCCGCGAAGCTCGTGCGCGTGCCCAGCGGCTGACTGTGCTGCGCGCCTTGACCGACAGCATTGTCCAGGCACAGCAGCAAGGCGGCATGCTGGACAAAGCTCTGGAATCTTTGCGGCAGCTTACCAAGAGTAAAGCCGCCTGGTTCCGTCTGATCGAGGGCGGACATCTGGTGGCCACGCACGCCGTCGGAGTTTCGTCGGAATTCCTGCGCGTGGTAGCTATTGCTGAGATGCCCCCGAGCGTGTCGCAGATGTTGGATCGGGGCAAGCCCGAGACGGCGCGAAGAACCTCCGCGAGTCCGGAAGATCAAAGCCTGCTGAAGTCCGAAAAAATTCATTATCTGATGACGGTTCCGGTGTTGGGGAAGAAGTCGCCGATCGGACTACTCTATCTGGGCAGCGCGGCCGATCGAAAACTCACGGCTGAAGAAAGCGACTTCCTGGAAACGTGTGGCCGGCAGCTGGGGATCGCAATCGAGAACTTCCGTTTGTTGGAGCAGGTTCTACGCTCGCAGCGGCAGTGGAGAAACACATTTGATTCCGTGCACGACATCATTCTGGCGCACGACGCGGAGTTCAGAGTCATCAAGGCGAACCAGGTTCTCCTCGAACATCTGGAACAATCGTCCTCCGATGTGATCGGCAGCACTTGCGAATCCGTATTGCCGCACAGCCTGGGTGAGTGGACCGGATGCCCCTACTGCGCCCGCGGAGACGAAGAAGTTACCGAAGGCGCCGACCCTTGTTTTGGCGGCTTTTCCCTGGTCTCTAGTTCCTCCTACAGTGAGCAGGGCAGCCAGCAGAAGGGCACCATCCACATCGTTCGCGACATCACCGAGCGCCGGTCTGCCGAAGAAAAATATCGCCTATTGTTCGACCAGGTACAGGAAGGCGTTTACGTTGCCACGCCCGAGGGTCGTTTACTCGATTGCAACGACGCGTTCGTGAATATGCTTGGCTATGAACGCCGGGAAGACTTGCTTCCCCTGAACCTGGACGAAGATATCCGCGTAGACGCCGAGCAGAGAGAATCCTTTCATAAGGCCATCGAACAGCATGACTATGTCCGCCATTTTGATGTGACCATGCGGCGGAAAAATGGAACCTTGCTCCTGGCCGCCGAGAGCAGCTTTGCCACTCGCGACTCGACTGGCAAGATTGAACGCTACCAGGGCTTCGTTCTGGATGTCACCGAGAAGCGCCGGGCCGAAGATGAAATGCGGCGCCGCAATCGCGAGTTGAACGCGCTGAATGCGATGGCAGTCGTGGCGACGCAGTCGTTCGATCTGGATGAAATCCTGAACTTGACGCTGCGCCAGGTGGTCTCGTTGTTTGGCGCTGAGAGCGGAGCCGTCTATCTTTCCGATTCCGACGCCCCAACTTACCGCCGCCGGGCCGCCTGGGGTCCGCGCAGCCGCGACAAATCAAGGCCTGCGGAGATCAGTTTTGCGGATGGTTTTGGCGACTTGGTCATGCGTTCCCGCGCCGAAGTGATTACGGCGGAATACCTGCCGCATCTTACTGGAGCAGTGGCGGAATTCATCCGCTCCAATAGTGACGGCGCCTGGAACTGGGTTCTGTTCTGGGGCAAGGACAGCCCCATCGGAATGATGGGACTGCGCAGCCATGTGGAGTATGCCTACTCCACTGGCGAAGAAAATCTGCTGGTAGCGATCAGCCGGCAATTGGCCACTACGATCGAAAAAGTTCGCCTGTACGAAGAGACCTGCAAAGCCTACGAAGATCTCCGCCGCACTCAGGAACAGCTTTTGCAGAGCGAGAAGATGTCAGCTGTCGGACAGCTTATCGCGGGCGTGGCCCACGAGTTGAATAATCCTCTGACTGCGATTCTGGGTTACGCGCAATTACTCGAAAGCGAAGGCTTGAACGAACGCGCGACAGATTACGTAGGCAAGATGTTCAAACAAGCGCAACGCACCCATCGCGTTGTACAGAACTTGCTTTCCTTCGCGCGGCAGAGAAAACCGGAGCGCTCCGAAGTCGACATTCGCAAAGTGCTGGAAGACACGCTTGCACTCCGCGACTACGATCTGAAAGTGAATCATATTTCAGTGGAGAAAGATCTGGGACCGGAAGCGGCAATGGTGGTTGCGGACCCGCATCAGATTGAACAAGTGTTCCTGAATATCATCAATAACGCCGTCGATGCAGTTCTGGAAACCGGCCGAGCCGGAAAGCTGAAGATTCAGGTTTCATGCAACGGCGGTTTTGTAACTGCCCAGTTCGCCGACGATGGCCCCGGAATCAAAGATCCCAAGAGAATTTTCGATCCCTTCTACACCACGAAAAATGTTGGAAAAGGTACTGGCCTCGGCCTAAGCATCTGCTACGGAATCGTGAAGGAACACGGCGGCGACATAACCGCTCACAATGCTCTCGAAGGCGGAGCAGTGATTGAAGTACGATTGCCCATGGCCGCCAGTGAAGGAACAGCTCCGGACGCTGCTCTGGCCGCTCCCGCGAAGCGCGAAGGCGCCATTCAAGGCCGCGTTCTGCTGGTCGAAGAAGAAGAGGCCGTGCTAGAGTTCGAGCGCGACGTGCTGATGGGCGCCGGCGCGAACGTGGTGACCGCCACCAAGAGTGAAGACGTAAAGACGCGTCTCCTCTCCGAGCCCTTCGACGCGATCATCATGAGCGGCAGAATGCCCTCCGATTGGAATGCCAAGGAAGCCTACGCCTGGCTCAAGCAAAATTGCCCCGGCATGGAGAATCACTTACTATTCACTTTCTCCCACGGCGGGGAGCAGGGCGATGAGAGAACCTTCCTCCAGGAAAATAACATCGCCTATCTGGTGAAACCTTTCGAAGTAGTCGATCTCATTTCCCAGGCACGACGGTTGTTACAGAAAGCGCACGCCGCCACGGCCGCTAGCTGATAATTCTCAGAGTGGATCGTCGAATCACAGTTGCGCACGCAGACTTTTCACCAGCCGCCGAAGAGCTTTCTCGTTGCGTCTGTACCACCGCCATTGTCCTTGCTTCACAGCATCGACTAAACCAGCCTTCGTCAAAATCGCCATATGATGCGAGATGGTCGGCTGCGAGAGACTTACGCGCTCTTCAATATCGCCTGCGCATAAACCGGAATTCTTTAAGGCAGCGTTCGGCGCATGCATTTTGAGCGCTCCAAGAATTCGTCGTCGCGTGGGATCGGCAATCGCGTGAAGCGTGCTGTCGAGAGAGGGCGTCACAGGGGTCATAGGCCAACCAGAAATATCCTGTAAATTGACGCTTGTCAATATGCAATTCAAAACGTTAGTGGTGCAGTTTGAAAAAAGATTTGTATCAGGGCATCGCTTCAGCCGTGCCGACTACGGCTTAGGGATATCGGCTTTAGCCGCTGAGGGTTGTTCTACGGAGCGGGCAGTCTGAAGCCCGTTTCAACCTTTATTTTGCGGAGGCATGCTTGAAGGCATGCCCTGATACGAATTTTTTTTCAAACCGCACCACTAGCTTTAAAAGTGAAAGATTTAACCCGCGCGTTGCCGTGGCGCGCGCATCCATTCGATGCGGCTGAACTCGAGATATCTCACGTCGCTTTCCGGAAGAGAACAGTTGGATCGGTCCAGTTGACCGGCCAGCGTTCCGCCGCGGATCCAGTAACCGGTTTCATCCTGTTTAAGAATTGTGGCATCGAGTGGATCCATGCCGTGTAGTTTGAAAACCACGCGGCGGTTCAGCAGGCGGTCCCGCTTCATAGAGGGCTTTCACTTTTTCAGGATTGGGTTATAGCCGTCGTTGATCAGCCGCGCACGCATGGCTTCGGCTTCTTTAATGTCACCGAAAGGGCCGGTCTGTACGCGATACAGCTTGTCGGCGGTGGAAGTATTCGCAACAAATGCGGGATACTGCTTTTTTTTGAGAGCGTCGACTAGCGCATCGGCATCGTCCTGTTTGCTGACGGCAGCTACTTGTACGAAGTAACCGGTACCTGGAACCGGCGCCATGGGATCGGGCAGATTCGCGGCCTGTGTCGCATCCGGTGAAGTTGTAGTTGACGACGCCGTCGATTTGTCGGCCGGTGCATCAGTCGCTGGTGCGGCCGCAGCATCCGTTGGGGTCAGTTGCGGACTCGCATTCTGTTGCTCCACGGCTTTATAAAAAGTCATCGGCGCGGATGAAGATCCAGCGGCTGAACTTGCCGGTTTCGCACCGTTTCCCGCGGGCACCAGACCCAGCGTTGCTGCCGAAGACAAACCAGACTCCGACTTTCTCCCCAGCGTATAGCCGAGTGCAAAAAAAACCGCACAGATCATTACCAGACCAAAAAAGATCCCCAACAGCCTGGCTGTGCCTAACGTGATTTCCGTATCCTGTGACGAAGCCATAACCACTCCTCGAAAGTTGGCACGAACTGGAACTAAGCCGATTTGGCGGCGGGCGCGATCTCGTCGCCAGTTTTACCCAGCATCTTTTGCAGGCCAGAGAAGAAATCAACTGGCACAGGGAAGATGACGGTCGTATTCTTCTCGACCCCGATTTCCGTCAGAGTCTGCAGGTATCGCAATTGAACGCTGACCGGTTCGGTGGCCAGCAGATGAGCCGCGTCCACCAACCGCTGCGCGGCCGAGAACTCGCCTTCCGCGTGAATAATCTTGGAACGCTTCTCGCGTTCCGCCTCGGCCTGTTTGGCCATCGCGCGCAACATGGATTCCGGCATGTCAACTTGCTTCACCTCAACATTGGTTACTTTCACGCCCCAGGGTGAAGTGTGCATGTCGAGAATACTTTGCAGCCGCAAGTTTATCTTTTCGCGATGCGCCAGCAGTTCGTCGAGTTCCTGTTCACCCAGCACAGAGCGCAGCGTCGTCTGCGCGAACTGCGAAGTCTGGTAGACGTAATTGGAGACTTCCACTACTGCTTTGCTCGGATCAGTCACTCGCAGAAAGATAACGGCATTTACTTTGAGGGTGACGTTATCGCGCGTGATGATGTCTTGCGGAGGAACCTCAAGCGCTTCCTGCCGAAGCGAAACCCGCACCATCCGGTCCATCGGAGCCAGCACCAGAATTATGCCCGGTCCCTTTGCCCTATGGTAAAGGCGTCCGAAACGAAAAATCACGCCGCGCTCATACTCCGCCAGAATCTTGATCGAACTTAGCGCATACAGAGCGATGATGATAAGGGCGATGCTGAAGAATCCAAGTCCGAAGATTTCCACTGGTGCCTCCACGCGCGGAGCAAGTAACGCTCTACCGCCGGATTGTAACGCAGGCAACCGGGATGAGCGCGGAATTCGGACCCCAGTGGTTGCTTGCGCTGGTGCGCGATCCCGCTAAGAAATCGCCGGCACCGGGTTGCGCCGAGTCACAGCCAGGGGTTCGACCTGAAGCAGCAGTCCATCCACTCGATTGACTACCACAGACTGCCCGGCCAGCACCTCGCCCGATGAGATTGCATCCCAAAGTTCGCCGTGGACGAAGACTTTGCCTCTCGGCGAAAGATTTGTCTCGGCTATGCCGATCTCTCCCACCATACCTTCCGAGCCAGTTACAACTTTATTTCGCCTTGCCTTGAGAGCAAGAGTCATCAGGAAGGCCGTGATCAACCCCAAGGGAATACTCACGGCAAGCGCCGTGAGCAAATGGACGCGCATTTCCGGGATGGGCGAGTCGACCAAAAGCATTCCCCCCAAAGCGAGCAGCGCGATGCCGCCGACGGTGAGCACTCCGTGGCTGGCAAACTTGGCCTCCGCGGCAAAAAGCGCGAATGCTCCCAGAATCAGAACCAGCGCGGCGAATCTGGTAGGCAGCAGATTCAACGCAAAGGCCGCGAGCAAAATAAAAACAACCCCCACCGTCCCGGGAATCACCGCTCCGGGATGATTGAACTCCGCATAAAGCGCGAGCGCTCCAATGGCGAGAAGGATGAACGAAATATTCGGGTCCATCAAATAATCGAGGATGCGTTCCTTCAGTGTCATTCCGAACGGCACAATCGTCTGACCGGAAAGATTCAGCGCAACTTCCTGCCCGTTGAAACGCTTAAAACTCTTGCCCCCCATCTGGCGGAAAAGATCGTCCTCACTCGAAGCCACGTAGTCGATCAGGTGCCGCGATAGAGCCTCCTGCTCGGTAAATGATTTGGATTCGAGCACCGCACTTTCCGCGGCCTCAACATTGCGTCCGCGTTTCGAGGCGACCGAGCGCATCAGCGCCGCAGTATCGTTCTCGATTTTGCGCTTCATCTCGTCGTCAAGCTTGGGCGCGAACGGGCCAATTAACACGGGATGCGCCGCCCCGGCGTTGGTTCCGGGAGCCATGGCTGCGACGTCCGCGGCTTCGAGAATGAAGATCCCGGCCGATCCCGCGCGGCTTCCACTGGGTGCGACGTAAACAATCACTGGAACCTGCGACGACGTTATATTTTCGATGATCTTCCGGGTGGAGTCGACCAGCCCTCCGGGCGTATTGAGCTCGATCAATATGGCTTGATCGTTCCGCCGTTTCGCTTCGTCGATGGCGCGCGAGATATATTCCTGAGTGATGGGCTGAACCGTGTCGTCAACCACGATCTTGAGGACTTCGGCGGAGGAAAATGAGCCAAGAACGAGAACTGCCGCGAGACTGAGAAGAATTCGCGCAACGCTTTTCATGAGCTAGTTGCTGCCCTCAAGAATATTCTTACTCTTATTTGCGGATCGCGCGAGGAATTTCTTGTTTGCCATCATTGGCATCACTGTCCACCAAGGACAGGCCGTGCCACCCGGGAAGATTAGTGCCGCCGGTAATGAGCCGGGCTCCGCGCTCATATGTGAAATACGACCACGCCCACTGGGTAAGAACCAGCACACGGTTTTGGAAACCAATTAAGAAAAGGATATGAATGAATAGCCAAGCCAGCCACGCGACGTATCCGGAGATATGGATCTTGCCAAACTGCGCAACCGCGGCCGCACGCCCAATAGTTGCCAGACTGCCCTTATCGAAATAATGAAAAGGCTTGCGGGGCGCGAGTTGCCCATTTTCGCTTGCGCGAGCTTTCGCTTCACGGCGAATGAGTTTGGCAACATAGCGGCCTTCCAAAATAGCCACTGGTGCAACTCCAGGCAACGGCTTTCCTGTCTTGTCCTTCAGTGAGGCAAGATCCCCGATAACGAAAACTTCTGGATGGCCGGGAACACTGAGATCAGGCTGGACCAGCACTCGTCCCGCGCGATCCACCGGAACTCCCAGCTTCTTGCCTAACGACGAAGCCGCGACTCCGGCGGCCCACAAAATGATGTCCGCCCTCATTCGCGCTTCGCCGGTATAAATCGCTCCCGCTTCAATTTGCGTTACCATTGCGGAAGTCAGCACTTCCACGCCCAGGTGCTGCAGTTGTTCCAGTGCGCTTCGCGAAAGGTCTTCAGGATAAGCGGGAAGCACGTGCGGCCCGCCCTCGAGAAGATGGATACGAGTCCCCCGCGGATCGATCAATCGGAAGTCGCCCGCCAGGGAGTGCTGGCAAATCTCCGCCAACGTTCCCGCAAGTTCCACTCCAGTAGGTCCGGCGCCCACCACTACGAAATTCAGAGGTTCAACCGCCTCGCCCGCCGCAGCCTGCCGCTCGGCCAATTCAAAGGCCAGCAACACGCGCCGCCGGATTTCCAGCGCATCCTCGATCGTTTTTAGTCCGGGCGCGAGAGTTCTCCATTCATCGTGGCCAAAGTAAGCGTGGCTCGCGCCGGCAGCTACGATCAGCGAATCATAGGGAATCTCCTGATCGGCCGTCTGCACGACTTTCCGCTCCAGGTCGAATCCAATCACTTCCATCATCAGCACTTCAATGTTCTTGTCATTCCGCAGAATCGAGCGGATGGGCTCAGCAATTTCTCCGGGCGAAAGCCCCGCCGTCGCCACCTGATAGAGCAGAGGCTGGAACGTGTGATGATTCTTCTTGTCGATAACTGTGATCTTCACGTCCGCGCCGGCCAGCGCCTTGGCTGCGTTCAGGCCTCCGAAGCCTGATCCCACAATCACTACGCGGTGTGTACTCTTGCCGTTCATTGCCTCACTCTATAAGATTCAGCCCGATGACCATTGGCTCCATAAGTTCTGGAAAAGAAATTCTTCGTCCACCGTGGATGCAATGGCTCATTCCCTCGACCGGAGATTCGATTTTTGTTGTCCTGCTCGGCCTGCTCGTCTACACCGCCCTCGCAGTGCGGTTGCTGGGGGACGCTGGCATCGGCTGGCACATCCGCACCGGGCAACTCATCCTGGCGACCCATGCGATTCCCCATGCCGATCCCTTCTCTTCGACCATGTCTGGCCAGCCCTGGTTCGCATGGGAATGGCTGTACGACGTGCTCGTCGGCTGGCTGGACAAACTCGCAGGCCTCAATGGCGTGGTCTTCTTCGCTGCCTCGATTCTTGCTCTAACTTTCTCGTGGACGTTTCGTTTGCTTCTGCGCCGGGGCACGAGTTTTCCCGTAGCCCTGGTTCTAGTGCTGCTGGCGGCTTCGGCGTCCATGATCCATTTTTTTGCGCGTCCCCACGTGGTGAGCTGGTTTTTCACAGTGGTATGGTTCTGCGTCTTGGACTCTTCCACAGGAAAAAATAACGACTCCGGCGCCGATCCCCCAGAACATCGCCGACGTCTGTGGTTTCTTCCACTCCTGATGATCCTCTGGGTAAATGTTCACGGAGGATTTCTCCTGGGCTTCGTTCTGCTCGCAATTTATTGGTTCAGCGCAGTCTGGGATTATTTTCGGCTCACAGAAGATCGCTTCGAAGAAGCGCTGCAAAAGATCAGAGCTGCTAAGCGGATTCGAAACCTTGGGCTCATCGGCCTGTTAAGTGCTCTGGCTACGCTGGCGAATCCCTATGGCTGGAGATTGCACGTCCACATCTATCACTATCTTTCAAATCGTTTCTTGATGGACCATATCGATGAGTTTCAATCTCCCAACTTTCACGGTGTGGCACAAAAGTGTTTCGCCGCTCTCCTCATGCTTGCGCTGATTGCGTTAGCCGCTAAAGCGCGCGAGACTGCCGGGATTCGACTAAGCGAAGCGTTAGTAATTTTGTTCGCCGCCTACTCGGGCCTCTACGCCGCGCGCAACATCCCAGTGTCGGCGTTGCTGTTGATCCTGGTGATCGGACCTCGGCTGTCCGGTGCGCTTCAAAGCCTGGAACGGCGACGGACCGCACTGGGTTCAACATCACCGCACTTCTTTCAGCGAATGCAAAGCATCGAGATCGCTCTTCGCGGCCATATCTGGCCCATCGCCGCACTCGCGCTTACCTGTTTGATTACTTTTCACGGCGGCGCGCTCGGAACTGAACAGCTCATGAAAGCGCACTTCGACGCCAGGCGATTCCCATCCGGTGCAATAGATTACGTCGAAAGCCACAATTTGCGGGGCCCGGTCTTCGCCCCAGACTCCTGGGGCGGTTACTTAATCTACCGCCTCTATCCGCAAGTAAAAGTTGCGGTCGATGACCGCCACGATCTTTACGGCGAACAATTTCTCAAGTCGTACTTGAAGATGATGCATGTCGAACCAGGGTGGGAAAAGTTTCTTGATCAGTATCCAGTTCAACATGTCCTGGTTCCGAAGAACTCTGCCCTCGCCAATATTCTGGCCGAAACGCCGCACTGGCAGCCCGTTTACAGCGACGATGTGGCAATCGTATTCAGCCCCGCCAGCCCAAAAAGCCAGTAAGCTCCGGCGCCGACGTTCGCTGTTGTGATCCACGGCTCGCCGCCTGTTAAACTCTCTCCGTGTCCCGCCCCATGCACCTTGAATGCACTCGCTGCGGCGAGCATTATCCCAGTGACCGCCCTCAAACGGTTTGTCCGAAAGATGGTGGAATTCTTTATGCGCGCTACGATCTCGCCGCCGTCAAGAAAACTTTTTCTCCATCATCTCTGCTGCCGCTCGCTCCCACCATGTGGCGCTACGATGCTGTCCTTCCTGACGCCGCGCCGGTCACGCTCGGCGAAGGTTTCACTCCCATGCTGCGCAGCCGCGAATATCCCAACGTCTTTATCAAAGATGAGGGACTGAATCCCACCGGCTCCTTTAAAGCGCGAGGCCTTTCTGCCGCCGTGACCATGGCCCGGCACTTCGGCTTGAAGAAACTCGCCATCCCCTCAGCCGGAAACGCCGCGTCCGCGCTCGCCGCCTACGCCGCAGCTGCCTCGATTGAAGCCCACATCTTCATGCCGAAGGATGTTCCCATGGCCAATCGCGTCGAATGCGATTACTACGGCGCGCACGTCACCCTGGTCGATGGACTGATCTCCGATTGCGCCCGCAAAGTTGCCCAACTAAGAGATTCCGATTCCTGGGAAAAAGAAAAATGGTTCGACGTTTCCACCACCAAGGAGCCTTACCGCGTCGAAGGCAAAAAAACCATGGGCTACGAAGTCGCCGAACAACTTGGCTGGAAACTTCCACAGGGCATCATCTATCCCACCGGCGGCGGCGTCGGCCTGCTTGGCATGTGGAAAGCATTCGACGAGATGGAGCAACTCGGCTTTATCGGGTCCGAGCGCCCGACCATGATCAGCGTGCAAGCCGCCGGATGCGCCCCCATCGTAAAAGCCTGGGATGAAGGCAGCGCCTCTTCGGAAATGTGGCAGCACGCGTCGACCATTGCCGCCGGCCTGCGCGTGCCAAAACCCTATGGCGACTACTTGATTCTCGACATCCTGAAAAAAAGCGGAGGCCTTGCCCTGGCTGCCACCGACGCAGAAATTCTCGATGCCGTGCGCCACTGGGCCAAAGTCGAAGGCATCTTCGCCGCCCCCGAAGGCGCAGCGTCTCTCGTCGCTTATCAAAAACTGCAAGCCAGCGGCTTCTTCACGCCAGAAGATACAGTCGTTCTCTTCAACACCGGATCGGGCCTGAAATACCTGGACGTGCTAGACGATGCAGGTGTGGAGCGGGCGCCCTCGCCCGCTTCCCGCGCCATCGCTGGAATCATTGGACCGTATTAGTACAGCTCCGAGATCGCAATCACGCTGTAATTGCTGATTTCGCTCCTCTGATGCGGACTTCGTCGCCGCACTCTGGCGCCACTTGAGAGCGAGTATTATAAGTGCGGCATACAGAACGCGAACACGCCATCGAAGGAGTAGCTGGACCTTTCAAGACGACTCATGGATTTGTGCCTTCTCTCTCCGACCTTTAGGCACCTTACGCAGGGTCCTCGATCCGCATGTTCAAACTTGGCATATTCAAGAAGGACCAACTGACGCCTGGCCATTTGGAAGGCTTCGTAAACAGCCGTAAATTCATTGCTCTGGATCTGTATAACTGCTTAGATGGTTTGCCACCGGCCGAGATCGATAAGATCCAAGAACGAATGCTACGCCGGTTCCGAGTTCACAACGGCGTTCTAAAGTGCACTTATGCGCGGCGTTTCGACGACTTCGACCGGTTATCCGTCTCCGCTATAGCTGCTCAATTCCCCACTAGCAAAATTGTTCGGGTGCACGACATCGGTGTTTCGGATGGACGAACCTCCTGCGATCTTTACGACCATCTGAACCGCTTGTATGGCGAACGGCTCGACTTCCGCGCGTCGGACTACGCTCCTTTTTTGTATGTTCTGAAACGGATGCGCGGCACGAACCGGCTCATCGTTGATGATCAGCAGCATGTCCTGCAGATTGTTACACCGCCATTTGTGTTCATCGAACTCGGCTGGCGGGAAAGAATAATGCCTTATCCTCTAAATTTTCTGATAAGACACCTCGTGACGATCCTCTATGCACGCCCTTTGCTGGAACGCTACAAGGCTGGGAGCCCTGATATTCAGCGGACCAGAATAGAGCTCTTCGGTCGGACGTGTCGCGCATACATGAGGAAACAGAACAACTTTCACTTCGGCACCTATGACGTTTTTTCAGGTTCTACGGAGCGTTTCGACATCATTCGAGCGATGAATATCCTCAACTACTCTTACTTTTCCAAACCACAGTTGATTCAGGCGGCGCAGAATATCGTCCACTCGCTGAAGGAAGGCGGCTTGTTTATCACCGGCTCGAATGATGAACAGGGAACCGCCGTCAACGGAGGAATCTACCGGGAAACAAACGGCC
>JBAVGI010000184.1:0-9980 GCA_049684755.1 Candidatus Sulfotelmatobacter sp.
CGAAAGTATGGGCCATGGCCAAAGCCGCACGATATTGTTCCGCTGCAGCGTCGCGCTCCCCTCGTTTCTCGAGTAATTCGCCGAGCAGAAAGTGCGCCTTGAAGGCGGGCCATTCCTCCACCGGGCCGAAAGCAAGATAGCGGCGCACCAGGCGGATCGCCAAGGGATAATCGCGGCCCGTCCGAAGTAAAAGACCAGCTCCATCCATGAGTGCGGCTGGCCAATCCAGCGGCCGGGTCTCCATGGTACGCAGGGCTTGCACCATCTCATCCAGGTGGCCGGTGTGCCGGTAGAAACCCGCAAGATTCACCCACGCCCGCGCTCCTCCGTGACTGGCGTCGATCGCAGCCCGATATTCTTTTTCCGCAATCGAATTGTCTTTTCTCTTTTGCGCGATGCGGGCTCTTACCCAATCCGCCATCGCAGGATTCATTGTCACGAGA
Source organism: Candidatus Sulfotelmatobacter sp. (assembly GCA_049684755.1). Lineage (GTDB taxonomy): Bacteria > Acidobacteriota > Terriglobia > Terriglobales > Acidobacteriaceae > Sulfotelmatobacter. The sequence goes on from JBAVGI010000184.1 coordinate 444, forward strand.
AGATCGGCTTGTGCGCGAGCTTTGTCTTCTCCGCCGCCGACGATGCCCGGCGCTTCCAGATAAAACTCCGCGAGATCAGTATGCGCTTCCCAGTTGTTGGGCTCGAACTCAACCGCACGCTCAAACTCGGAATGCACTTTCTTCGCTAGCCCTGCCGCCTTCAGGAATCCGGAACGATCCGCTTTCTCACCATAGATTCGACCGAGCCAAAGGTGGTAAAGCCCGTTATCGGGCGCGAGCGAAACGGCTTTCTCGCAAGCGGGAATTCCGGCATCCCAATCGTCTAACTCGAAATCCGCACGACAGAGCAAGTTGTAAGCTTCCGCGGTCGGAGAGCTATGAATGTGCTGTTCGAGAACTTGCATCGCCTGGTCGACGTGGCCGCCGGCCAGAAGCTCCTGCGGCGTATCGGCTGCCGCGGGGAGTACCAGTAACGTGAGCGCGATCAGAACGCAAGCCAAGCGCGCGATCAGGGTGCCACAAAAACCGCGCCCTGCTTCGATCGTGTTTTGCCGACGAAAAATATCTACGGAATGAAACTCGGTTCCTGCAAGATACTTCATGACTTACTGAACCACCTTCACACGCGCGCCGTCGGCCAGCGGTTTAGTGTCGGCAGAGGAGAGAGCGACCTGGGAATGCTCGGGAAGTCCGGCAGTAATTTCCACTTGAGTAAGGTTTTGCAGGGAAACCTCGACATCGCGGCGTTTCAATTCGCCATCGACCACCTGGTAGACATAAGGCTTGGTGTCATCCATGCGCACAGCTTCGCGCGGCAGCGTGAGAACGTCGCTATGTTCCGCCGTGATGATCGTTACGCCGACGTTGACATTGGGCAGGAGCCGGCGATCATGATTGTCCACCGTAGAGGTAACCTCGCCCACATTGCGCGCGCCGCGTAATTTTACGGTGGAAGGAACCGTGCTGACCGTTCCATTCCAGATGCGTCCGGGTACAGCGTCCCAGGTGACTTCGATTTTCTGCCCGGTAGCCAGGCGTCCGATTTCAGGCTCATCGACAAAGCTGCGCACTAACATCTTCGAGAGATCGCCGACCTGCAACAGCAAGTCCCCGGTTTGCACATAAGCGCCTTGCTTGACAGGAAGGGTGTAGACAACACCATCGAAAGGTGCACGCACACTGGATTTCGCAAGGGCATCTTCCGCCGCGTCATAAGCTGCCTGCGCTTCGGCACCTTGCGCCTGAACCTTTGCGACTTCAGGTTTTGAGTAGCGCTCTTTCTGTTTTTGCTCCAGCAGGGTGGCATCAGCCTGGGCACGCTGCACGGATTCTTCGGCCTGCTGAACCTCGCCGAGTGATGCCGAACCCTGTTGCTGCAGATGGTGTAGGGCGTCAAGGTTGCGCTGAGCATTGTTAAGCGCGCTGCGAGCTTTGATCAGTTGCGCATCGAGCGTAAGAACTTCTTCTCGCGTACCGCCAGTGGTCAGGTCGGCCTGGTCGGCCTGCGCGGCTTTTATCTGGGCCTGTGCGCGCGCCGCCTGGCTGCGCAGGTCGCTATCATCGAGTTGCAACAGCATCTGGCCTTTGCGTACGTGATCGCCTTCCTTCACCAGCAGGCGCTTTACAGTAGTCGCGTCCGGCGAGTGAGCTTCGAAATTCTGAATGGGTTCGACCTTGCCATTGGTCGAAATCAGACTGCGGATGGAACCGCGCTCAACAGTGGCGGTGCGAACCTTCAGCGGGGCTTGCCGGTGGATGAAGGGAATAGCCGCAAGTGCAGCGAGTACGCCCACTGTGATCCACGTGCGGTTCTTGCGCGAGGCAGGTCGTCCATTCGAATTGTTGTTTGCAGCCAACTTGTTATCTTTCAGGATGCGGCGGGGACAAGTGCAAGCATTAATTTACCACTGCGGCGCCTGCGCAACGATGCGCCTATTCTCAAACCGTTGCATCGTTAGATGCTGGCAGTCTTTGGCGGATGCTTGAAACTGGCCCGCAGAGGACGTCGCCTTGGCATTCGCCGAAATCCGCGAACCAGCCGCTACAATAGTTCTTATGCAAAAATCCCGCCGCTATACACCCGAGCATGCCGCGTCAGGGCTGGATCACAAATTTCCCGAGATCGAGACTTGGCCGAATCAGTTTCCAGGATATGAAATCGTGATCGACGACCCTGAGTTTACCTCTGTGTGTCCGAAGACCGGACTGCCGGATTTCGGTGTGATCACGCTGCGCTATCAGCCCCACAAAGATTGCTTGGAATTGAAATCGTACAAGGAATATTTGCAGTCTTATCGCAACCTGGGAATTTTTCAGGAGAACGTCGTCAACCAGGTTCTGAAAGATGTAGTGCGATGGGCGAAGCCGGTGTGGGTAGAAGTAAAGGGCGATTTCCGTCCTCGCGGAGGGATTTCTACGACAGTCGCGGCAAGGTGGCCGCGGCGTAAAAAAACAGCCTAGATGCTCTTCGATCCACGCCGACCGCCTTGCCGCCCAAACATTCTCGGATCGTAGCGGAGCGGCTCCAGTTCGGATAAGACGATCCTTCGGAAACCGGGGTGTTGCGGATTCAGGATCCAGTTGTTTTCGTTTGGCGCCAGGGCCGAGGGCACAATCAAAATGCAATGCTTGGCCCGCCGCGCGAATTCGTCTCCAAGACGCGCCAATTCCGCTGGCGCTGGTGATTTGCGCCAGAAGGAAGGTAGATATTGTTCGACGATTCGCTCTCTCGACAGATCATCCGGAATTTCGGCGGTGACCAGCACCAAGTCTGCAGGAGCGTTGTCCGAGTCGAGGTGGACAAAATACTCGAGCATTGCCAGTGATTGATGCTCGGAAGTGTACGCCAACCGAGTTCCGGCGCTTGACCATCGTCCACCGTATCGATAGGCGCCTTCACCGTCGAGCGGAGAACGGACATACGCCTTGCGCAATATCCGGTAGACGCGCGTCAACTGATTCCGCCGTAAGCGATCCTTCCCAGCACGTCTTCCACCTGGCGCGCTCCCAGTTCCGTGTCAATCGCAGCAATGGGAGGAATGCCGCCCAGCGCGCGGTTGGAGCGCTTCAGCCAACGGGACGCGGTTTCCCGATTGCCCAGGCTCTGTTGCGCGAGGGCAACGATTCGCGCCAACCGGTACAGTCGATCAGACTCGAAGCGAGCCAAGCGGCCGCTTCGTCGCCTGCGCTGCAGGCTGCGCGGCGAAAGATCAAGCGCTTCCGCCAACTCTTTCAGCGTCAATCCGGAAGACTGCATTAGTTCTTCCACGACGGCGGGCGGAAATCCTTCGCGGATGGCTTCCCGGAGATCGCCTGGGCTGGCCAGATTTCGCCCGAGAACGCTTCGCCCACCTAGTTCCTTAACGACGGCTCGAAGTTCATTTACCATTTGTCGTATATTATAGCGACAAATGTCGCCTCAGATCAAGGCACGTTTTTCCTCATGCTATATTCGCAAGACTCGTGACTTCAGCGAAACTCCATCCCCGCACGGCGCTGATTCTGTTAACCGCGCTGAATCTGTTGAATTATGTTGACCGCTCGGTGCTGTTCGCGGTCCAGCCGCTGGTGCAGAGCGAATTTAGTCTGAGCAACACCCAGGTTGGTTATCTCACCAGCGCGTTTCTACTGTTTTACATGGTGGCAGCGCCTTTTGTTGGACCGCTGGCCGACCGCTATTCGCGGAAGAAAATTATTGTCGGCGGGGCGATCTTCTGGAGCGGGCTCACTCTGCTTACCGCAGTCACCCATACCTACACCGAGTTGCTGATACGGCACACTCTGGTCGGGATTGGCGAGGCCACGTTTGTGACGATCGCTCCCACCTTCGTCGCCGATTTGTTTCCCGAAGAGAAACGGGGCCGCATCCTCGGCGTGTTCTATCTGGCCATCCCTGTGGGCACGGCGGCTGGATATTTATTGGGTGGCAAGCTAGGTGCAAGCCATGGGTGGAGATTCCCGTTTTACATTGCGGCGGCGCCGGGATTTCTATTGGCGTTGGCAGTCCTGTTCCTGCGCGAGCCCGAGCGAGGACAGTTCGACACGGAGAAAGAAACTCCCGAGCGGGGAACTTTAGTTGGCTTGGCGCGGAATCCGGCATTCTGGACTTCGACCCTCGGCATGGCGATGATGACCTTCGCCCTTGGCGGAATACAGGTATGGATGCCAACCTTCCTGTCGCGTGCACGTGGGTACTCGCTGGAGTCGGCGAACTTCATGTTCGGCATCGTGATTGTGATCGATGGCATTCTAGCCTCGCTGGCCGGAGGCTGGCTCGGCGATTATCTTTTGCCCCGCATGAAGGGCGCTTATTATTTTGTCTCTGCGGCAGGCATGGCGCTGGGCGTGCCGTTCATGATCGTGGCGCTTTTCATGCGAGGTCCGCTAATGCTGCCCGCCATTGCTGTGGCGGCTTTCTTCTTGTTGCTGAATACTTCGCCGCTGAATGCCGCTGTAATTAATTCTGTGGGAGCGCACATTCGCGCCACCGCTCTTGCGGTAAACATCTTCATTTTTCACTTGCTCGGCGATGTGCCCTCGCCAACCCTCATGGGTTATATGGCCGATAAACGTTCCCTGCAGGCTGCGTTCGTGTTGCCGGTGGTCGCGATGGTAGCCTCCTCTGCCATACTGTTTTACGGGATGAAATTTGCGCCCGTCCAGAACAGCGGCGCGCGGACGGGTACTGCCTGAGCGGAATGCATTACTTTCACTGGATTGCCGGGACGATTCTCGCAGTCGCCTGGTTTTCGCGGATCGTGGATGCCGCCATTGGAATGCCCAGTGTCGCCAACATTTCGCAGCCGCAGTGGAACCGTAATCCCGTTGCCCCTTCGGGCAATCCGCGAGTCTCGATCATCGTGCCGGCCCGGAACGAAGAAGACAACATCGAGCAAACTCTCACTCTCTTGCTCGAACTTGACTACGACAATTATGAAGTGATTGCGGTGAACGATCGATCAACAGATCGCACCGGCGAGATCATGGAAACAATGGCCGCACGCGCCGGCAGTCAGGGCCGTCTGCGCGTCATTCAGCATCAGGAATTGCCTCCAGGATGGTTGGGCAAGGCGCACGCCATGTGGACCGCCACCAATGAAGCCACCGGCGACTGGCTTCTCTTTACCGATGCCGATGTATTGTTCAAGCCGGACTCTGTGCGGCGGGCACTGGTTTATGCCGAGGCTGAGCACGCGGACCATGTGGTGTTATTTCCGCAGATGATCATGAAGACCCCGGGCGAATACATGATGATCTCATTTTTTCAAACCATGTTTGTGTTCGGGCACCGGCCATGGAAGGTTGCGGATCCGAAATCGCGCGATCACATGGGAGTGGGCGCTTTCAATTTGATTCGGCGGAGCGTATACGAATCAATCGGAACCTACGAAAGATTGCGCATGGAAGTACTCGACGATATGAAGCTGGGCAAGGTGGTGAAAAATGCCGGGTTCGCGCAGCGCAATGTTTTTGGCGGAGACTTGATTTCGATTCGCTGGGCGAATGGCGCGATGGGTGTGGTCAACAATCTGACGAAGAATTTCTTCGCCGTATTGTCTTTCCAATGGCCGCGCACGCTCATTTCGGCCTTCGGTCTCGCCTTCCTCAATCTCATGCCCTTTCTCGGAGTTTGGCTGGCACACGGATGGGAACGTTTGCCTTACGCGGTGGCTTTGGGATCGATGTTCTCGATTTATGTCGGCATGTCCTGGCGCTCGGGCGTTCCAGCATATTACTTTCTCCTGCATCCAGTGAGCACGGTCTTGTTCATCTACACGTTGCTGCGCTCCATGCTTCTTACGCTGTGGAATGACGGAATCATCTGGCGAGGGACGAAGTATCCGCTCGAAGAGTTGAGGAAGGGAATGGTGTGAGCTTCTGCGACTGCTGGTGAGCAAGGCTTTTAACCACAGGGACCACAGAGAGACACAGGGTAAAGCATTGCTGTTTTATTGCGGGGGTTCGCCGCTCGCATCGGCCTCGTTGCCGTAGGTCACGCTGGTTGCCGGCGTACCGTAGGTTTTGGCGGGCTTTTTGGTGGGACGCATGCTGCCCGCGCTGTAGCGGCCTTGCTTTTCCACATCGTAGTTCTTGGGCATGGGAGGAATCAGAGTCGAGCCGCCAGTGACTTGGCTGACGCGCTTCAGGATGATCTCGGCGCGTCCGTCGTAGAGCTTAACTGGACCATGGATTTCGATGATGTGGCCTTCCAGGCGGCGGACATCGCCTACATCTTTAAGGTCAGACCGGAAGACTACGACCGAAAAGGGGCACGCCGCTCGCTCCTCACAGAACCCGATGAAGTGGGTTCCTTTAGCTCCGGCTTTCACATGCAGGACTTTTCCAGTGACGCATTTCGTTTCTCCGACATGCTGGGCGGCCTGGCCGATGGGAAGGCAATCAGAGGCGAAGGCGGCAGTAGCGGATAGCAGGATAACGAGCGCTGCGACATTACTTAGCGTGGCCATAAGAATAGTGGGCACAAGATATGGAGCCCGCTGGTCGGGTGTAAATGACTAGTTACCTTCTTAGCGGCTGGGCACCCTCCCCCCTTCGGTCCTTAAGAAGCAACAGGTTAGCAAGCTTTTCCCCGTAAAATCCGTGATCTAGAGGACTTAAAGGCTAAAATCCGTCGAACATAACATTAAGGAGTCATGGAATCTGGCCCGGAAGCTTCCTTCCATTTGTCGTCGTCGCATTTATTGCCTTTGCTGGGACAATGATGGAATGAGTTGTTGGCGAGGCGCAAGGTTGGATGTCACCACGGGCTGTGGATTAATTTAATCAGAGCTTATTCGGGCAACCCGAGCGGTGGCAATGACCGGACGATGTTTACAGTTTCGAGGCTCACGGTGATTACCTGGCCGATCAGGCGGAGGATATATTGGGGGTCGTCGGCGCGGTTGGGGTCGTTGGTGATGCCGCTGCGCTTGTCCGTCGAGACTTGGTATTGATCGATGACCCATTCCAGCGCGGAGCGGTTGCCGAGGCGGTATTCGTGAGTTTCGTTTGGGATGCCGCTGAGAGTGAGGAACTGGTTGTAAATGAGCGTCGACTTGTCTTTGCTCAACTTCATTTTCGTGACGGCGTAGTCGAGTTTCTCTCCCGCCTTTTCTACCTTCGCGAGCTTGTATTCGGGTTGTTGTTCGTAGTGAACGTGGATTTCGGCGAGGCGCTCCCCGGCCTTCACGAACGCCTTAAACACACCGATGTCATCCTGAGGACCGCGTTCTTTGCGGCCCGAAGGACCTATGTACTCGCTGGCAGCAACGGTGCTGTCGGCAAGTTGCATAGGTCCTTCGTGGGGAGTCCTCGGCGAAGCCGAGGACTCCGCTGCCTCAGGATGACAGCCGGTGGTGCAGGCGGCAAACGGAATGCGGGGGAGTTCGCGGCGAAGGTTGGCGGCGTAGCGCTCGCGATACTCGGGGTGGTGCAGGACGGCGTAGATGTAGTGGAAGATGTTCCACTTGGTGATGGAGGGGTCGTGGTAGTGGGCGCGGAATTGTTCGAGGGCCCAATCGGTGATGTTCTCGCGGCGGTGGGTGCCGTCTTCGGCGTAAGTGTAGAAGGGGAAACATTGTGAGCCGCCTGCCGGAAGTAGGTCTGGTATGTCGCTCGTCGCGAGCGCGAACGTCGGCCACTCGGAACCGACTTTGAGCCATAGCAAAGTGTTCTCCCGATTTTTCCCAGTTGGGAAAAACTCGGGCAGCCTCCCGCGCCGGTGTATGAGCACGTCATCAAAATAGAGGAACTGTCGTGTGAATGGGCGATATGAAGCTGTTCTAGTTTGGCTTGGTCGGAACTCCGCCAGTGCCCCGGCCTCAAGTTGTTGCTTTAGGCGACTGCTCCATTTAATTCTTTTTTCGTCCGCCGAGAGAAAGCCGTCGAGATTTGTTTTACTCTTCCTTTGAGTCCAGCGTTGTACTTCGGTGTTGTACGTTTCTATGAGCTTTTCGACGTTCAGACTTAGCTCCGCCCGGGAGAAGTTGTAGAGCCACCTGTCGCGCGTCGTCTCTACGCCTCTGCTGTAGAGGCGAAACAATACTCCAGTTTCTGCCTTCTCTTCCTTTGCTTCGAACGTTCCAATTGGTACTAGGCTGTCGAAACCTGTGTCAGAGGGCTGCGAATTCCAGGGAAGGTTTCTCGGCGGCGAAATTTCCTGTGTCTGTACTGCGCTGCTCCGGCCGACTAGTTCTAGAAAATTGTACTTTTGTTCCTTCCTCCAGAATTCGTCTGTCTTAGCGTAGAAAATCTTGCAATCCGTGCTGCGGCGCGTACGATTCCGGACAAAGAGATTTATGCTTACTCCTACCTGGATGCCGAAGACGTTGTGAGTCGTGCCCGATAGTTTGGGATTTCGCCGAACGTTGCCGCCTAGGTCTAGGATAAAGATGCTTTCGAAGTCACGGGCTAGTGTAGTGCGTCACAACTAGCAACCTTTATAGTTCCGCGAGCGTCTTATGATGGAGGAGACAGTCGCGGATGCGGATAGCCCCTGCCATTACGTTGAGTCCGGAGCAACGGACGATGTTGGAATCCCAAGCGCGGAGCCGATCTCTCCCGGTGCGGGTGGCAGAGCGTGCCCGCATCGTGTTGTTTGCGGCCTGCGGTTTGCAGGACTTGGAGATCGCCGCCCGCATGGCCATTACACCGAAAAAGGTTTCCCGCTGGCGCAAGCGCTTCCTGGCGCTGGGCATGGCCGGGTTGCAGAAAGACGCGCACCGGCCGGGACGCAAGCCCACTATCGGTGCCCGCCTGACAAAACGCGTGGTGACCATGACCACGCGCCAACAACCCAGCAACGCAACTCACTGGAGTACGCGCACCATGGCTGCGGCGGTCGGCATCAGCGAAGCCAGTGTGCGGCGCATCTGGCGCGCCCACGGGTTGAAACCGCATCGCGTGGAGGCTTTCAAGATCAGCAACGATCCTGCGTTCGCCGAGAAACTGGAAGACATCGTCGGCCTGTATCTCAATCCGCCGGAGCACGCGCTGGTGTTGTGCGCCGACGAGAAGAGCCAGATTCAAGCTCTGGATCGTACCCAGCCCGGCTTGCCGCTGAAGCGCGGACGCGGCGCCACCATGACGCACGACTACAAACGAAACGGTACGGCCACTCTGTTTGCCGCGCTGAATGCGGCCAACGGCGAAGTCTTTGGCCTGTGCCAGGAGCGGCATCGCCACCAGGAATGGCTCAAGTTTCTCCGCCTCATCGACCAGACCATCCCGGCGGATCGACAGCTTCACCTGATCTGCGATAACTATGCCACCCATAAGCACCCCAAGGTCCAGCGCTGGCTAGCGCGCCACCCGCGCTTTCATCTGCACTTCACGCCCACGAGCGCGTCGTGGCTCAACATGGTGGAACGCTTCTTTCGCGATCTCACTCAGAATCGCCTCCGCCGCGGCGTTTTCCGCGACCTGGAAGAACTCATCATGGCCATCGGCACCTACATCGACCGCCACAACGAAAGGCCCAAACCATTCATCTGGACCGCCCGAGCTGGCGACATCCTGGAAAAAGTGAAGCGCGCCCAACGCTCCCTGAATAAACGTCACTCTGCTTGACGCACTACA
>JBAVGI010000185.1:0-1895 GCA_049684755.1 Candidatus Sulfotelmatobacter sp.
AATTCTGGTGGCCAATCTCGATTACTCCGATTACTTTGGCCGCATCGCCATCTGCCGCGTTTTTCAGGGAACGTTGCGCGTAGGCGACGAGGTCAACATTTCGCGCCGCGACGGCTCGCTGTACAAAATAAAAATCACCAAACTCTTTACCTTCTCGGGGCTCAAGCGCACCGAAATTGAAGAGACTACGATGGGCGACATTGTTGCCGTCGCAGGCGTAGAGGGGATCACAATTGGCGAAACGATCACCAGTCTTGAGAATCCCGAGCCGCTGCCGCTTATCGTGATTGACGAGCCGACTATCGCGATCCAATTCAACGTGAATACTTCGCCCTTTGCCGGCCGCGAGGGCCAGTACGTCACCAGCCGCAACCTGCGCGAGCGGCTAGAAAAAGAGCTGCTCACTAACGTATCGATCCGGGTTGAAGAGACCGGTTCCCCTGACGCATTCAAGGTGCTGGGCCGCGGTGAACTGCAGCTGGCCATACTGATTGAGATGATGCGGCGCGAAGGGTTCGAGCTCATGGCCGGGCGGCCTGAAATTGTAACCAAGGTTGTGGATGGAGTGCGCCTGGAACCAGTGGAGCATCTCACCATCGACGTGCCTGAGCAGTTTACTGGAGTGGTGATTGAGAAGCTCGGACCGCGCAAGGGCGACATTACCAGGATGCACAATCATGGCTCGGGCCGAGTGCGGCTTGAGTTTCGCGTACCCAGCCGCGGGCTCATCGGCTTACGCAGCGAGATGCTGACCGAAACGCGCGGAACCATCGTGATGAATTCTCTCTTCGACGGTTACATTCCCTACCAGGGCGAGATTCCGCAGCGGCCCACCGGCGCGCTCATCGCCGATCGCCTGGGCGCGACCACGACATACGCGCTGAACGGGCTGCAGGAGCGCGGCATTCTGTTTTTGGGCGCCGGCGTTGAAGTCTACGAAGGGATGATCGTGGGCGAGCACTCGCGCGACAACGATCTCGACGTGAACGTGGTGCGCGAGAAAAAGATGACCAACATGCGGGCTTCGACGGCCGATGATGCTATTCGGCTGGTGCCCTACACTACGCTCAATCTCGAGCAGGCCATCGAATTCATTGCCGACGATGAGTTTGTCGAGGTAACGCCGAAATCATTGCGCCTGCGCAAGAAGATTCTGCAGCAGAATCGCCGGCCGAAACGCTGGGAGAAGGCGGAGCAGTTCTCCTGAGCAACCGGACCCTGATTGCAGTGGAAGGAAAGGGAGCCGAAGCTGGGGACGCGCCGTAGCGAGGATCTGCAGCTATCTTTTCAGTCACCCTGCGGCACAGCTGATTGTCTGCTAAACTTTCAACAAACTATGGCCGGATTCGTCTTGGACATATTCATCGCCTTTATGGTGCGATGGATAATCATCTTTTGGCGCCGGGGACTAAGCCGTAATTGGCCGACCGTATCCGGCGCGGTTGTCCGCTCTCATCTTGAGAAACCTGGCTTCGGCTGCATGTATGTGGTGATCGAATACAAATACAAGGCGAATTGGGAGCGATATCACGGTATATTGAATAAGCCTTACGCCTACGCCACGAACTATGCAGAAGCCTATGTTCGACATCATCCGGCAGGTAGCGAACTGAAAGTTCGCTACGATCCCAAAATACCCACACGTTCATTCCCGATTTTCGATTAAAGCCGACGCTTCGCTTCCAGCACCCGCTCCAGCGCTTCCTCGGCCGTCGCGCCCACGCTCGATAGATGCCCCATCTTGCGGCCCGAGCGCGGAGTGAGCTTCTCATACAAATGCAGGCGTACACCCGGCACTTTCAGCGCCGCGGAAAAATCCGGCTCGCTCGTTCTGTTCAGCCAAACGTCACCGAGTAGATTCACGATGGCGCACGGAGAAATGAGCTCTGTCGATC
>JBAVGI010000186.1:0-2088 GCA_049684755.1 Candidatus Sulfotelmatobacter sp.
GCAGGTTCGGTCAATCCCCGGAAGGTTCCGCGCAATCCTTCACTCACGAGCGGATGCAGCTTGGTATAGCCGCGGACGTGCAGTTCATAGATGACGGTCCGGCTCCAGGGGGTCCGCGGAGGCCGCTCGTCTCCCCACGTGAAGGCGGGGTCGATGACGCGGCAGCGCGGCATAAAGGGCGCGCTGTCGCTCTCGTCGAATGAAAGATCGTCGCCGCTCTCCATCTTGTAGCCGAACAGCGCCGGATTCCACTCGATATCGCCGACCACGGCTTTGGCGTACGGGTCCAGCAGCAGCTTGTTTGGATTAAAGCGATGACCGTGCGCGGGATCGTACGGGCCGTGGACACGATAGCCGTAAATCGAGCCGGGGCGAGCATCGGGCAGAAACCCGTGCCAGATTTCGTCGGTGAATTCCGGCAGTTCGATACGCTCGATTTCGCGCTCGCCCTGGTCATCGAAAAGACACAGCTCGACCTTCGTGGCGTTGGCCGAAAACAGGGCAAAGTTAACGCCCAGCCCCGACCAGGTAGCTCCGCGGGGGAAGGGCATGCCTTCGCGCAGGCGTGCGTTGCGCATTACCTGCGGCGCGGCTTTTGTAACGCGAGCCTCCCTCGGTCGGCGTGATCGTGCGGATCAAAAACGAAAAATCCGCCACTAAGTTCCCGAGTGCCGCGGTTGGTTCGTTTGCCCTTGCGCCGCCGCCGAACAAGCACGGATCCGATTGTGCATTGACGGCGTTCGAGGGCGCCATCTCCGAACGTGCTCAGAAATTAAGCGGCGGGGCGGTCGTCGGCAGACTCTGTCAGCCAAATTGAGCATTCCCCGCATTTAAAAACGCACTGGTCTGGCAGTCCGTCTCGTGGAGTCGTGCGCGTCAGGTGCATCGAGCGGCCACAGTTCGGACAAGCCGGCACATAGTCGATAATCGGTCGCGTCAACTCTATCGTCAGCATGGGATACCTCATGGCCGGAACAGTTATCAAACGGCCGATTGAAATTCAAACGGTCGTTTGAGCCGCCAGCGCGTCTTAAACAGGGATTCTTTGTGATTTCACAGCGTGGAACTGCGCCTGCACGAACTAGCCGGCGTGAGGAGGCGGACATCCCGCCCGATCAGCCACAGCCGAATTGTCGACGCGCTACGCCGGGTCCTGCGAGGGTTGCGCCGTGCAAGTGCGTTGAACTCCGTCGCCTGAGATGGCGGCCGCGGTAAAGCCTAGCGAGCAGCCGCGTACCGAGTCTTGCGTGGTGTCCGGTAAGGGCCACTGCGAAGCGTAGACAGGGAGGTTGCAGGCCGGAATAAAGTGAATGGGAAAATAGCCCCGAAATCGAACGTGATCGGAGTAGCCGACCCTGTCTCTCAAAGGGGAAGGCGGAACTGCAGGCCGCGCAAGAGTGCGAGCGGCCTGGAGTGCTCCCGGGGTTCGTACCGCCGGCATGCAACCAAAGGGGACAACGTGAACACGGGAGATCCAGTCGGTTCAAACGAAAGTTTGTAGGGCCCGACAAGCCGGCAAGGCGAGGAAGGCCTGACGACCGAATGGAAGTCATACTGACTGATAGTACTCGGAGGACGGGAGAGCCGGCCACATGGGGAAGCGGTCAGCGGCAGGTGATTTGTTCCTGGGCAACATGGGCTCCATTCAACGGGAGACACGGCCTTCTATTCAAAGAGAAGATCAGCTAGCCATGGAAACGAAACTTGAACAGATAGCAGCGAAAGCTCGACGCGAACCTAAACTCCGTTTCACGTCGCTGGCTCATCACATCACCCGTGATCGGGTGCGGAAGAATCTGTTGCAGATTCCGAAGCGGTCGGCCGCGGGGGTGGATGGACAGACGGTGGAGGCGGCGAAGGAGAGCTTCGATGGATGGATAGAGCCGATGCTCCAGTCCATTCACCGCCAAGGATATAGAGCGCCGGATATTCGGCGGGTCTATATCCCCAAGCCCGGCAAGACGGAAAAGCGCCCACTTGGTGTGCCAACTGTCGCTGACCGGGCGCTCCAGCGCAGCACGGCCGAAGTGTTGTCTGCCATCTATGAACAGGACTTTCTGCCCTGCTCATTCGGTGGTCGGCCAAAGC
>JBAVGI010000187.1:0-5878 GCA_049684755.1 Candidatus Sulfotelmatobacter sp.
GCGCCCATGTTCTCGATGATGCTGTCGGCGAACTGGCTGGTTTTTACTTTGGTCGCGCCTTGCATCAGGCGTTCGAAATCATAGGTAACTTTTTTCTGAAGGATGGTTTGTTCGATGCCGCGCTCGATCAGGTCGGCGGCTTCATTCCATCCCAGGAAACGAAACATCATCACGCCGGACAGCATTACGGAGCCGGGATTGATGACGTCTTTGTCGGCATATTTTGGGGCCGTGCCGTGGGTGGCTTCGAAGATGGCGTAACCATCTCCGATGTTGGCTCCGGGAGCGATTCCGAGGCCGCCAACCTGGGCGGCGCAGGCGTCGGAAATGTAGTCGCCATTCAGGTTGGGACAGGCGAGGACTGAATATTCATCGGCGCGCGTGACCACCTGCTGGAAGATGGAATCGGCGATGCGGTCGTTGATCATGATTTTCTTCTTCCACTGGCCTTTGCCGTGGGTGGCGTAGATGCGGTCGAGGACTTCTTTCACTTCCTGTTCTACTGCCTTACGAAATTCCGGCTGGGCGAATTCCAACCCGGGCTCGACCAGTTCTGCGTTCTGCGCGACCGTGAGATTTGGATTCTTATCTTTGTTGTCGAGGATCCAGCTCTCGCGCTCGGTTACGACCTGATTGCGAAATTCTTCGGTGGCCAGTTCGTATCCCCACTTGCGGAACGCGCCTTCGGTGAATTTCTGAATGTTTCCTTTATGTACCAGGGTGACGCTCTTGCGGCCGGTTTCGAGGGCGTGCAGAATGGCCATGCGGACGAGGCGTTTGGTTCCGGTAACGGAAATCGGCTTGATGCCGACGCCGGAGTCGAGACGGATTTGTTTCTTGCCGCCCTTCAGCATGTCTTTGTTGATGAATTCGATCAGGCGGGCGCAGTCGGCAGTTCCCTGCTCCCATTCGATGCCGGCGTAAACGTCTTCCGTGTTTTCGCGGTAGATGACGACATCCATGCGCTCAGGATTTTTTACTGGTGAAGGGACGCCCTTGTAATACTTGACCGGGCGCACGCAGCAGTAGAGATCGAGAATCTGGCGCAACGCGACGTTCAGGGAGCGAATGCCGCCTCCGACGGGCGTGGTGAGCGGGCCTTTGATGGCGACGCGGAATTCGCGGATGGCCGCGACGGTGTCATCGGGCAGCCAATTATCGAATTTTGCCTTGGCCTTTTCGCCAGCGAAGACTTCATACCAAACGACGCGGCGCTTGCCGCCGTATGCTTTTTCGACTGCGGCGTCGAATACACGCAGCGATGCCTTCCAGATGTCGCGGCCAGTTCCGTCGCCTTCGATGAAGGGAATGATCGGATTATCCGGGACATCGTACTTGCCGCCCGCGTAGCCGATTTTCTTTCCGTTGGACGGTACAGTCACGCCGTTATAAGAGCCTGCCATGGATGAGTCTCCCTATAGAATTTCGCAACACTGATTGTTAAAACTTTCAATTATAGAGAATACCCCCGGAGCCGGTATGCTGACTAATTCCTCCATCACGCCTTTGTGTGACCGGGATCACCATCGCCGGGTGCCGAAATACTTTCGCACGCCGACCGTCATGTAACGTCCCCAGGGGCCGTTGTTTCCCAGGTCGGCGATACCGAGATAGGTATCGCGTGCGCCGAGCCGGTCAAAGAGGAAGTGCTGGGTTACGCGAAACTCGAAACCCTTGTCGATATAGATTCCCACCCCCCACGAGTGTTCGATGCCAATGGCATCCGGCGACCAGGTGTAGAGGGTTTGGGGAATGGTTTTGCCGAAGAGGAATGTGGGCGCTCCGAATACCATGAAGCGGCGCAACTGGCCCCGGCCGAAGGGACGAACCTCGAGCATTCCGGAGAGCATGTATCGAGCGAACATACTGCAGGGCGCGTTTACGCCGCCATACTGGCCGGCGTTGCCGGCGCAAATGTTGGGGTCGATTTCGTTATGCGGAGGCGCCAGATCGAATTGCGCCCATCCCCAGAGCATATCGCGGGGGAAAAACATCCGTTCTTGCTGTCCGGAATCCGAGGGTTTGGAGACCGGAGGGGCGGTTGAGGAGGCGGAGGCCGAGCTTTGGGCCTGGCCTAGACTCAAGCTAGAAAGCAGAACAGGAACTGCAAGAATCCACACGAATCTTTTCATCCAGCCTCCGAGAATATGTCTTGTTGAAATGCGCCGCAGACGCTGCGATCACGCGCCCAACCGGCGCAGAATCATGAAAGTGCTGTTTCAGAGAGCGGAACATTGTAACCGTTGCTGACGGGGATTGGAGAATCGTTCGAGCGGTGCAATCGAAAGGGCCACGGGCGGTGGCTTGGATTCGGACGGAACTGCTTCCAGAATCCATATCCAGTATTCGGATTTATTCCATTCATAGAATGGATGGCCCTGTGGCAATGTCGCAAGGGCTTGCAGTCTCAAGCACCTACGGTTTGGATGGCCGATTGCTCATACTGGCTAGAAGTTCCCTAAAATCATGCCTCAAGAAGTGTCAGTTTCCTATCAGGCTATCAAAAGTAAGGTTTATCGGCTGATTGACACCCTCGTGGTGGGGGATAAATCGGAAGTCGAGGTGCAGGAATCGATCCGGCGCTGGTGGGAACTCATCCACCCTGCCGATCGGCCCATCGCCCAGAAATACCTGCAGCTCGTATTGGACCGTTCGTGTACGGCCTTGGACGCGATTGAGGAGGGCCTGACGGACGCGACGAATCATGAGGCGTCCTGTCGATCGGACTCGGCAAAGGCATTCAAGCTGGTCGAACGTGTCGTGAAGCAGAGCGCGAAACACACCGCATTGAGCAGTTCCATCTGAGAAGGGCGCCGTAATGATCGGTGCCAAATCTCTAGTCCTCTTTTCAGACGATATCGAATAAGCCTCGACGCACAATCGTTGGCCTCTGGTTGCGCGCTAGCATCTGCCGTAACATACATCCAGCAATGCATTCCGCACGGCAGATGAAGATTCTCCATTCAAACGCTTTGTGGCGTTTGCGATTTCACGCGCTCGCGCTACTACTCTTTTCTTCCTGCATTTTGTGCACACCTGCGAGCACGCAAGTTCAGACATCGGTTGGGGCTCAGCCTGTTCCTGCAGCCGATGCCAGGCTGATCGAAGTGAAGGTTACGGGAAGCGAGCGCTTCACCCAGGAGGAAGTGGCGGCGGCCACCGGGCTCACGGTTGGCACGATGGTGGGTGACGAAACATTCCGCAAAGCGGCCCGGCAACTGGGCGAGACGGGAGCTTTCGACGCGATCTCCTACACTTTTTCGTACTCAGCAGCGGGCACCAAACTGGTGTTCAAGGTGACGGACGCGGAGAGGTTCGTGCCGGCTCACTTTGCCGACTTCGTCTGGTTCACGGATCAGGAACTGTCGCGGAAAGTGCATGAACGAGTTCCCCTGTTCGATGGAGAATTGCCGGCTACGGGGCGGCTGCCCGATCAAGTCTCCGACATTCTGCAGGCCATGCTGGTGGAACATGGCATACCTGGACACGTTGACTATTTCCGCACGCCTGGAAAGGATGGCCAACTGGCGGCGATCGACTATAGCGTCTCAAACGTCAGAATCCGGATCCGGAACATCGAGTTTACGGGGGCTGGAAACGATGAGTTGGAACTGCTGGAAGATGCGGGCAAGAAACTTAGCGGGCATGACTATGCACGCTCTCTGTTAGCTTCTTTCACGCAACACGTAGTCCTGCCGGTTTACCACGATCGTGGCTATCTGAAGGCAGCGTGCTCGGCTCCACAGCCGAAGGTGGTCAAGGCGGTTGTTCCAGAGGAGGGCGATCAAGAGACGGTAACGACGGTGGATGTCGCGCTCCAAATTACGCCTGGAATTCAGTACAAACTCAAAGGATGGAGCTGGTCGGGAAACAAAAACATTCCTACCAACGAACTGCAGGGGCTACTGCACGCCAAGACGGGGAAACCTGCGAGTACGGTTCAGCTGGAGGATGATCTGAGGGCGGTGCAGGAGCTGTATAGTTCGCGCGGCTATGTCACCGCCACCATCAAGGCTGACGCTCAATACGATGACGAGGCGAGCACGGTCAATTATTTGCTGCTGGTGACGGAAGGTTCGGTCTTTCACATGGGCGAGCTGGAATTTCGTGGCATCGACAATGCACTGACGGCGAGGCTGCGGGAAGCGTGGAAGATTCGTCCGGGGGACGTTTACGACGCCACCTACCTCAAAGAATATCTGGTTCAGGCGCGAAAACTATTGCCGGCCAACATGGACTGGGAAGTCGCGCCTCACGTGACAGCGATGGCTCGGGACAAGACGGTGGATGTGGATTTGCAATATGCGGCGAAGGCGCCACAGTGAGCGATACAATCTGGGTGGCGTAGGGTCGTCCATTCGTGCGCGTCAGATCCCATACTTAGGATTAAATTGATAGAAGGCCGACGAGGGTTCAGGAGATGGGGACGGACGGTGGTTGTTCGGAAAACCGAAATCTAAAACTCTTTTGTTGAAAATTCGCCGCGGCGTGTTACATTATGTCGCGTTTTGCCCGAGGCCCTCCCCCAATCAGGACCGGGCACAAGTGGGAACCTGCGCCAGCGGGTTCCCATTTTTTTGTGATTGCCTTAAATTCACACTTTCTTTACAAACCATTGTGTTAAATTGTGCATTCTCACTCTCATAAATCTGCGAGCCGGAGGCTAGAGCGTTGGGCAAAGACATGGTTCCCAAGAAGATGTTCTTCACCAAGGGAGTCGGAAAGCACCGCGAGCGGTTGACATCCTTCGAGTTGGCGTTGCGTGACGCCGGTATAGCTGCCCAGAATCTGGTGCGAGTCTCTTCCATCTTTCCACCCAATTGCAAAATGCTGGCTCGCAAAGAAGGCGTGAAGTACCTGAGTCCAGGCGAAGTGGTGTTTGCCGTGGTGGCGGAAAATTCCACGCATGAGGCGCACCGGCTGCTGGCTTCGTCGATCGGGGTGGCGATTCCGGCGGATAAGAACACCTACGGATATCTGAGCGAGCACCACTCTTTTGGCGAGACGGAAGATGCGGCTGGGGAATATGCGGAAGAACTGGCGGCAGAAATGCTGGCGACCACGCTGAATGTGGAGTTTGATCCTGACCGGTCCTGGGATGAGAAAAAGCAGATTTACCGGCTGTCGAACAAAATCGTTCGCACGGCGAATGTGACGCAGTCGGCGGTGGGGGACAAGCGCGGGTTGTGGACGACCGTGATTGCGTCGGCGGTGTTGATTTTCGATTAGGGATTCGGCGCCAATCTAGATCGTTTCTATTTTCAACATGGGGAACGCAGCCCGATAGAGCCGTTCATCCAGCGAGAGCAGCCGATAACCGCGGATCGAGGCGTGGGCGCCTATCAGGAAATCGGCGAGAGAGCTTGGCGTGTCGTGGTATACTTAATACTTTAGTAACCCCTTAGCCCTCCCGAATGTAACCTTCCGTTAACAGCCTTCCCTTATCATAAGAACTGTCAGGAAGCATCTATTTAGACCCAAGGAGTAGTTTTGGATAACGATACCCGTAGAAAAAAGCAGCAAGAGTTGATGACTGAATTGATTGAAAGAAAGATCCGGCTGCACGCGCAGCATCTTTATGATCAGCGCGGGCAGGAGGAAGGTCTTGCGCTGCAAGACTGGGTGGAGGCGGAGTCGCGCGTGCTTGAGAACAGTATTCTCGCGCCGCTTTACAGGAAGAACCGTGGAGAAAACGGCTCATCGAGCGAAGAGAACGTGGATTCAGAGAATGCGCAGTTTGCTCTGGCCGATGCTTGCAGCTCAGAGGCTGGCGCATAAACTCCAGCGGCTAAAGCCGCGACTCATATTTGTCCATTTTCCCGGCGCGACTAAAAGTCGAGCCCTTTCAAGGCTGGCGGCACATTTCCCTAACCCCGAT
>JBAVGI010000188.1:0-32822 GCA_049684755.1 Candidatus Sulfotelmatobacter sp.
GGCGCGGATCCCGAGGTAATGGCCTCGTCGGTAACTTCTCCTTTGGAGCGCCAGTTCGGCCAGGTTCCAGGACTCAGCCAGATGACCTCGACGAGTTCATTCGGCAGTTCTGTGATCACGCTCCAATTTGCACTCGACCAGAACATCGACGTGGAAGAACAGCAGGTGCAGGCCGCGGTGAACGCAGCCGCAACCTATCTACCCACGGATCTGCCGAATCCTCCGATATACAACAAAGTAAATCCCGCCGACTCGCCCATCCTCACGTTGGCGCTTACCTCAGCCTCGCTACCTCTTTCCAAGGTCGAGGATCTCGCCGACACCGCCCTGGCGCAGAAAATTTCGCAGTTGCCGGGCGTAGGCCTGGTTTCGATCAGCGGTGGACAGAAGCCCGCCGTGCGCGTGCAGGTTAATCCAACCGCACTCGCCTCCTATGGATTAAGTCTGGAAGATGTCCGCACCGCTCTGGCGGAAGCCAATGTAGATCAGGCGAAAGGCGTCATCGATGGCTCCCGGCAGTCCTACACCATCGGCGCTAACGATCAGCTTTTTACCAGCGCACAATATAAGCCGATTGTTGTCGCCTACCGTAATGGCGCGCCTGTCCGCTTAAGCGATGTTGCCAATGTAATTGACGGCACGGAAAATGATCTGCTCGCGGCCTGGATGAATGAAACTCCAGCCGTCATCGTAAACATCCAGCGCCAGCCCGGCGCCAACATCATCAGCGTCGTTGACCGGATTAAGAAACTTCTGCCGCAGTTGCAGGCGTCGCTTCCTTCCGCGGTGAACGTTCAGATTCTCACTGATCGAACCACCACGATTCGCGCGTCCGTAAAAGATGTTGAGTTCGAGCTGGCGCTGACCATCGTTCTCGTGGTCATCGTTATTTTCTTCTTCCTGCGAAATCTGCGCGCCACATTCATTCCCAGCGTTGCGGTCCCGCTCTCAATCGTAGGGACGTTCGGCGTGATGTACTTGCTGGGCTACAGCTTGAACAATCTCACGCTCATGGCATTGACCATTTCCACGGGCTTCGTGGTCGATGACGCCATCGTCATGATCGAAAATATCGACCGCTATCTCGAAGCGGGCGATTCTCCGCTGGATGCCGCGCTCAAGGGATCGGGCCAGATCGGCTTCACCATCGTTTCACTTACAGTCTCGCTGATCGCAGTATTGATCCCGCTGTTGTTCATGGGCGATATCGTCGGCCGCTTGTTTCGTGAGTTCGCAGTCACTCTCGCCGTTACCATTCTCGTCTCTGCGGGCGTTTCGCTGAGCTTGACGCCAATGATGTGCGCCAAACTGCTCAAGCATCGCAAGGAAGGCGAAAAGGGCCGCTTCTACGAGGTCACGGAGGATTATTACAACCGCGTCATTGCATTCTACGGCCGCACCGTGAAATGGGTACTGAAGCACCAGACCGCAACTTTGTTGGTAACTTTTGGAACCCTGGTTCTAACCCTGGTTCTCTACGTGATCGTTCCCAAAGGATTTTTCCCGGTGCAGGATACCGGTGTGATCCTCGGCATTTCAGAAGCACCGGACGATGTCTCGTTTGACGCAATGTCGCAGCGCCAGCAGGAGCTGGCAAAAGTAATTCTCAAAGACAAAGATGTCGAGAGTCTGTCTTCCTTCATCGGTGTCGATGGCACGAACACAACCCCCAACAGCGGCCGCATTCAAATCAATCTGAAGCCGCGCGACGAACGCAAAGACGATGCTTCGGCGATCATTCGCCGTCTCCAGCCTGAACTGGCGCAGGTGCACGGCATCACGCTCTACATGCAACCCGTCCAGGACTTGACCGTAGAAGACCGCGTTAGCCGTACCCAGTTTCAATACTCCATTGAAGACGCCGACGCGCAGGAACTCGCGCAATGGACGCCAAAACTTGTGGATCGCTTGCGAGCCGCTCCTGAACTGCGTGACGTAGCCACAGATCAACTCAACGGTGGTTTGAAAACAAATCTCACAATCGACCGCGATACTGCGTCGCGGCTGGGCATCCTGCCGCAAGCCATCGATAACACACTCTATGACGCCTTCGGCCAGCGGCTGGTCTCGACCATTTTCACCCAATTGAATCAGTACCACGTCGTGCTGGAAGTCCTGCCGAGTTTCGCCAAAACTCCCGACGCGATGAACGACGTCTACGTGCGCCCCAGCAGTACAATTCCGAATTCTGGAGCCCCCACCGCGAACGCTGCCACCGCGACCACCAGCGGAAATCCCGTTCCGCTCTCCACATTTGTCCGCATGCAATCGACCAGCACTTCACTCGCCGTCAACCATCAGGGACAATTTCCGGTGGTGACCCTTTCGTTCAACCTTGCCCCCGGCGCTTCCCTCGGCGAGGCTACGAAAGCCATCGAGCGGGCGGAAAAAGATATCCAGTTGCCGCCCAGCATTCACGCCGCATTTCAAGGGACTGCGGCCGCATTTCAGAATTCTCTTTCCAGCGAGCCCTTTCTGATTCTCGCTGCCATTATTACGGTGTACATCGTTTTGGGAGTTTTGTATGAAAGCTACATCCACCCCATTACGATTCTCTCTACGCTTCCATCCGCCGGCGTAGGCGCGATCCTGGCTCTTATGCTCACCGGCAACGATCTCACTGTGGTGGCGCTGATCGGAATCATTCTGCTGATCGGCATCGTAAAAAAGAACGCCATCATGATGATCGACTTTGCTCTCGAAGCCGAACGCGAGGAGCACAAGCCGCCGGAAGAAGCGATATTTCAAGCCTGTCTTCTGCGCTTCCGTCCCATCATGATGACCACGATGGCCGCGCTGCTTGGCGGTTTGCCATTGGCTCTTGGTTCCGGGACGGGCGCAGAGTTGCGCCGTCCCTTGGGTATCACCATCGTAGGCGGCTTGATTCTTAGCCAGTTACTCACGCTCTACACCACCCCGGTGGTGTATTTGTGGTTCGACCGGCTGGGGCACCGGTTTGAGAAATATAAACTTGGCAACCCGATTCCTCAGGAGATGCCCGGGGATTAGGCTTTGCTGATTACACCATGAGCATCTCGGCTCCATTTATTCGGCGTCCCATCGGCACTTCGCTGCTGGCTGCCGCGCTTTTGCTTTCCGGGATTCTTGCCTTCAATTACCTCCCAGTGTCCTCGTTGCCCCGCGTTGATTTCCCAGTAATCAGCGTAGGTGCTAGCTTTCCTGGCGCCGATCCGCAAACCATGGCCTCCTCCATCGCCACGCCCCTGGAGCGCCAGTTCGGACGCATCGCCGCGGTCAATCAGATGACTTCCACCAGCCAGCTTGGCTCGACCAGCATCGTTCTGCAATTCGATCTGAATCGCAACATCGACGCTGCCGGCCGCGATGTGCAAGCTGCCATCAACGCCGCACGCAGTCAACTTCCCGCTAACTTGCCGAGCAATCCCACTTATCGCAAGGCGAATCCCGCGGATGCTCCCATCTTGATTCTCGCGCTCACCTCCGACACCGAAACAGTTCCGCAAATGTACGACGCAGCCGACTCTGTTCTAGCGCAGAAATTGTCGCAAGTGCGAGGCGTCGGCACAGTTTTTGTGGGCGGCTCTGCCCAGCCAGCGGTGCGCGCCGAAGTGAATCCGATGCTGCTGAACAAGCTGGGGGTCGGCTTGGACACAGTGCGCAATGCGCTCAATCTGGCCAACGCCAACCAGGCCAAAGGGCAATTATCCAACGGAACGATTTCTCAGACTCTTGACGCCAACGATCAACTCTTTACCGCGGACCAGTACCGGCCCCTGATAGTCGCCTACCGTAGCGGCGCACCCGTGAGGCTAGGCGATGTAGCCGACGTCGAAGATTCAGTTTCGGATACCCGCAACATCGGACTGCTCGGTAACCCGGAGACCATTTCCCAGGGAGTTGGCGGAAAGCCGAGCGTTCTGATCATTATTTTCCGCCAACCCGGAGCCAACGTCATTGAGACTGTGGACCGCGTGGTGGGCTTGATGCCGTATTTGCAGTCTTCGATTTCCCCCGCGATCAAGCTCACCATCGCCATGGATCGCACGGTCACGGTCCGGGCCTCGGTAAAAGATATTGAAGCCACGCTGATCATTTCGATCATTCTTGTGATCCTCGTGGTGTTCGCATTTTTGCGCACCGTGCGGGCAACGATCATTCCCAGCATCGCCGTGCCGCTTTCGCTGGTCGGTACCTTTTCGGGCATGTATCTGCTGGGTTATAGCCTGGACAATCTCTCGCTCATGGCCCTGGCGATTTCCACGGGATTCGTTGTAGATGACGCCATCGTGGTACTGGAAAACATCACTCGCTACGTAGAGCGTGGCATGGATGCGGTGCAGGCTGCCTTCAAAGGAGCAGCCGAGATTGGGTTCACCGTCATTTCCATGAGCACTTCGCTGGTTGCGGTGTTCATCCCACTGTTGCTGATGGGGGGAATTGTCGGCCGACTGTTTCGCGAGTTCGCGGTCACATTGAGCATTGCAATCGGGGTCTCATTGCTGGTTTCTCTCACCACGACTCCCACCATGTGCGCCAAGTTTCTGCGCCCAGCGAAAGAGGAGCGTCACAATCTCTTTTACCGCGTCAGCGAATGGTTTTTCGACACGACCCTGGCGACCTACCGCCATGCGCTGAAAGTAGTGTTGCAGTACCAGTTTGTCACGTTTGTCGTGACCATTCTGGTGGCGTGCCTGACCGTATATCTCTATATCATCGTGCCCAAGGGCTTCTTCCCGCAGCAGGATACGGGGCGCATCGGGGGATCGGTGCAAGCGGCGCAGGATATTTCTTTCCAGGCGATGCGCGGCAAGATGGAGCGTTATGTCAAGATTGTGATGGCCGATCCGGCCGTGAACACCGTCGTCGGGTTTGCCGGAGGCAACACTGTTTCAAACCAAGGCCGCTTCTTCATCATGTTGAAGCCGCTGGCAGAGCGCGCCAAGTGTCCGGCGCATCATTTCTGGCAGTCCTGCCCTAACGTTACTGCCGATGATGTGATCAACCGTCTCCGCGGCAAGCTGGCGGTGGTGCCGGGCGCCACGCTCTATCTGCAATCCTATCAAGACCTGACTATCGGCGGACGCTTCGGAAATGCACAGTACCAATACACGCTGCAGGGCGAAGATCTAAA
Organism: Candidatus Sulfotelmatobacter sp.; assembly: GCA_049684755.1. Classification (GTDB taxonomy): domain Bacteria; phylum Acidobacteriota; class Terriglobia; order Terriglobales; family Acidobacteriaceae; genus Sulfotelmatobacter. Next base: position 5,114 of record JBAVGI010000188.1, read on the forward strand.
TGAACTCAACATCTGGGCGCCGCTGTTGTTGGAGAAAATGCGTCCCCTGCCGGAACTGCGAGACGTGAATACCGACCAGCAGGATAAGGGATTACAAGCGAAACTGGTGATCGACCGCGATACCGCCAGCCGTTTGGGAGTTGCCGCGCAGGATATCGATAATGCGCTCTACGACGCCTTCGGCCAGCGGCAGGTTTCTACCATGTACCGTCCGCTCAACCAATACCACGTGGTCATGGAAGTGGCGCCGCGGTTCCAGCAAACCACCGAGGCTCTGCAGAATATTTACCTGCGCTCCAGCAGCGGCGCGCCCATTCCGTTGGCGGCATTCACTCACTTCCAACCCTCGAACATACCTTTGGCGGTGAACCATCAGGGCCAATTTCCTTCGGTAACGATTTCATTTAACCTGGCTCCCGGCATTTCGCTGGGGCAGGCTACACAGGCCATCCAAAGGGCCCAAAGCTCCATCGGCTTTCCGGAGACGATTCAGGCAAGTTTCCAGGGTACGGCAGCCGCTTTCCAGGACGTAAAATCGAGCGAGCCGATTCTGATTCTCACCGCTCTGATAGCGGTTTACATCGTGCTGGGCATGCTTTACGAGAGCTACATTCACCCCATCACGATTCTCTCGACAATCCCTTCGGCGGGCCTCGGCGCACTGCTCGCCCTGCTGTTGACGCACAACGAACTCAACGTAATTGGAACCATCGGAATTATTTTGTTGATCGGCTTGGTCAAAAAGAATGCCATTATGATGATCGACGTTGCCTTGGAAGTGGAGCGCACGCAGGGGAAAAAGCCCGTCGATGCTATCTACGACGCGTGCCTCCTGCGCTTCCGTCCTATCATGATGACCACTATGGCCGCGCTTTTGGGAGGCTTACCGTTAGCTTTGGGTCACGGAACCGGCTCCGAGCTGCATCGTCCTCTGGGTATCACAATTGTCGGCGGCCTTATTGTCAGTCAGGCGCTGACGCTGTTCACTACTCCCGTCGTGTATGTTTATCTTGATCGCCTGCGGTTGTTCCTGCGCGGCGGAGAAAATTTATCCTTAGCCCGGCCAAGCCCGGCTCACTCGGCCGATTAGCCGCTAAAGCCCTGGACGCTAACTGATACGGTGGAGAGGGTTGACCGCTGGCACGCTGATTTCGCGGGATTTTGCTTCAAGCCGTCGGCCACACGGGCGGAAGAGTTCTTCAGGATCTCAAAATTACGCTTCCCGCCGAATGCGCATCAAAGTGTTTAGACCTGGGTCTGGACCTATTTCTTACCGCCGACCTTATGATAGAAATATAGCGCTCCGTGCCGACTTCCCGGCAACCCGGTATTATTGTTAATCGCTTTCAAATTCTCTCAGGAGTCATGGATGCTTCGGAAGGCACTCGTTCTGTTATTTGTTTTTGCGAGCATGGCCGCCTTTGTCAGTTGCGGCAAAACGGGAAGTCACTTCATCTACGCGACTATTCCCGCCGCCAATCAGCTCGCCGTATTCCGGGAAGATCCCTATTCCGGTATTCTCACCCAGCTCGCCGAAAGCCCATATACGGTGGGTTTCGGACCTGAGTCTGTTGTCATCCATCCTTCCGGAAAATTCTTGTACGTGGTAAACGCCGGTCAGAACGAAAATGATGTATCTCTTTTCGCCCTTAATACCGATGGCACTGTAACCGAGATAACCCCGAGGACTCCGACGGGTACGCTGCCTTTTGTGATGGCGATGGATCCAGCGGGCAATTATTTGTACGTTGCGAATGTCGCATCCAACAATCTTTCCGTCTATTCGATCAATACCAAGACCAACACTTCAGCGAATCCTCTGGGCCAGCTGACGCCGATCGCGGGCTCTCCGTTTTCGATCAACCTGTCCCCGAAAAATATGCAGGTATCGCCGTCAGGAAAGTTCCTATACGTGAGCGCTCCAAGCCAACCGACTGGGTTGGTCGCAGTTTTCAGCGTGAACGCTGGAGTGCCCAGTCTGGTAAGTTCCACTCCCACCCCGGATAACGATCCTTCCGGCCTGGCCATCGATCCCAAAGGCTTATACCTTTACACGGCGAACGCTACCCAGAGTTCGATTTCTATCTACTCCATTGCCGCGTCTGGCGCTCTAACTCAAATTCCGCAGTCCCCGCTCGCCGACAGCGAACAACATCCAGTGGCAGTGATAGTGGATCCAGCCGGAGCTTTTCTTTACGTGGCAAATCAGGGATCCGGCAACATCTCAAGCTATTCGATCACCTCGGGCACCGGTTTTCCGGTTGCGGTCACCGACTCACCGTTCGGTTCGGAGGCGCAACCCAGCTTCCTGGCTATGGATCCGAACGGAAAATATCTATTAGTCGGCAATCAGGCCAGCAGCGCTGGGATCGAGGCGTTTGGCGTCAGCAGCGGAAGTCTGAATACCATCAATACTTATTCGGTAGGGAACGGCGCAACATCGATCGCAGTATTGCAGTAAGTCAGCACCAACGATGTACGTACGTGCAGAGGACGGGCTACGTAGTATGCGCGATCTGAGGACGATCGGTTGTTTCTTTACCAGCTTATGACAACCGGAAATCTTCAACTCTGCGACAATAGCTACGCTGCTATCGGGCATCACGTTGCAACCGGCATGGGCTCCTCCGCCATCTAATTCGGGAGCAGGCTTCCCAGATTCGGTCGGCTTGGGCGGGTTCCGCGCCGAGACTAAGGTCAGGATCCATAACCCATGAAGATCGCAAGCGCCGCGAGCGCATTCCCAAAGCATTACTACACACAGAAAGTTCTCCTGGAGCGTTTACAGGATTATTGGGGTCCTCAACTCAAGAATCCACTACTGCTGGCGCGCTTGCACCGGAATGTAACCGTGGATGGCCGCTATCTCGCCGTTCCCGCCGAGCAATATGTCGACATCAAAACCTGGGGCCAAGCCAACGACATTTGGATCAAGGTGGCGCAGGAGTTGGGCGAGCGCGCACTATGCCTCGCTCTTCACAACGCAGGCTTGAAAACGGGAGATCTGGGCTGCCTGTTATTCACCACCGTCACCGGGGTTGCCAGCCCCTCGATCGACGGAATGCTGATCAACCGCATGGGCCTGCCGGCAAACATTCGCCGCACGCCAATCTTCGGTTTAGGTTGCGTGGCCGGCGCCGCCGGAATTGCCCGCGCTTCAGATTACGTTCGTGCTTATCCTTCCCAAGCCGCAGCTCTGGTTTCAGTCGAACTCTGTTCGCTGACTTTGCAGCGCGAAGATTTGTCGGTCGCAAACCTCATCTCATCTGGACTTTTCGCCGACGGTTCCGCCGCAGTAATTGTGACCGGAGACGAGTTCGAATCGTCGCAGCTGGAGAACTTCGGAACTAAGATTTCCGGCCCCACCATTCTCGCCACCCGCTCCATCTTCTATCCCAACACCGAAGACATGATGGGCTGGAATATCTCCGAGAAAGGTTTTCGCATCATACTTTCCACCGAGGTTCCGAATCTTATCCGCCAGAATCTCGGGCGCGATGTGGATTCCTTCCTGGCCGACAACGGCCATCAGCGCAGCGACCTCAAGAGCTTCGTTCTGCACACCGGAGGACCCAAGGTGCTCGATGCATCTGCCGATGCCCTGGGATTGCACAACGGCGAGCTGGATGCTTCTTGGGATTGTTTACGCAAAGTAGGAAATCTCTCCTCCGCGTCCGTGCTTTGCGTGCTTGAAGATGTGATGAAAAATCGGCGTCCCGCGCCCGGAACGCTCGGGCTACTTGCCGCCATGGGCCCAGGTTTTTGTTCCGAGCTTTTACTTTTGCGGTGGTGAGGTCAGGTAGTTGTCGAACGCAACCGACGTATTCGTAATCGGCGGCGGCCCCGCAGGGCTTGCCGCGGCCATCGCCGCCCGCCAGCAAGGCCTGCGTGTGCTGGTTGCCGACGGAGCCAAGCCGCCAATTGACAAAGCTTGCGGCGAAGTCCTGATGCCCGATGCAATCACGGCGCTCGCCAGGCTCGGAGTTTTCCTTCCCCCCGCCGACCGCTCCACCTTGCGCGGTGTTCGTTTTGTAGGCTCAGGAGTGTCCGCTGAGGCAGCTTTTCCGTCCGACATTGCAGCAGTGTCGATCCGCCGCACCGTCTTGCATCGCATCATGGCGGAACGCGCAGCCTCTCTCGGCATCGGTCTGCTATGGCAGAGCACCGTCACCGGTATTCGCGGCGCAGAAGTTCGATTGGGAAACCGAACCATCCGAACCTCCGCCATTCAAACCTCATGGATCATCGGAGCTGACGGCGCCAACTCCCGCGTGCGCCGTTGGGTGGGCCTTGATGCCTATTCGCACACGAAGCTTCGCTATGCCTTTCGCCGCCACTATCGTGTCGCCCCTTGGAACGATCGCATGGAAATACATTGGGGAAAGCGCAGCCAGGGCTATGCCACCGCGGTGAGCAACGACCAAGTCTGTGTCGCCGTTGCGTCGTCCAATCCTGGCCTTCGCCTGGAATCAGCTCTCGCCGAATTTCCTGAACTCGGTGCGCGGCTGCGCGGGGCTGAATCTACATCCGCCGAGAGGGGCGCGGTCTCCGCCAATCGCACGCTGCGCCGCGTCTGGAAAAAAAATGTCGCGCTCATCGGCGATGCTTCCGGTACCGTCGACGCCATCACCGGCGAAGGCCTTGGCCTGGCTTTCAGTCAGGCCTTGGCGCTGGCGAATTGTCTCAAAGCCAATACTCTCATCGGTTACCGGGCCGCCCACCGGTGCCTGGCGCTACGTCCATCCCTGATGGCCCGGTTGATGCTGACCCTCGATGGACGCCCCCTCGTTCAACAACGCACTCTCCAGGTCTTCCGCAAACATCCAGAGATTTTTCGGCGCTTGCTGGCTTTGCACGTAGGAGCCCTTTCGCCGATTCACCTTGCCGCCGACGGGCTAACGCTTGGCTGGGGATTACTCACCGCATAACCGATGAGAGAAAACGCTCACGCCTTTCGCCGACGTGACGTGTCGTGGCCGATTCTTCTCACGATCATTGTTTGCTCACTGACTCGAATTCGAGCCGTCGCACAGGACTCAACTCTCCACCTTGATCCCCAGCGCACAACCATTCATTTCACATTAGACGATGTGCTTCACACCGTTCACGGAACGTTTCATCTGAAGGAAGGCACGCTGCGCCTGGCGACCGCTTCGGGCAAACTGACCGGCCAAATCGTAGTGGATGCCAGAAGTGGCGAGAGCGGCAACGGAATGCGCGACCGCAAAATGCATAAAGAAGTTTTGGAGAGTGACCGCTATCCTGAAATCATTTTCCGTCCCGATCGCGTCGACGGGGAAGTAGTGCCTCAGGGAAAATCGTCTGTTCGCGTACACGGAATTTTCAATATTCATGGTTCGGACCATGAACTCACTGTTCCCGCTGAAGTCCAAATGGCTCCAGGTTATTGGACGGCAACTCTCCACTTCGCCGTCCCCTACGCCAAGTGGGGAATGAAGAATCCCAGCACTATGTTTTTGCGCGTCGGCGAATCAGTCGACATTGACCTCACCACCTCTGGAATACTAACCGGACACTAAATCAGCGCCGCAAGCTGTGGCGCGCCGGATCAGTATCCATCTCGCGGGGTAATGCCTTTACCCTCAGTGCATTCATATGATCGCCCCGCCGCGAGGTTGGTGAACTCTTCCGTTCTTCCACTGGGCCATGCGATAACCGCGCGCTCCACCCGATCGCGTTTCTCCAAGCCAAACGTAAGTGGAAGTTCGGATTGCGAGAGATAACTCGAACCGCTCTTCACCATCCTCGACTGGCTCAAGCCCCCGCTGACGATCCGCACCGTCGCTCCGATTCCATCGCGGTTCGACTTGGTGCCAACCAGCCGAAAACGAATGCTGCGATTTCCGCTGAGCTGATCGTTCCGGTAGAGATAAGCCGGACCGTTGTTCGTGGTCAGCAACAGATCGAGATCGCCATCGCGATCGAAATCGCCATACGCGAGTCCGCGCCCAACTTTCGGCTGATCGAATCCGCCGCCAATCTCCGCAGCAACGTCGCGAAACTTCCCCCGGCCATCGTTGAGAAACAGCATCGGCGGTTGCGCATATCCCACATTGCCCCGAATATTTCTCACCGTCTCATCGATGTGTCCGTTGGCTACTCCAAGATCAAGCCAGCCATCGAGGTTCGCGTCGAGAAAGGCACATCCAAATCCCAGGCTGTTTTTGGAAGCCAATCCCACTCCCGCCTGCGCCGCAACATCTTCGTAAGCCTTTACGGAAAATTCGTACAGGCCGGTCATTTCATTATCGAAGTTTGTGATTGCCACTCCCGAACTGCCCGTGTTCATGAAATCGCCGACGTCCACGCCCATGCCGGCTCGGGCTTTGCCTTCGTTGCTGAACGCCAATCCCACTTCAACCGCAGCATCTTTGAAGGTTCCATTTCGCTGGTTCCGGTAAAGCTTGTTGGGTTGAGTGTCATTCGCCACCAGCAAATCGGGCCAGCCGTCCGCATTCTCATCCAGCATAGCCACACCGAGAGATTTCGAGCTGCTATCAAAAATTCCGCTGGATGCAGTGACGTCTTCGAACGTCCCATCGCCCCGATTATGAAACAACCAGCAGGTCTCTCCACGATAAGCCTCGGGCGTGCAATAAGATTTGTGCTTGCCGTCAAGGCTGCAGAATACGTCGCGCTCTGGCGACCACTTCACGTAATTGCAAACAAATAGGTCGAGGAGGCCATCGCGGTCATAATCAAACCACAGAGCCGACGTGCTGAACGCCTGGCGTTTTCCCAGACCGCTGCGATTCGTAACGTCGATGAAGCTGCCTTTGCCCGTATTGTGGAACAGCCGGTTCTGACCCACACAGGTAACAAGAATGTCGGAAAATCCATCATTGTCGTAGTCGCCGACCGCCACGCCCATGCCGTACATCTCAACATCAAGCCCCGCGCGCGTAGTAACGTCAGAAAATGTTCCGTTGCGGTTGTTGTGATAAAGCCGCAGGGTCGATCGCCGCTGCTTGTGACCCGGCCAATCCATCCCGTTGATCAGGATGATGTCCTGCCAGCCATCGCCGTCGTAATCGAGGAAAGCGCAACCCGAGCCCAGAGTTTCAGGAAGTAGCTTTCCGCCAAAGGCGCCGCTGTTGTGCTGAAACTGAATGCCCGCGTTAGCGGTAACATCCACCAGCCGAAACCCGGGCGAAGCCGCTGTGCCAGATACCGCGCCCAGCGCCCGAAGCCACGGCAACTGTGAGATCGACGCCAGCCCGGCCATATTTCGCAGGAACGATCGCCGAGGCAATGGCCGCCGAGTCAAAGATCGCTGAGGCAACGATCCAGGATTCACGGAACGCTCACCAGCCCGGCGCGAATCGCATACGTCACCAGTTCGGCAGTCTTGTGAATGCCGAGAGCGTTCATAATGTTGGCGCGGTGAACCGCAATCGTGTTGGCGCTGAGATCCAGCTCCGATGCAATTTCCTTATTCGATTTACCATCCACAATCATCCGCAAAACCTCAAGCTCCCGCGGAGTGAGGCCGCTGCTGCGTTCACCTTTGAGAGGCGATTGCTGCTCGATCTGCGGATCAAAAATAGTTTCTCCCTGAGCGACTCGCCTCACGGCGGGACCAAGTTCCAGATTCATCGCATTCTTCAAAATATATCCCTTGGCTCCGGCGTCAATGGCCTGCCGCACCCACGTATTTTCTGAATGCATGCTGAGCATCAGCACCGCTGTTTCCGGCAGGTCTTCAAGAATCTGCCGCGTAGCGTCAAGCCCATTCATCCCCGGCAGAGCGCAATCCATGACCACGACCTTCGGCAGCAACTGGCGAGCCAACCTGATAGCCTCTTCGCCATTTCCAGCTTCGCCAACGACGGTCATGTCGGGTTCGTCTTCCAGCATCCGCCGAAACCCGCGCCGCACCAACCCGTGGTCATCTACCAGCAATACCGTAATCTTCTTTGTCATATCGTCTTCAATCTTTTATCTCTAGTCTGTATCGGTATCAGTTCGCATCCTTCTCTCGAGACTCTACTCTTTCGCGCGGCACCTTCACGTGCACCACCGTCCCGCCGTTAGCGGGAGTGGAAAAGACAATGCGCCCTCCCATTAACTCTGAACGCTCGCGCATCGCTACCAGCCCAATTCCTTGCTTGGCCGGCTGCCCGTTAAAACCTGTGCCGTGATCTCCTACCTCCAACTCCAGCACCGACGGCAGAAAGCGCAATCGTACCCAAGCCTGTTTTGCTCCAGAGTGTCGCGCCACGTTGTTCAGCGCTTCCTGCAAAATGCGGTAGATTTGTACCGCCGAACTCCCTTGCACAGAAAAAGGTTCGCCCTGCTTTTCATAGGATATGGCAATTCCAGTCTGGCGCTCCACCGTGGGAATGTACCAGTCGAGCGTACTCTCAAGGCCGGCTTCATCCAGCATAACCGGATGCAGCGCCTGCGATAAACTTCTGACCCGGTCGAGCGTGTCCTGGGCGATCTGGCGAACTTCCTGCAAGTCGCTGCGCAAAGATGAACCTTCCGGAGCGTGAGCCCCGGCACGTCCCAGCATCGCTCCCATCGCCGTCAGAATCTGGCCGAATTCATCATGCAACTCGCGCGAAATATAGCGCAAAGTCGACTCTTGAGTGGAAATGAGTTTCTGCGCCAGCTCGCTGCGGCGGTCTGAAAGTTCTGCCATGCGCGCAAACAGCCGCCGGTTCCACCGGATCATGGAGAATCCAGTCAGCAAAATCGCTGCCAAGGTCGCCGCTAAAAATACAAACACTTGCCGCTGCACTCGGTCGTAAATCTGAATGATGCGCTGCGCCGCCTGCTCTTCGTTTTCACTGTTCTGCACCAGCAGTCGAGCCACGGTCGTGCTTAGCGCCTCCTGCCGCGCCTGCAACGAGAGTTGTATCTGCCCTCTCGCCTCTTTCTCCCTGCCTGAACCAGCCAGGCTAAACACGCGATCGACCGCATCCCAGAATTGCGTGAGAGAGCTGTTAAGAGAGATGCTTTGCTCAGGCGTGCGGCTGGTAGAAGCTAAAGCGGCTTCGATGTGCATCGCGTCGTCCAAGTCGGTATGAATACGCTGGAACTGCGCCTCCCACGCGGTCAGCGGATAGGGTTCATCATTGTCAATCATGTCGCGCATCGCGACCGCAAGCACATTCAGGTCGTTCTGGATGCGCAACAACTGCAGCGAATCCTTGCGATTGCGGTCAATCAGCTGGGACTGCAGCTTCCGCAAACCAGCGATCTGCCAGGTGATGTACGCCGAGTAGGCGACCACCGCGGCCAGCGTGATGATCAGGCCAAGCAACAGCCCCGCGGTTGGAGAATGTACGGGAGAAGTGGGACGTGCCACGCCCCGAGCATACAACGGCGAGCCGGAACATGTCACAATGCAGTAATAATGAAGCCAAACGAGGCCTGGCGGAGTCCAACAATAGATTGAGTACAGCTCTCACACCACTCCAAAAGGTTCCTAAAGTTGAAAGACTTCGCGCGGTCCTGCCGGAAGTCTGGATGCTCATGCGTCCCCGGCGCGGCTTGCTCGCGCTCGGTTTTGTTCTGATGGTGATCAACAGAGTTGCGGCATTGGTGCTGCCCTATTCCACGCGATTCTTTATCGATACCGTCATCAACAAGCACCACATGGATAAGCTGCAGCCTCTGCTGCTGTTCGTTCTCGGGGCCACGCTGGTGCAGGGCATCACCTCTTTTGCTTTAACCCAATCATTATCTAAGGCGGCGCAACGCCTTATCACCGAACTGCGCCAACAGGTGCAGGCTCACATCTCGCGTCTGCCCGTGGCTTTTTATGACACCAACAAAACCGGCGCCTTGGTGTCTCGCATCATGAGCGACGTGGAGGGCGTGCGCAATCTCTTAGGTACAGGCCTGGTGGATTTCGCCGGAGGCCTCGTCACCTCGGCAATCGCCCTTGTATTACTGCTCCGCACCAGCCCGCAGATGACGCTGATCGCCGCTGGCTCATTCCTCTTTTTTGGCGTCGCCCTCAACAAAGCCTTCGCCACCATCCGGCCAATCTTCCGCGAGCGCGGCAAAATCAATGCCGAGGTCACGGGCCGCCTCACTGAGTCCCTCGGCGGAGTCCGCGTGATCAAGGGCTATCACGCCGAACGGCGCGAGGAAGCAGTCTTTTCCGCGGGAGTTCACCGTCTGCTCGATAACGTGATGCGCACTCTCACCGCAACTTCTGTGATGAGCCTCTCCGCCAGCGTTCTTTTGGGATTAGTCGGCGCCGTCACCATGTATGTCGGCGCGCACCAGATCGCTGCCGGCACTCTAACCGTCGGCGGATTTGTTTCCTACACATTGCTCTTGGGTTTTCTGGTCGCGCCCATCATGCAGATCGTTTCCATCGGAACTCAACTTACCGAAGCTTTGGCCGGACTCGAGCGCACGCAGGAGATCATGCGCGAGCGCCCCGAAGATCAGGATCCAATCCGCACCACATCGTTACCCGACATTGTCGGACTTATCGAATTCGAAGACGTAAGTTTTACTTACGATGGAATCCACGACGTGCTGCGGAATATTTCCTTCCGCGCCGATCCCGGCACGGTGACCGCGCTCGTCGGTTCGTCCGGTTCCGGCAAATCAACCACCATCGGCCTGATCTCCGATTTTTATACACCGACACGGGGCAGGATATTAGTGGATGGCACGGATCTCCGGACCGTCCGTCTCGATTCCTACCGAACTCGGCTCGGAGTCGTGCTTCAGGAATCCTTCCTCTTCGACGGCACGATTCGAGAGAACAGTTCATTTTCGCGGCCCGACGCCAGCGAAGAAGATATCCTGCACGCCTGCCGGATCGCCCGCGTGGATGAGTTCGCCGAAACTTTCGCCGACAAATACGACACAATCGTCGGCGAGCGCGGCGTGAAACTTTCTGGCGGACAACGCCAGCGGATTTCGATTGCCCGCGCTATTCTCGCCGAGCCCCGCATCCTGATTCTCGATGAGGCAACCTCGAGCCTCGACTCCGAATCCGAGCAAATGATCCAGCAGGGACTTTCTTATCTGATGAAGGGTCGCACCACATTCGTGATTGCGCACCGGCTTTCCACCATTCGCCGTGCCGATCAGATCTTGGTGATGGAGCAGGGACAAATCGTCGAACGAGGTACCCACGAGCAACTTTACGCGGCCCGTGGCCGTTATTACGATCTCTACACCAGGCAGCATGGCATCGAAGACAACTTATTTCTCGCTCCGGGCGAGGGCGATTCGGCTGATCTGGATGCGGCCGAAAACGGCAATTCCCCTGCTCCACGTAACGGCGCCGCGCCCGCGGATGCATTGGGTGTGCTGAAGGGACAGGTGCGTTAGCGCATGGCTGAGAGCAGATCGCAACTGGACGGCGCTCCCGCGATTCGAGTCGAAGACCTTTGCCGGCATTACCGCATGGGTGAGTCCGTGATCCTCGCAGTCGATGGCGTCTCTCTTGAGGTGCGTGCTGGCGAATTTGTGGCGCTTCTTGGCAGTTCGGGCTCAGGAAAATCTTCGGTATTAAATCTGATTGCGGGTTTGGATCGCCCCACCTCCGGCAGCGTGATCGTTCAGGGAAAAAATCTCGCGCAACTGTCCCGCGAAGAACTGGCGCGCTATCGCCTTCACACGGTTGGAATGGTGTTTCAGTCCTTCAACCTGATCGCCAGCATGACGCTCGCGGAAAATGTGGAATTGCCCATGCGCTTTGCCGAGATCGACCGCGCAAAACGCGACAGCCTGGCGCGGGAGGCGCTGGCGAGAGTGGGGTTGCAATCACGCACGAATCATCGTCCCAGCGAGCTTTCCGGCGGAGAGCAGCAGCGTGCGGCACTGGCGCGCGCGCTCATCAACCGCCCGCAACTCCTGCTGGCCGATGAACCCACGGGCAATCTCGATAGCCGGACCGGAACCGAAATCATGAACATGGTCCGCCAGTTCAATCAGCAACTGGGGATGACAGTCGTGATGGTCACGCACGAGCGTGCCTTGGCGGAACGCTATGCGCAGCGCCTTATCTTCTTGGCAGATGGAAAACTGGTGGCTGAAGAAACCCCAGTCGCGTCAGGGGAGGTGCGCGCATGAAGCTGCCCGATCTCGCCGACCTGGCCCTGCGCAACTTGCGCGAATCTGTGCTGCGAAACTCGCTGACTACCATCGGCATTTCCGTGGGCGTTGCCTCCCTGGTCGCAATGCTGTCTCTGGGTATCGGCTTGCAACAACTGGCATCGCGCCGCCTGATGAAGTCCGGCTTGTTCGATACGGTTGTGGTTACATCCAGACGCGACTTGCGCAACTTCGGCCACAACGAAGATCGCGATGGGCCGGCACCCGGCGAAAGTCGCATCTTGGACGAACCCACCCGCCTCGAAATCGAACACCTGCCGAATGTTCTCGAAGCTTATCCTGACATCCGTTTCATCACCGAGCTGCGTTACGACGACAAGCCGCACCTGACAATGATTGCGGCTCTCCCTTCTTCCGCGAAGTCCAATGACGCCTTCGACGCGTTGCAGGGCAGCTTCTTTTCGTCAGACATGGCGCCCGAAGCCGTCATTCAGAAAGCATTCGCCGAAGAGCTACTAGGCAAGACGCCGAAGGCTGGAGTCGACGAAACGAACGTGACGCAACTGGCTGCTCCACTTCTCGGCCAAGGGCTGACCATGCGCTACGCACAGCGCGAGGCACTACAGAATACTGCTTCAGCCTCATCAGAAATGAAAGCTACCGGTGATCAAGCCGCGTCCGATGCCGCCTATTCCGTTGTCTCGCGTGAAGTGAAACTCAAAATAGTCGGCGTCGCCGACCTTGATCCCGAAAGCATGCGCGGTCCAACTCGCGCCCGAGTATTTATCCCGCTCAAACTCGCCGAGAGTCTGCACGTGATGCAGCCCACGGATCTGCGAGAAGTTTCGCGCGCCGCGGAAAATCAGCCGTCTTACTCCTCTGTCAATGTACGAGTAAAAAATCCCGGGCAGATCAGAGATGTCGAAGCTGCAATCAAGAAGATGGGATTCAATACTTTCTCCATCCTCGACGCTACCAGAAGTCTGCAGCAATTTTTCGCCGTGCTCGACGTGTTCCTGGGAATCTTCGGCAGCCTCGCCCTGGCCGTCGCTTCCATCGGAATCGTAAATACACTGGTGATGGCCATCCTGGAGCGCCGCCGCGAGATTGGAATCATGAAAGCCATTGGCGCCAGCGATGGCGACGTGAAGAAACTTTTCTTTGCCGAGGCCGGCGCCATGGGCATTCTCGGCGGCATTGTCGGTGTCGTCCTCGGCTGGGCCATCGGCCAAGTCATCAACCTGGGCACGAATATTTACCTCAAGCGTCAGTCTCTTCCACCTGAGCATTTCTGGGCAGTGCCCTGGTGGCTGGTTGCATTTGCCCTTGTCTTTGCGTTCGCGGTCAGTCTGATCTCTGGCCTGTATCCGGCCGGACGCGCCGCCCGCTTGGATCCCGTCCAGGCCTTACGCTACGAGTAAACTGAATCGATGCGCAGCAGTCTTCGAATCTTTATTATTTTCGCGACCGTCATCATTCCATTATCAGTTCGCGCTCAAAGTCGCATCGAATGCGATGCTCTGAACAGCTGGATTCTCAACCAGGCAGTGCATTTCTGCGTCTACCTCCCGGCCAGCTACGATTCCGGCGCAAACAAGAACCCTCCACAACACTATCCTGTGCTCTATTTCCTCCACGGCCTGGGCGATAACGAGAAAACACTTTTCAACAGCGGCGGCTGGACGATGCTCGACGATCTCCGCCAGCAACACGAGCTCGGCGATTTTCTCATCGTGGCTCCCGAAGGCAGAAGAAGTTTCTACATCAACTCCGCCGACGGTTCGGTCCGTTACAGCGATTTTTTCCTGCAGGAGTTTATCCCTTTCATCGAAAAGAAATACCGCATCAGCAAAGGCCGCAGCAATCGAGCGATCACCGGAATCTCCATGGGCGGGTACGGTGCGCTGCGTTTTGCCTTCAGCCATCCCGAAATGTTTTCTGCCGTCAGCGCGCAAAGCGCTGCGCTGATTACCGAGTCTCCCCGTGAACTTGATCTCGCCGCCCGCTCCGGCGCGCCCCTGGGAAAAGTGCTGGCCGACGTTTTCGGAGATCCGATCGACGTTTCTCACTGGAACGCCAACAATGTATTTATCCTCGCCCGAAAGGATGCCGCCTCCCTGAAGAAGCTCGCTATCTATTTCAGCTGCGGCCAGAATGACAACTATGGTTTTGAAAAAGGAGCCGCTGCCCTGCACGACGAACTGCAGAAGCTGGGCGTAAAGCACGAGTACCATCCCTACCCCGGCGACCACAGCTTCACCTATTTCCTGGCGCACTTCACCGAGGTCATGGAGTTTCACTCTCGTGCCTTCGGCCTGATTCACTAGCTGCGTAGCTTGATTTGCCCGGTCAGCATGGCAAAATGGCCGGTGTAAACTAGACCTGCAGCATCCGGAGAGGTGGCCGAGTGGTTGATGGCTCCGGTCTTGAAATCCAGTAACCAACGTATTATCAATGACTTATGGTGAATAGCGTTTCCGGTAATGTCCAGATTTTCCGTGTGTTTGGAACAGTTTAGAGATTCGATGCAATTGGCAAGCAACAGGCGTAAGCAACGAATGAGCAACAGAAAAACAAAAAGGCCGGGGTCCAAGCCGTTCCTCAGAACGCCTGGTGGTCCCGGCCAGCAGAAGGTGAGGTCACCCATCAGTTGCGTGTGGGAGTGAGCACCCGCACCTGATGCACCAACCGCACACTCATTGCAAAACTTTCTTGTCAAGGCTGCTGTTGAAGGCCGTGAGAACTTCGCGGACACAAACTCATGTGACGGCATGTACATGATGTAGTTGTTGCGCCACTCCCAATATCGTTCTTCTTGTGTCGGCATCACAGCACTGCACAATCGGCATTACCTTTCAAAACAGCATCAAGCTTTTGGTTAGCGACCGACTGCAATTGAACCAACTGCCGCACGGCTTGGCAGAGTTGTTGCACCTGCTCACGCAACGTTGCAACTTCCTGAACTAGAGTTGTTTCACTCATAAGTAATGGTGACCTCCTGAAAATAAAATGGGGTGGAGTTGCCGCTCCACCCATGCATCGGACGGTGCTTCAAGCGAGGAGTCGCCTGTAAAAAGTACACCGCAGACTTTTAGGGTTTTTTGGAATGCGGACACCCTCAACACATCTGCACTATCGGATGGCCGGTTTCATCCGAACCTTGCAGCGAGGTTCTCTTTGAAAGCACCAATGGGTTTCCCCATCGGTAACCGGCAAACTTGTGGTTGCTAATTTGTAAAGGCCGGTGGTAAGTGAATACCAACCGGCCTCCATGGTGCCGCTACTTCGGTTCGTTGACGCTTTTCGACAACACCAAACCCATCAATCTTTTTTGCGTGAACCCGGTCTATAAGGAAGATCGAGAATTGGTTCCTCGTTAAGCACGGCTCTGTCGAAACTCTGAAGCAAGTGAGTCGCACCCGAAGCGATCCTCTGCCGAAGATCATATAACGCCAACTCCCTACGCAACTGCTTAAGTCGCTTCTCACCATTTTTGCGGAAATCATCGGCTTGCACTTTCGCCGCGTCATACAACTTACGCAGGCGAACCATCTCTTTTTGCGAGGTGGCAAGTGAATCGGTCCACGATTCAAGGTTGCGAATCGCACCATTGAATGGACCGATGTGGTTCGGATGCGGGCGCATCCCGTTGCGGTCATCACGCTTCGAAACATAAGCGTCGTAATTTTCGAAATCTGATGGGATCAAAACCTCAAGCAGAATCTCAAGACGCTGGTTCTGAAACTTGATGGTGTTCGACAGATCATTTATCCGCGATTCGTAGACGCGTGGGGTATCTAAACAAATACTCTGGTGAGCGAGTTGCTTAACCTCTGCGCGTTTATTTTCGATGTCGATTGAAGCCTGTTCGAATGGGGTTGGTGGTGTTTTGTTGGCGGCTTTTTGTTGGATGCGGGCTTTATTTAAACGGTCAACCTCGTCTAGATCGAGGTGCGAGATAAGTCCCATCGTATTTAATTGGTCCTGATTCATAAATGCTCCTTGGTTGTTAAAATGTTGGTCGCCGGGTTAATGGTTAATTAAATGAGCTAGCGGTATCAGAGCATTGAATTGCTGCGCGGATCGCTCGCGCGGCCTTCCCATGTGCATCGGCAGCGGTCTGGTAGGCGTCTTTTTTGCCGCCTGCTTTCAACTCATCGGCGCGGCTCTGAAGCCGTCTCGATTTTTCATCATGGTCTGAAGCGGTCATCGGAAAACTTTCGTTAACCGAAATCGTTTCAGACAGTTCCTGAAGCGCCTTGTTCTCGCGGTCACTTCGTGGTGTTTCAACTTCTCGCAATAATTCATCAATCGTGATTCTCATTTGTGTTCTCCTGTGTTGAAATTTGGTCGCCTAAAAATCGCTTAATGAAGTTCTATCTGTATCACCCCAACCGCGGCCAATCGCAGATTGATCTTCTTCATCTTCATCGGTTGCTTGCCGTGCGGCCGCTAACGCTGCACGCCGTTGTAGCTCTCGATGAATCGCTGACTCCATGGCGTTTTGTTGGTCTTCGGGAGTGTGGATTCCACCTGTGTGAAAGGCGTAATCATCGAGATAGTTTTCGAGTGCAGCCAAAGATTCTTCGTGGTCGGTCTTCGCTTGTCGTACCAAAGTCGCAGCCAGTTTCGAGGCGCGATGGGATTTCAAAACTTGCTTTTTGATGTGTTCCTCATTCGCGTCTGCATCCGTGAGCGGTTGCAAAGCTTGCCGGATGCGGTCGCGTATTGCTTCTGTTCTTGAGTTCATAAAGACTCCTTTTAGAAATCGAGGTGACCAAATTCTTGGTCATATTCCTGCTCAGCCATCAGGTCTTGAACCAAGGTGCGAAACTGCTGACGTGGATCAGCATCCAACAACCAAACCGGCTTGCGGAAATCCGACCCATCGGACGTGAAACACTTCATGCCATGCACGAATGCATCAACGTAGTGGTCGCGGTCGCTTGCGGGAAAGTTCGCAAGGTCGGTGATGAATTGGCCGTTCCACTCGCCTTTAAGCAAGGACACCGAACGCGCACTTGTGAACGGTGTAACACCCTCGGCACGAACGATCTTCGACTTTGCCGGGGTTGGTGCCTGCCATGGAACTTCAGGGAATTGGCTTTTGATGATCTGCAGTAGTTGACTACCAGACGATGCATCCTCAATGCAGAGCGTCACAGGCGCTCTGTAGTTGCTACGCAAAATCCTGTATCGCTCCAACACCACAGGCAGCAACTTATCGAACGTCAACCGGAACTCGCACGCATCAAGCACCACCCAATCACCGCTGTTGCGGCGGCCTATAACAACGTTTGCCGATGGGTCGTTGGTTGCCTTGTCCTTCGATGCTGTATCCCACGCGGAAACGATCATCGAATATTGATCGGTGTTGATTACATCCACCTGGCCCCACGCCTCAGGCGGAAACATCTGATTGTCTTGGCTGACAGGTTGCCCCATGTACAACGCGGAAAACACGGTTGGACCTAAGTCGGCCGCTTTGCCGCGCAACATCCCCGCAGAGAACGAGTAAGGCTGCGCTTCTTTCGTTGCTAAGGATTCATACGGCGCGATGAATTGCTGTTCTCGCGTGCTGGTGTCAAGCACGTAAGACTGAGCCCCATTGTTGCGTGCAGCGAGATTGATGTAAAAGAACTGCCTGCTAGCCGGGTTATCGAGCGCGCGACGAATCAACCGGCCATGCACATCATCAAGACTCCATCGGGTCTGTATGCCGAAGATGCGACCTGTGGGCAGCAACCGGGTTTCAGCGCAAGAGTTGAAGTCTGCCCAAATCCTTTCGCGTATCGTCTCGGAGTAGGCGTCGCTTAGGGACTTTGTAAGGTCGTCGTAACACAGAAAGTTGGCACGATGGCCGGATAATTGGCCTTTGATGCCTGCAGCGTGCAACGTCGGCCTACCATCGTTGCCATGCACCAAGAACGTTTGTTCGGTCGCCTTATCGAGTTCGATGGGTTGGATTTCTTGAAAAGCCGGTGACTGTACGATGCGTAAAATATTTCCCGCTGCCATCCGGCTCAACCCATCGGAGTTGGCAAGGCTGATGATGTGCGTCTGCGGATTCTCCGCAATCAACCACGATGGGAAGAGGATGCCAAACAGTTCCGTCTTTCCACATCCCGGAGGCCCGCTGCATAGCACGTCCGTACTTTCTGCAACCGCCTGCTCAAGCATGGCAATCATGAGTTCGTGATACCAATCGGTCACGTAGTTCGGCTTTACCTTTTGTATGAATTCAAGCAGATGCATCGTCACCCTCCGTCAATTGGTTATTGGTCCACAGTGGAGAAGTCTTCGGCGGTTGCACCATCACAAAAGGCTTGCGTGGCATCTCTCGCGCCATGAGCAACAGTTGTTCAACCTGCGATTCATCCAACCCGGCTACAGCCAACACAAACTTTCGATATGGCCCAATGTTCTCCCCATCCACGTTGACGTTTGCAGAAATGCTCCGGCTCGGTGCATTCAAACCAAGCAACCGCGCAACCGAATCACGCACACGCACCAAAGCGTTAGCAACTTCAGGTTCTATGGTGCCCTCTGCGGTTGCCGATTCAATCCGCATCAAAGCGTCATATTGCGATTTCTTAAAGGCCGCAACGTCTTCTTTCGAGCCTTCAACATAGCGGGCTTCAATAGCCTGCAAGTCGCGCCAAAAGGTCACGCGACTGACACCAAGCAACTCGGCGATTGCCCCTTGGGTTGCACCTGTCTTCATCAACTCCAACGCTTTTTTCTGGCGGGCTGCTCGCTCTGCACCTGAGGTTGGATTTCCGCGTGATTTATTTTTCATGCGGTGCCTCCTGTAAAAGGGCTTTGATCCTATTCTTACTTGCGATTTTGTTTTTTAGCCGCTCACATGCGCCTGATTCATCGAATAAATCACCCGGCGGTACAACTGTGACGTACTCGTTGTCACAGAGCGGATACTCTTCATAAGATGAGAGAGGGTAAGCAACTTTATCTTCCCAAAACCAGAGCAAAGGTTCCACATCATCCTCATCGGCTTGAAGAAACCATTTGTCACTACCTTCCAACCGACTCATACGACGCACCGTTGCAAATCCAATCATGGGTGTTTCATCGTGGGAGAACACATCCCCCTCAAGACAAGTCAGGTATGCCTTCCAGCCGGGTGCGGGCATCACAGATAGAATCTTTTTCGTGTTTTCATATTTTCTTTTCATGCTGCAACCTCTTTCTGATACACCAAGATCAAAGCTCCGTTCTTGCCTGTTTCGCGTGTAAGCATTCCTTCACGCCCCATTTCTTTAAGTGTTTAAGTGTAACGACCACTCTGTAATCATCCGGTGGTGTATGTACATTCTTGATGGGGTGATTAAGAAGTTGCTTTCTCAACTTACCTGTTGCTTCACCAATGACCACGATGCAAATTGAAGACTTGTGACTGTCCTTTATGGGGTAGCAACAGTCGCAGTGAGCAGACCTATATTGAAACTTGACACCGGGCATGTAACCATGTTCATTCCAGCGAAAATGCTGCTCGCACCATACATATAGTTGCGCTCCGATGAACCAACCGGGGTTTAGATCACAACCCGGTGTGATCTCTTCCTTCACCATCAACATTTGTTTAAACTGATCCGTTAATGGGTAACGTCTGCGAATCGCCTCAAGCTGTTTAGGGTATAGCAATGTGCCCGGAACATATTCGAGTCTCATACCGTCTGACCCCCCTGCATCTTTAACAACCAATGGTTGATGGCCTCGCGCGAGAAACGCAGCTTGCCTGCAATCCTCAAGAAAGGTAATGGGTTGTTCTGTTTGTTCTGCCCTCTCGCAGAGGACAACTCGTAAACACTTCTCCGGGAGAGGTGCAACCACTCGGCCAGTTGGTCAGGCGTTAACAGTTCCACGGCTCACCTCTGTTTTGTGTGTAATCATCAAACGTTGGTTGTTGTTCAGCTTCCTTCGGTTCAATTCTCCAAGTATTTCCATCTCGGATCACCTTCAACTGAGCACACGCATCGTTCAAGGTATTTTTGTCGAAACCAAAAGCGTTCGCCGCTTTGTTGCACAGTTCGGTTGGTTGAGGCCCCCCATCAAGCATTTCCAGAAGCCACTTGCGGCATTTGGCAGATTTGCTGTCTTCCTGCGTTCGGCCTGTCATCTGTTTAAGAATACCGTTGACGTTTCTGTATTCCGCTCCCTTGAATTCAATGACTCCGGTTTTGTCTGTTTCAGAAAAATCTCTGATGGTGTAACGCTGCCCAGACAAAGGAGCACCCAACTTGTTACGCGCACACATAAATAATCGTCGGTCTGGTTTGTCAGGGTCTACTAACAAAAACCATGCGACCTGCACAGCGGCCATGATTTGAAAGTTGCCCGCAGCTGCACGTATGACGGAATCAACAAGGGCTTTGGTGGTGTGACAGTTGATTAAGATTCCCTTTCCTGTTGACTGTGCTATCTCATTCAACGGGTCAAGCAAATCCCTGCAATCTTTCCTTCGGTTCAAATCCTTAGTACCCGAAAAGGAATCGAGTGGATCAATTACAGTGAGTGCTGCATCGATCAAGCTAATGCACTGCTTGAGCGCCTCACGGTGATGGGGGAGATCAAGTGCCCAATCTTCCTTGATGGTTGGATCATCCAAATCACCAACGTGGTTGACTCCTCTTACAAACTTCAGATCAGCACCCGCAGCCCGCAGCCGGGGCTTCCATACGTTGCTGTAATCATCTTCCTTGCAGATGACCAAACAATTCTTTCCTTCCCGCGACAGGGCTGCTATGTAGACGCAAGCCATAAAACTCTTACCAACATCCGGGTCACCAACAAAGAGGTTCAACACGGCGGCCATGATGACGTTCTTAACCGTCCAGACAATTTCCTTTTCCGTCAGATCACCTATGATGCTGGCATCAAGAAACCACCTGCGGTCTACCACCTTCCCTGTGGAACTTGTTCCCACAACTCCACCCGCGTAATATTTCTCAATGAGTTCCTGAATCTTGGCTTCGGAGGGGATGTGTTGTTTCTCCGCATCCGACAGACCAAGCTTAGTAGCCTGATACTTAGTCTCAGTCCGCGCCAACTCGACAGCCTTGCTTTGCTTTTTCTTTGAAGAGTGGGCATCACGGATGATTTGCTCAACACCCTTTAATAAGAAATTGGTAACTGATGACATGTTTGAACCTGCTTTTTAAATACAAAAGCCTGCCAAGTGTGGCAGGCCATCAGATCAACGAAAATGTTGTTACGCTCTGTTGTGGTTATGCTCCAACGTTGAACCAATCTTCTTGATACATGCGCGAGTGATGACAAATTCTTGACTCACTGCCTTCTCACCATCAAGGTCAACGGTCTTTACCAACAGGTTGAGCGAATCAACCTCCACGATGATGCACGATGGGATGACATCCCCATCGGCGAAGTAGATCGCCAATGGCACTTTGGTTTGCTTGGCAATGTCCAAGTACCTGTTGACAGGTGAAGGCCGGTGCATCTGAGTTGTGTTGTTCATAATTCTCCAAGCCTCATCTTTCGTTCCTGTTCCGCTTGCCTCTGTCGTGTGTCCAGGTACTTATCATGTTTTGCTTCGTAGCGTGCAAGATACTCTTCTTGATTTTTGCAACCACACTTGTGGTACTGAGTGCACGGCCAACAAAAGTTCTTCCCATCAACCTTGGTTGGTTCTATCCACCAAGGAATCTCATTGGAGCAACCGAGTTGCTCACACATCACCTTGACATACACCTTACCTTCACCGTGACGTTTGCGATGAGAGGGGCAACAAAACTTCGTGCCCACACGGTCATAAAACTTGCATTCGCAAAACTCACAGACCAATGGGATGTCACCAACTTTTTTCCATTGTTGCTTCGCCTCAAAGATGTCATGGGAGTATTTATCAAAAAAGGTTGTTTGGTCGCCAAAGTCATTACGCGAGTCGGAAGGTAATGCTGAAAGCTGATGGGGTTGAGGTGGCTCGGACGGCAATCCGGCATCGCGGAGAATGTTTTCCCAATATTCGGGATCATCTATTGACTTACTATGTTGTTGGGATGGTGTAACTGGTAGGTTGGTCATGTTTCAATCCTTCTGTGCCTGTTGGCATCAAGTGGTTATTGTCTAACGTACAAGAGGTCGCAGCGTTCAATCCGCCCCTCATATGTAATGGTAAATCCGCGTCCTAGCAAAACATCGATCCGCCCCTCATAGGTAATGGTAAATCCGCGTCCTAGCAGATCATGCTCCATGAGGCCGGGGGTTACGCAAGGAATCTTTGGTAACCAAAAATGGTTACCAACAGGCAATTGTGGACCATCGGCTAGTGTTTACTAAATGGTTATATTTCTGTGAAGAGTTGGGTCTTTTTACAGGAGGCCCCGACAGAAAAATACCAACCAACCATGTAACTCAATGAATATATATCATCTTTCTTTTCTTTCTTTTACCCATCAGGTTGGTTGGTTGGTTGGTTTTGAATCAGGGAACGGCTTTTTGTGAAGGAATGTGAAACATAGAATTGGTATGGTGGTATGACCAATTGGGTGTTTTCACGCATGACTAAGTAGTTAACACATTGGTCATATCGCACCTGGCCGGGTGAATTGTAGAACGATAGGTTGTGCGGCGAGTGAGCAACAATCAAGCAACACCCATCGTAAATCATTGATTCGACAAGACAAAAAACGCGGTTACGGTGATGGGAACCGGAGCTAAGAAGTTTGATACTTAAAAATCAACAACTTACGGATAACGGGGGAACTAGAAAGGAAATCAAGGTCAAGGATCAAGGTCATAAGCCCCGGCCAAAAGCAAAAGCCGTCAAACTGTGCGCCTGACGGCCTCGCATTTCGCATTAGAGCCTCGTACAGCGATGTTCTTGCTGCCAGGTCACCAACGGCTCATCAGATTTCGGTCACTCGCTCAACCACCAACACGCTTTCCAGATCAGCATGGTTGCTGTTTGCAATAGCGCGATCCACCATCACCAAGGTGCGTTGCAGGAACGTTTCCATCGCTTGCGGGTTGACCAAATACGAACGCGCCTCCAAAGCAGCAAGCTTTGCACGTTGTGCTCGAACGGCGTCCAACTCTTGCTCGTTGCGAATGCAAGCTGCTTGCGCGTGTATGTTGCGTTGCAGGATTTTATGTTGCTCTGAAGTTGCTGCGTAACGTTTGTTACCATTGATGACAGCCATTGTGTGCCCGCCTCTGACGGGTGTACTTCGGTTAGGGCGCATTCGGTGCTGATTACACCGGGTGCGCTCGTTATTGTTATTTTCCAACCTTCGCTTCGAGCAGTTTCATGCCTCGCAACGTTTCCTCAGGCATTGCATGTTCGTAATGTGCTTCTGTAATTTGTGTGTTGCTGTGACCGAGCAAATCTCGACCTGCATTCGAGTTGCCTGTTATTGCGCGTAACTTCGTACCAAGACCACGTCTGCCTGCGTGATAACCACGCCATGACAGTTTTGCTTTGCGAAGTGTCGGAATGATAACCACTTTCGAGAGAGTTGTTAGGTTGCTTGTGCATACAAACACCCCATCAGGATTCTTACCACGCCATAACATCAACAACCCACGCACAGGTTGAATGATGGGAATGTTGCGAACAGATTTAAGTGTTTTTGGTGTGGTGGTGTGCAATCCACCTACACCCTTGGTGATGTTGCGGCGAACGTGAATGCAATCCGCGTCTATATCACCCCATTGCAACCCTTGAATCTCACCCTTCCTCAAGCCCGCAAACCAGCAAAGGGCCATAATCAACTGACACTCGGGATGCTCAACCAATGCGGAGATGACGTTCTCAATCTCTTCCAACGTGTAAGAGCCGGTCACCCCATCGGGAAGAGTCTTGCCGAGCACCTTTGCATCGCGGATGGGGTTCGTTTCGCAAGCACCAACGTTGATAGCGTGAGCAAAGACCGCAGACGCCAACCATTTGATATGGTTCAAGGTGCGAGGCCGCAACTTAGCAGCAAGCTTCGTGAGGAATACACTCATCATCGGGGTGCGATACTCGCGCAGTAAGCTTTCGCCAAAGTGGGGTTTGAGGCGTTGATTCCAGATTTGAATGTAGCCTTGTGCTGTGGACGGTTTGAAGTTTTGCAGCACGAATGGGTGGTAAACATCATCCCAAAATTTAACCACCGTGAGGTCTTCGCTCTGGGAAGTCTGATCGTTGACTTCAGCCATGAACTCCGTAAAGAGTTGATTGACCCTCTTCTTCGGAGTTCCCCCATCGCAGAGCCGTTTGGAATGTTGCACGCGGGTGGAGATGGCGTCTACAATTTTGCTGTGATAATAGCGGACGTGCCAAGCCCCATGCGCCTGATAAAGAGAGCCTTGCTGCCAGCGGTTGCCCATGGATGCAGTATGCCGAATAAGCAACAATTAAGCAACAGAACGTTGGTAACATTTGTAAGTTGTTGATTATAAACGTGGAGAGGTGGTAGAGTGGTTTAATACTCCGGTCTTGAAAACCGGCATACCCGAAAGGGTATCGGGGGTTCGAATCCCTCCCTCTCCGCCAGTCCTTTGGAATCAGTAGCTTAATTTCCCGGCTACGAATCACGGCTACCCACGAAATTCTCAGTATTGGCTCACGAGGAGAAATGAGCCAATGCAAACACTGCCATCAGTTAGCCTGTACATCCGCATAACCGAACCGAACGGAAAGCGCCGCTACGAGCGTATCAAGCGTGGTCGCAACCCTCAAATGTGTGGCCCCCGCGACGTTTATTGTCTTCACTTTTATCAGTGCGCTAAGCGAAAGTGGGAGACGGTCGGCACCGACCTAGAAGCCGCCGTCAGCGCCCGGTTCAAGAAAGAGTCCGAGCTTGCCGTCAGAAGCAAAGAAGCTGAGGCTCAGCCCGAACCATCACCCACCGCGCCGAAGTCCTTAGAGGGTCTTCGCACGGCATTTATCCACGACAAGAAAACCACCTTCAAGAAGGACGGTTTCCCGCTGGACGCCGACACCATCACTTCCTACGAAAAGGTGACGCGAGCGTTCCTTGACATCACCAAGCGGACGCTCCCCGGCGAGATCACGCGCCAAGACCTCCGGGATTGGATCGCGAAGCAGCGGGAACGAGTGAGCCACCGAACTGTCTGCAATCTCTACGTGAGCATCGTCTGCTTTCTGCGCTTCTGCGACGTGGACCACAAGAAGCTGCTGCCTCAGAGCGAGCGTCCTACACCGGTTGAGGAGACACCCGAAGCGTACACGCAAGAGGAGATAACCAAGTTCTTCTTCGTCATCACCAAGGAACGCGATGTGCTGGCCTTCGAATTCCTGCTGAAAAGCGGGGCACGCGAGCGTGAGATGAGCCACTTGGAGTGGACCGATCTGAACCTCGGGCCCACGCCGACGGTTAAGTTCCAGACCAAGAAGGGCTTCAGGACAAAGACCGGGAAGGCTCGCGTGGTTCCTTTGGAGCGTGGACTGGCATCAAGATTGTCGGAATGGCGGGTAAAGAATCCGGCTACACGTTACGTGTTCACCACCGACGACAAAATCGAAGGCCACTTCCTCCGACTCTGCAAAGCCGCCGCGACGCGGGCCGGAATGGACCCAAAGGACTTCTGGCTGCATAAGTTCAGAGATTCGTTCGCGACGTGGGCCTTACGGCGCGGCGTTGATCCCCGGACCGTACAGCATTGGCTGGGCCACGAGAGCCTCGAGATGACTATGAGGTATTTGTCCCCGCAGCAAGGCGAACTCGCTCAGGGTCAGATCAACAAGGCTTTCAACATCAGCTTTGAAATATCCGAAACTGTGAGGGTGTGAAGAAACTATGACTTCGCCGCTGACTTCGCGGCCTTCGACATGACGAGTTCAGGCTCGCCTTCGATCTTGAAGGCGAACACGAACCCGCCAAAGAGTGAAGGGGCCAACCAAGACGACACCGGATGACCAGCCTCGCCCGGAACCCAACCGCGATGCATAGGGCAGTCCCATATTCCGCAGACGTCGCCCTCAGATTTCTCCGAGGATTTATCAGGCAGGAAACTGATGAAGGGATTTCTCTCGTAATAATCAACCGACTTCTCGCCACCGTGTAGTGGATGACGTGGTGGTGCGGATGCGGTTGTTGTATTTCGGAAGTGGTATTCATCGGTTGCTGTTTCCCTTTCACGAGATGTTCTCGCCCACGATAATATTAGATGCGCCGAGAGTCGATATTGTCAACTAGAAACTCTCGTAAAAGAGAACTACACTATTTTGAGACGTTTACGACTGTCTGCTTTGGAGGCCAATGCCAAGAAAAATTGATGTGCGTCGGTTGGGTTTGCTGGTACACCGAAAGCGCGAACGGGACAATCTTACGCTGCAAGATGTCGCTAACCAAACTGGTCTGAAGGTTCCGACGATATCGCGCGTTGAACGCGCCGAGCCGGAGGACCTTGAGGTAAGCACTTTCCTCACACTATGTGAATGGTTACCTGCCAACCCGGCTGAGTTCAGTGAAGGAAAGGAACTTTCCGCTCCGTCAACGAAAAACAAAATCACTCACAACACGCCTGATGTGGTTGAGCTGTACCTCAGGGCAGACAAGAATCTGAATAAGAAGACTGCCGCGGCGCTCTCAAAACTGTTCAGAACAGCGTACGAGACGATGAGCGACCAACTTCGGCCCAAGCGGGGGTGAATGTTTCTACCGTTTAGCGCGAGATCTCGTCTCTGGGAGCCCAAAGCTCAGAAGCTACGGGGTTTGCTCCGCCTAGAGGCTGAAGACATTTTGGATCCGTTTGATCTGGCTCCAAAAGTGGGGCTTACATTAATGGACTTCGCAGATGTGCCGATCGACGAGGATTTGCGCTCTTACTTGCTCGACGGAGCTGGAGATCATTGGTCGGCGGGTGTGTATGCCGAGCCCCTGCCCGACGCGACTTATCTTTGCATTCTGAATCCCGCGCATGACCTCCGTCGGAGACGCATTACCCTGATGGAGGAGATCTCACACATTTTCCTTCGCCATCAGCCGACTACTGTTCGAGACATCGGCGGAGGTCTTTCGAGCCGCGATTACCTTCAGTCGCAGGAACACGAGGCATATGGCGTCGGAGCTGCCGCTATGATGCCTTGGGCCTCATTCTTCCACAATTTGAATGACGGTATGTCAGTCGCTGACATTGCCGCACAATATGGAGTCTCGACGGCCCTGGTCACGTACCGAATCAGCATCACGGGCGCAACAAATCTGCACCGATCTCGGCAGAAGACTCGACGTTCGCGGCGCACTGGATAAGAATGCGGACTTCATAACGCCTGCGGCGCTACGTACCACACTCTCGTCAAAGGCACGTGGACGAGAGGACGCCGACGGGCGTCGCTCCGTGAGCCATTGACAACCAAGTGCAGTGGTCCGCCGCGTCCGCGTCCAAATGGTGACTACCATTGCTACCAAAAGGTACCCTATTTATTTTTCCAACGATATTGGTAAAATGCAGCTACGCTCGGTCGCAAGTGACTGGTAGCGTTGGTAGTAAGAGCAGAAATTTGCCAGTGTTGTTGGCAAAATTAAGGCGGTGGATGTTAATCCCTCCCTCTCCGCCAGTCCTTTTCCTGGCTGGCAGCTGCGGATTGATCCCGAATCAAATCGAAGCGATCAACCGCGGCCCCTGCGGATGCCTGGTGCTTAAGCCTGAACGGGTGGGCGACGCC
>JBAVGI010000189.1:0-1998 GCA_049684755.1 Candidatus Sulfotelmatobacter sp.
ACCACGATCCGCCATAACACCTTTCACCCTGCACCGAAGTCTGCTCGCGGTATTGCGCCAGTATCCGCCCGCGCCGTCAAAAGCGGTGATGAGCCGCTGACCCGGACGATGTACCTGATGGGAGCCGTCAGGTCGCATTCGCGCAACAGCGAAATCTTCGGTGAAAGCGAGCCGGCAGATTATCTTTATAAGGTGATGAGCGGTTGCATCCGCACCTACAAGACTTTGAACTATGCCTATCCGGTTTTCACCCATGACCACTAACCGCAGGGTGTTTCCAGCCGCCGCTGTAGAGCCCGTCATAGGTCGGGCTTTCACCATTGGCCCCAATGCCGAGCAGCGAGCGGAACGTGTTGAAAGGGTAGAAGCGGCGGTTAAAGCGGAAGGCGAACTCATTGAGATAGGCTTGCAGGTGTTGCGGACTGACACCGTGGTGCGTGCCGCGAAGCCAACCCTTCAAGTTGCTAAAGGCCATGTGGATGATCGGCAGATATTCCTCGGCAACCTTGGGATCGTTGGCCTCGACAACCGGCAGATGGGCGTAGCCAAGCTTGCCGAGTCCAGCGTAGCTTGGTGCCGCATCGGTAATGACGATGGCCCCCGGCTCAACCGCGCTCTCGACAAAGCCGCACAGGCTCTTGGCGGTACGGTCTGGCATAACGTCCAGCCGAAGCCGTCCCGCGTAGCGTCCGCCCTTCCGTTCCGGCTTATCGCCCTTCTTTGGGGGCCGCTGGCGAACCTCAACCGCGCCGATAACCAGTGTTTGATCGTGGACGCCTCGACCTTCGCCGCGCGTGCTGCCGCCGACCCATGTTTCATCGACCTCGATGTGATCCTTACGGGCGAGATTGCCGCCAATCCGGTCCCGATCCGGCCGCACCATTCCGGCGCGCAACTTGTGCAAGATTTGGAAGGCCGTCTCGTATCTTGTGAGGCCAAGTTGGCGCTGAAATTGAACGGCAGAAAGGCCGGGCGTCATGCTGGAAACGAGATAGGCGGCCCAAAACCATGTTGTCAGCGGTGTATGGGTTCGCTCCATGACCGTTGCGGCCGTCAGAGATATGTCGCGGCGGCAGCCACGGCAGCGCAGAACGCCAGGGCGGCCCTCAAATCGGAACGGCTCACCCCTCTCGCCACAGTGGGGACATTCAAAGCCCTTCGGCCAGCGCGCGCCCTCAAGATAGCGGGCGCAAGCATCGTCAGTCGGGAACAGCTTTTGGAATTGCGGAAGGGATTTTGGGAAGGGTAAATCTTCCCACTTAAAAACGTCAGCGTGAGCGGGGGCCATCATGGCTTAGCCCCACACTGGCCAGTAAGCCCGAAGCTGGCTGCTACCAACATCGCGATCCGCCAACTCGACCTTGGCAGGGGCGTCGCTAGCGTCGAAGTAACGAGCCAGCAGGGCCATCGCTTCATCTTCCGTAGCGGCTTGACCAATCGGCTGACAGTCAGCGGTGAAGTCGTGCCGCCCTACTTCGTAAACCGGATAAGTCGTCATCTGTCTCTCCATCAGGCCGCCTATCGGCCTATGACCAGAACTATATTCCCCACCGTTGTGGGAGACAACCGGATAGATTGCATGGGTACCACAGAAGGTATGCGTGGGACGCAACCGGATAGGCATGGAAGAAACTGACGCGGGACAGAATAAATCGAGCGCCTCGACTAATGGAGTTAAAGCCGAGTCTTCGTCTTCGAGTGACAGCAAGGTTGACCCAAAGGAACCAGCTCCTGCGACTCGTAAGAAAAGAAACAATGACAGGCGGAGTGTGCGCAAAGACGCGTAGCACCCCTGCGCGCGTGTTCACTCTCGGAATTACGGTGAGGGAATTACGAATTACGAAATACGGTGACAGTGCATTCAACAGACGCCTTAGCTTCCCGTCAGCGATTTGTCTTTGGCTTCGGCCCGCGTTTGCCGGCTCGCAGCGTCCGCGCAGTCAGCTTCTCGACGGCGGTTACGGTGACAGTGCATTCAATAGAGTGACAGTGCATTTA
>JBAVGI010000190.1:0-2708 GCA_049684755.1 Candidatus Sulfotelmatobacter sp.
CTAGACGGCGTAGGAAGAGTTTATGTGGGGACTGCCGCCCTCGGCTGTCCGCCGGGCGCGGCCCGGCTCTACCCTCAACTGACGGTCGTGCTCTTCAGCGGATGACCTCCGCGACCTTTCCGCTTGCGATCAACTCCGCAATCCGCGAGAAATCTTTGTACATGACGCGATCCTTATCTACTGTAGGGCAAACCGCCCGAATCGCCGCGTGCGCTGCCTGCCCGCGTTTCGAGGTCGTCAGCGGTGCGAGGAAGTCGATCGCCTGCGCTACAGCCATCGCTTCAATGGCCAATACGTTTCGCGTATTCTCCACGACGCGCCGCAGCTTGTTCGCCGCCGTCATTCCCATGGAGACGTAGTCCTCTTTGTTGCCCGAGGTGGTAATCGAATCGACCGACGCGGGATGTGCCAGCACTTTGTTTTCGCTTACCAACGCCGCTGCGGTAACCTGCGCCATCATGAAACCAGAATTCAGTCCTGCGCCGTGGGCCAGGAATGGTGGCAAGCCTTCGCTAAGCGCAGGATTCACCAGCCGTTCGATCCGGCGCTCGCTGATGCCAGCGAGAGCGGTGAGAGCGATTGCCAAAAAATCCAAAGCGAAGGCGAGCGGCTCGCCGTGGAAATTTCCTCCGGAGATGACATCGCCTTCGGGCGCGGCTTCCTCGTGCAAGCCGGGCGGCCGGACGAAGGCGTCCGTCGCTCCACGAGTCGTGGTGAATACGAGCGGATTATCCACCGCCGAGTTTGCCTCGATCTCAAACACTTCACGACAGTGAGCCAGCGTATCGCGCACCGCGCCATGAACTTGAGGGATGCAGCGCAATGAGTAAGCGTCCTGCACGCGGCCGCATTCTCGGTGCGATTCGCGAATCTGGCTGCCTTCCAGCATCTTGCGCAGATTTGCCGCGCTAGTCATCTGTCCGCTGTGCGGGCGCGCCTTGTGGATTCGTTCATCGAACGCCGTGTCGGTTCCCTTGAGCGCGTCACAGCACAGGCCGCCCAACACGTCGGCAGAATCGACTAACGTCTCTGCGGCTAGCAATGCCAGTGTTCCCACGGCCAGCATGGCTTGCGTGCCGTTGATGAGCGAGATAGATTCTTTTGCTTCCAATACCAGCGGCTTGATCTGCGCCCGTTTCAACGCGGTTTCGCTGGGAATGCGCGCTCCCGCGTCGACGCATTCGCCTTCGCCGATCAAAGCCAGCGCTAGATGCGCAAGGGGAGCGAGATCGCCGCTGGCGCCCACACTGCCTTGCGACGGCACAAACGGCGTTACGCCGCGGTTCACCATTTCGCAGAGCGTATCGATGACAATTGCTCGCACACCTGAATAACCTTTCGCCAGAGAGTTGGCGCGCAAGAGCATCATGGCGCGAGTTTCAGCCACCGACAGTGGTTCGCCCACGCCAACGGCGTGCGAGCGCACCAGGTTGACCTGCAGTTCGCGAATCTGGTCGCCTGCGATCCGCACATCGCTGAGCTTGCCCACCCCGGTCGTGATCGCATAGGCCAGTTTGTTGCCGACGACGATCTCATCGACGATGGCGCGAGCCCGCTCGACGGCTTCGCGCGCCTCTGCTAACAAAAGTACGGGCCGGTGTTGATCGGCGACTTCGCGCACCGCCTCCAGAGTAAGATCGTTGCCGTTAAGGTGTAGTGCGTTCAAGAAGGGTTCCCGTTTCGCTTTCCCACAGCGGCGCGAAATATCTTTAAGTATTTTTCCGGCAGGGTTGCAATCTTCATTTCTGCATCCGTGACGATGTGCGTGGTTTCGCCTTCCGCGAGGAGCGTGCTACCGTCACTGCTCCTTAACTCATAACCAAAGTGGATGACGGAATCGCGCACGTTCAACATTTCGGTGCGTACGACAATTTCTTCATCATAGTGTGCCGGCGAGCGATAGCGGCATTTGGCCTCGGCTACAGCAATGAAGCGTCCGTCTTTACTCTCCATATCGCGATAGGAAAAGCCTAACTGCCGCAACAGTTCGACCCGTCCCACTTCGAACCAGATGAAGTGGTTGGAATGGTAAACCACCCCCATCTGATCGGTTTCCGCGTAACGCACCCGCAGCCGGGTTTCATTGACCGCGTGATTTTTAGAACTCATTCGCCCTTCCACACTGGTTTGCGCTTTTCGAGAAATGATGCGATGCCCTCCCGGAAGTCGGCGGTGGTTCGGATCGCGGCATTCTCGCGCACCGCTGCGTCGATCTGCGTATCCAGTTCGGCGCGTGCGTGGTCGTTTAGCAGCTTCTTGGTTGCACGCAACGAAGCTGGGCTGTTTTCCATCAGGAGCGCAGCCAGCTCACGCGCGCGAGCCAATAATTTTTCGGGCGCAACGATTTCGTTGATTAACCCCATTCGTAACGCCTCGTCTGCTCCGAAAATTCTGCCGGTCAGCAAAAGATCGCGAGCCTGCTTCTCTCCGACCTGGCGCAGCAAAAAAGTGGAAACGATGGCGGGGACAAATCCGATGCGAACTTCGGTATAGCCGAACTTGGCGTCGGGCACGGCGAGAGTGAAATCGCACAGCAAAGCTAGACCCGTGCCACCCGCAACAGCCGCGCCGTTCACCGCAGCGATTGTCACCTTGGGAAATTCGTAAAGGGAGCGGAACAGTCGAACCATGATTTGGGAGTCTTCAAGATTTTGCTCTGGCGACCGCCCCAACAATCCCTTCAGGTTTTCCAAGTCCATGCCGGAACA
>JBAVGI010000191.1:0-1607 GCA_049684755.1 Candidatus Sulfotelmatobacter sp.
AGGGATTGCGTCGCTCGCATCCTTCCCGAGGCAAGGTCGCCTCGGCAGAATAAGCGGCACTCGTGAACTGGTGTTTTCTCCTCTTCCCTTCATTGCTGTGTACCGGGTGGGGGCGGAAGCCGTGGAGATCGCAAGAGTGCTGCATGGGTCGCAGCGCTGGCCGTAGCGCCTGGGGGGCAACGGTCCAGGGAAAAATCCCGCCCAAGCGAAGGCACCCGGAGTTAGGCTGGACCACCCGCCTCTACTGCCTCTGCTGGGCATGCAACGAATTGCGGGCTGCGCACAAAGTGGGATGTCACAGAGGCGTTCTGGATTTCTCCTAGTGGGTTGGCGACTTCTCCGCCCCAAGTTCGGATGTATCTCTCGGGGAGTAGCGCTTCCATAGCCTCTTTAAGGTTTTCATATTAATTTCGGGGTGCGGCTTCTCCGTATGGAGCGATGAATGCGTCGTACTGAACCAGTGTTCATCGCGCGTTGCGACGAGAATATCGAGGTGCTCGTTTACGTGCGGAGATGCTTCAGCCATGAGCTTGGCCTCGTAGGCGTGATAGCCGGCGCGCAGTGGGAGCAATCCCAAGGTGTGCTGTCTCCTTGAAAGCCAGAACAACGCGTTTGTACATCCTGATCCAATCGCGCTGAAGCCCGGAAAATACATATTGCGGATCTCGTGCTCGGGGCCATCAACCTCAAATAGGCAGGCTCTCCCGTCGCAGTCAAATGCAACGATGATCAGGTCACAGCCGATCGAGAATTTTTCCCATTCCGTTTGTACAATGGCATTTAACTCCGGCGATGCTGTCGGCGGATCGATTTCCTTGGGGGGTAGGCGCAGTTTTGGGAATTGGTGTATGGTGAATTTGTCTCTTTTGTATAGGTAACACGCAGTCGCTAGTGCTCTCACGATGCTACCGTAGTTTCGCTCGGGATTGGGGATAGCCTCAAGGATCTTCGTCAGGACCACCAGCAACTCGGCAGCCCTATCGACTTGATCCGCCACTGCAGCATAAAGGCTGACCTCGGGGAACATGAATACTTTGTGCAGCCGGGAGTGAGAATCGACGTCTCCGTACGATCCCATCGTATCGGCAATGAGGATAGCTGTGTCGGGAATGAGGTTTCTCTGCCTGCCGATTTCGCTCGTTGCGAGGGCCCCGATGCCGATTGTCATCTAACACCTACAAGGCCACTTTTCTGCCTTTGAGTCGACAACCATCATAGCTGAGAAATCCCTTAAGACATACAGCCGCGCCAACAGGTATGAGGTCCTTCGACTATTCGCAGGATGAGGACCTGAGAAGCGGGCCCCCCCGCGCTTTCGGCGCGCTCGGAATGACATCATCAATGGAAAGTTCTGAAGCGCTGCACGACCACAATTAAAACCTAATCTCCCACAGCCTTATCCGTAATCTCCAGCCCGCGATCGATAATGGCAAACGCTTCGCGCAGTTGCTGTTCGTTGATGCACAGCGGAGGATTGGTAAAGAAAGTGTTCCAGCGCACGAACGTGTAAAGCCCCTGCTCGCGGAAGAAGCGCCCGAGCGCGGCCATTTCATCGGACGTGCCATTGAACGGAGCCATCGGCTGGCGCGTCTTGCGATTGCGAATCA
>JBAVGI010000192.1:0-13775 GCA_049684755.1 Candidatus Sulfotelmatobacter sp.
TAGCGATAGAGCAGCGCGGCGAAACTCGCCAGCAGCGCGTGAAAGAGCGATACCCCTTCAGCGCGGCTGAACTCTCTTAATCCAGTGGTCAGGGCCGCGCTCAATCGGAACGGGTACATCGAACCGCGAAACGATTGCAATCGTCCATGTTGACGATCCGTGGGTAAATAGTTTTCGGGCAACGGACGACTAAGCTTCTCGCGCCAGTACTCAAGATCTTTCGCGAGAACTTCACGCGTGATGGCGCCGCGCTGCCAACATGCATAATCGGGATACTGAATATCCAGTTCCGGTAACGGCGATGCCGCGCCGGCTGCGTACGCTTTGTAGAGCGTTGCAAGTTCCGGCAGAAAGACGCGATAAATCGCCACCCCGTCGAAGATAATGTGGCTGAGTGTTAGATACAGGCGGTACTGTTCTTCGTCGAGACGAATCAGCCTCGCTCGAAAAAGCGGAACCTGCCTAAGGTCGAGAGGAACTCTGGCGTCAGCAGTGGCAAGTGCGATGGCCGTGGCATCGCGTTGCTCTTGCGGGAGACTGCGCAAATCGATAACCGGAAGTGAGACGGAAAGATTTTGTGTGATTTCCTGAACTGGCTGGCCATCCACTACAGTGAAAGCGGTTCGCCATGCTTCATGGCGACGGAGAATCTCGTTAAAGCTATGTTCAAGCGCGCCGACATTCAACGGTCCGGAGTAGTGAATCGTAACTGGTTCGTTGTAGAGCGGAATTTCGGGAGCCAGCTGAGCATGCAGCCACACCTGCTCCTGGGCATAGGACAACGGAACGATTTCCCCGAGCTTGCGTCGTGGAATTTCCTCAGCCGCGCGCTCAAAGCCTAGCTCACCGAGGAAATACTTTTGCAGCAGCTTTCGTTTTGTGTCGGAGTATTCTGGCACTACTCTGTACCGCTCTTAGTCCGAAAAACTACAGTTTTGCTTTGCATCGCTTGCAGTGAACTCTACCGGCAACGAGATTAACCCCCGCAGCCCGAGATTATGCCGCCACACCAGTGGCTCCTGCATGTTCAGGCTTAGTTGAGGCAGCCGCCGTAAAATCGTCCGTAAGGCAATTTGACCTTCAAGCCGCGCCAATGCCGCCCCGAAGCAAAAATGCGCGGCCCACCCGAATGCAAGGTGTTGATTATTCTTGCGCGCGATATCCAGCCGATCTGGCTCTGGAAATCGTTCGGGATCGCGATTGCCCGCGCCCATGACCGCGATTACAGCTTGACGCTTTCGAATCTGCCTGCCTCCAAGTTCGACATCGGCGGGGGCCAGTCTTGCAGTGTGCTGGCTGGGACTTTCGTAGCGGAGCAACTCTTCTACTGCCCCCGGGATAAGAGATAAATCCGCGCGCAAGCGGTCTAACTCAGCCGGATGGCGCAACAGAGTCAGCACGCCGTTGCCAATCAGGTTCGTGGTGGTTTCCTGACCGCCGACCATCGTGACAATCAGATTGGCGATGATCTCTTCTTCGGTAAGCCGGGCACCTTCGATCTCAGCGCTCATCATGGCCTGGACTAATCCCTCGCGCGGGTGCGCCTGCTGCTCGCGCATGGCCGAGCGAAAATAGCTGGTCAGGTTTTCGACACTTTGCAACACGCGCGAAAAGCGATCTGGATTATGCTGAAAGTTTCCCAGCATTTCGGCAAAATCCTGTGACCATTCCTTGAGCTGTATATGGTCAGCGGCCGGCACGCCCAGGAGTTCAGCAGTTACGATTGCCGGCGCTGGGCCGGCAAAGTCGGCAATCACGTCCATCGACCCTTTGGCGACAACCGCGTCGAGCAGTGAGTCCATCACTTCCTGAATATGCGAGCGAAGCTGTTCCACTCTGCGTGGCGTGAATGCCGCGGAGGCGAGCGTGCGCAGGCGAGTGTGATCTGGCGGATCCAGAAACAACATCTGGCGCACCATGACCTCCGCAATCGGATTAAGCGCCGAAAGGTTCAGCGCACTCAACTGTTCTGGCGTGGGCGTGCGTTCTGCAGAAAAATGGTGCAGCACGTGGACCACGTCCGAATACCGGGTCACGACCCACGCATGCAGAAAGGGATCCCAGTGCACCGGGTCGTGACTGCGCAGCTTCTGGTAGAGAGGATATGGATTCGCCAGCACGTCCGGATCGAGCAGTTGATACAGACTGAGCACGCGGTCTTCGGCGGGCGGTACAGAGGGTGGCGCGCTGGCCGCGGTCATGCTGGGATTCCGGGAAGAGATTCTAAGAGGCGCTGTGCCTCCTCATCAGTCATCGTCTCTACTTTGGCGAAAAGTAATCGCTCAATCTCAGCCGAGATTTCCGCAATTGTCGGATGATCGAAAAGACTTCTCAGTGAAAGCTCCACTGCAAAACGTTGATGCACCTTGGCAATCAGTTGAGCTCCCATCAGCGAATGGCCGCCCAGATTGAAGAAGTTATCGTCTCGGCTTACTCGATCCACTTTTAGAAGACCGGTCAAGAAACCCGCCAGCCATTGCTCGATTTCAGATTGCGGAGGCGCGAACGGAGCATCGTCCAGTGTGTTGTCAGCTGTGGGTCTTGGAAGAGCCGACCGATCCGCTTTGCCGTTCGGCGTCAGCGGGATCCTTTCAAGTTTCACAAAAATCGCAGGCACCATGTACTCGGGAAGAAATTCCCCAAGAAAACTTTGGAGCTGCGCCGAAGCCAGAGGTGCGTTCGGTTGCGGGACGATATATGCGGCCAGTCGGCTCTCGCCTGAATCGTCGGCATAAGCGGCGACGCAACTCGAACTGATTGCAGGATGCCGATTGAGGGCCGTGCTGATTTCGCCCGGTTCGATGCGATATCCGCGGATTTTGATCTGCTCATCCATTCGTCCGACAAATGCGATTCGACCGTCCGGAAGCTTGCAAGCGAGATCACCTGAGCGGTAAAGACGTGCCCCGGCTGCACTATTGAAAGGGTCAGCTATAAATTTTTGAGCCGTCAGTTCAGGCAGGTTTAAATATCCGCGTCCAACGCCGGCGCCTCCTATGAGCAGCTCTCCTGGAACGCCGTCAGCTACCGGCTTTGATTCTTCGTCCACGATGTAAACGTCCACGTTGTCGACCGGTCGTCCGATGGAGGGCGCGTCGTCGGTTTGGTGGTTGGGCCCGATTTCCCCGGAAGTCGCAACTACCGTACATTCGGTTGGACCGTAATTGTTAATCAAAGCAAAAGGCAGTCCGCGCGGTGGGTAGCGACGGAGGCAATCCGCACCCGTCAACAAAACTCGAAGTGAGGTTTGAGTTGGCCATGGTAGATCGATCATCTGCTCGGCAACTGCTGTGGGAACGAAGCTGACGGTTATTCCGTTAGCCACCATCCAGTCTCGAAGAAGATCCGGTGCGGTGCGAATGGAGTCGTCCACAATATGGACGCTCGCCCCGGCTGTGAGATACGGCCACATCTCCCAAACGCTTGCGTCAAAGCCCGGACTCGCTTGCAGCGTGGCCCGGTCGGCCGCCGTGATGTTAAAAGCTCGCTGGTGCCAGCGCACCAGGTTTAGCAGGTTGGCATGCGTGATCTGCACGCCTTTGGGCCGGCCGGTGGAACCTGAGGTGAAAATAACGTAGGCGCAGTCCTCAGGATTGGTCTTAATGTTTGGTGCTGCAGTGGAATGCCTAAATATCTCGGCTTCCGTGGAGTCGATAACAATCTTTTTCCAACTTCCGGAAGGTAGTTTGTTGGCTAGGGAAGAATGGGTCAGCACGACTGGCGCACCAGAATCTTGCAATAGCATCGCAATACGCGCGGAAGGATAACCAGGATCCAGCGGCACATAAGCTCCGCCCGCTTTCAGCACGGCCAAAGCAGCCGTGGGCAGCTCTGGAGAGCGCTCCAGGAAGAGAGCGACAGGTACCTCCGCTCTGACTCCGAGCGAGCGTAGAAGGTTGGCCAGCTGATTGGCGCGCGCATTCATTTCCCCGTAAGTGAGCTTACGGTCACCGTCCGTGACGGCAACGGCGTCGGCGAGTGCATGGGCTTGTATTCCTACTAATTCGTGGACGCACATATGGAAAATCCCAAAAATCTGGCGAGCAAAATTAAATCACTGCATTCGTAATCTACAATCTCTATGCGGGCTGCTTTCCGTCGAGTACACGCTGCAGCAAACTCTGCAACTCCGCAGAAGACAGATTATCGAGTTGTGCCAGCAGAGCTTCGCGGCTCGCGACCTGGTTGCGTTGACGCCGTTGCAGAATCGGGGATCGGGCTTTCAGACCCATCGCCTGCGCCTTCTGTACTTCCAGCGCCAGTCCCGCAATCGTCGGCGCTTCGAACACACTGCGGACTGCCAACTCCACTTCAAAGATTCTCCGGATTCGCGCTGTCACCTGTAGCACCAGCAACGAATGCCCCCCCAGCTCGAAAAAGTTTTGCTCAATTCCCACTTGCTCCACTTGCAACAATTCTTGCCAGATTTCCGCCAGCTTCGCTTCCGCTTCATTCCGTGGAGCGGTCAACTCCTGGCGATCCACCAACGGTTCTCCGCAACCTGCCAGCGCGGGGCGATTCACTTTGCCGCTTGGCAATAGCGGCAATGCCTCCACCCGCCAATAGCCGGCGGGCACCATGTGTTCTGGTAGTTTCGTCCGCAGATAACGCCGCAACTCTCCAGCCGAAGGTTCCGAGTGATTCTTCATCACCAGGTGAGCCGATAGTTTCTGCTGCTCACCCTCCCCATTCACCATGACCACCGCTTCGGCTACGTCATCATGCGCCGCGAGCACCGACTCGATTTCGCCTAACTCGATGCGCATTCCCCGCAGCTTGACTTGGTTATCGACCCGGCCCAGGTATTCGATCTCGCCATTGCCGCGAAAGCGGCCCAGGTCACCAGTGCGGTACAAACGCGGGGAGAGCTGTGGCGCCAGCCAGTTGGCAACAAAACGTTCCGCCGTCAACTCCGGCCGATTCAAATATCCCTGCGCCAGGTTGTCCCCGCCGACAAAAATCTGACCCCGAATTCCAATGGGGGCGGGCTCGCCGTACTCATCCACCAAATAGACTTGCGTGTTGCTGATCGGTCTGCCAATGGCCACCGAGGAAGCTATGTCGCTCTCGGAAACTTGATGGCAAGTTACATCCGCGGCAACTTCCGATGCCCCATAAATATTCAGCAGAGTGGCTTCCGGGAAAGCCTCGCGAAACCGCTTGGCCAAATCCGCCGGCAGAATCTCGCCGCTGCACGACCAGAGTTTCAAGTCCGGCACCCGCGCTTGCAGATCTCGAGCGTGATCGAGAAGCGTACGCAATAAAGAGGGCACCAGGACAATGCGAGTCACGCGCTCCCGGGCCAGCACTTGCAACATCTCCTCAGGATCGCGCACCGCCTCTTGCGGAATGATTACGTTCGGGACTCCAGCCAGCAACGGACCAAAAATCTCCCAGATGGAGTCGACAAATCCGAGATTCGTTTTTTGGCAACACACCTCGTCGCTCTTGAAGGGATAGGCCTTCCACATCCAGGAGAAGCGATTCATCGAGGCCCGGTGCGTTCCTTCTACCCCCTTTGGAACTCCCGTTGAACCCGACGTGTAGATCACATATGCGCGCTGGTCACTGGAAACTGAGACCAGAGGATTGCTGCTGGCCTCATCGTTGATATCGTCGTCAACCGTATCCAACACGAGGACGTTTTGCGCATTACTCGGCAGTTCAGCCTGGATCGACGAATGAGTCACGATGCTCGACAGAGCCGCATCTTCAATCAGAAATTTGAGACGTTCGGGCGGATTCCCTGCATCGAGCGGAACATAAGCAGCTCCGGCCTTGAGCACCCCAAGAAGCGCGACCACCATCTCGGCAGAACGTTCCAGAAAAATCCCAACCAGAGAACCTGATCCGACTCCGGCCTCGATGAGCCGGTGCGCCAGGCGATTGGCTTCGTCATTGACTTCCCGGTAGCTCCATTTTTTTCCTGCGAACAGCAGGGCTGT
This sequence comes from Candidatus Sulfotelmatobacter sp., assembly GCA_049684755.1. GTDB lineage: Bacteria > Acidobacteriota > Terriglobia > Terriglobales > Acidobacteriaceae > Sulfotelmatobacter. The sequence goes on from JBAVGI010000192.1 coordinate 5,946, forward strand.
CGCACCGGGGCGGATATTCACCAGCTTCTCGAAGGCCCGATGCAGCGGCAAATCTCTGGAATAGTCGGCGACGGTCCTATTCCAGTCAATCAGCACCTGTTGCCGTTCCGCAGCGCTCATGATCGGAATCTGCGCCACCGTCAAATCTGGGTTGTCAACCACCGCGCTCAACAATTTTTCGAAGTGCGCCAGCATTCGGCGAATTGTCGATTGCTCAAAGAGATCGGTATTGTATTCAAACTGGCAGTGGAACTCGTCGTTCTCCCAAACTTCGGCGGAGAGATCGAACTTCGCAATCCCGGCCTCGAACCCCATCTCCTTAATCTTCAGTCCGGGAATCTCGAACACTTGTTTGGGAATATTCTGGAAGGTGAACATTACTTGAAACAGAGGATGCGTCTCCAGCGAACGCTGCGGGATCAACTCTTCGACAAGTTTCTCAAAGGGAACATCCTGATGGTTGTACGCTTCCAGAGCGAAGGATCGCACCTGGCGAATCAATTCCCGGAAGCTAAGGTTATGCGTGAAATCAGCGCGGAAGACCAGCGTGTTCACGAACAAGCCGATCATGTTTTCAATTTCAATCTCGCTGCGGCCGGCGATCGGAGTTCCGACCAGAATGCTCTCCTGGTTGGTGTACCTCCAAAGCAAAGCCTGAAACGCAGCCATGGTAAGCATGAACAGCGTGCAACTCTCCGCTTGCGCGAGCGCCTTCAGCTTGGCCAGGATGGAGCTGTTCAGGCTGACTTCCTCGGAGGCGCCGTGCCAACTGTAGCTGCTGGGACGCGGGTGGTCTGTGGGCAGGTCGAGCAGCGTTTGCGCGCCCGCGAGCCTGTATTTCCAGTGTTCGATCTCCCCCTTGAGCAGGTCGCCGCTCATGTACTCGCGTTGCCACTGCGCATACTCGGCGTATTGCAAAGTCAGCTCTGGAAGCGCCGGTGTCTCATTCTTCGTCAAAGCGGCGTAACATTTCGTTACCTCGCGGAACAGCAGGGCGATCGACCAGCCATCGGTGATGATGTGATGAATTATCAGGACGAGAAAATGTGTTTCCTGGTCCAGGCGTAGCAACAGGGGCCGCAGTAGAGGCCCCTCGCTTAGATCGAATGGCTTCTTACCCTCTTCGCTGGCAATCCGTAGAGCCTCAGACTCGCGCTCCTGGGGCGGGATTCCGGCCAGATCGACGACTGGAATCTCCACTTCCACATCGGACAATACGATTTGCCGCGCTTCACCTTCAACGGAGTCGAATACCGTGCGCAGGCTCGAGTGACGCTTTACCACCGTCTGGAAAGCTTGGTGCAGGACGCCAACATCCAAGGGACCGGTAATCCGGAAGGCGCGGGGAAGGTTATACGCTGCAGTTTCAGGGTCAAGTTGATCCAGAAACCATAGTCTCTGCTGGGCAAAGGAAGCCGGGTACGCCAATCGAGTCATCAAATGAGATCCTTAAATCACATCCTTGATGGCGCCAGTGGGGAGGATGGTATCTCTAGCTACCCTGCGATCAGGCTTTAAGGCAGCCTTTCAAGCACCTAGTATACCCCTGCTGGCAAGGCCAGAGGCCGACGGTTCAGCGACTATGCGCCAAAAGAGACGAATGGAATATCAGTATTTCACTGTATGTGATTTTCTGTCGATTTTGAACATTCTACAGGCCTGTCCTGGGTTATAGTGTTTTGGATGGCTCTGGTCGGGCTGGGCGATGCGAGTGATGGTAAAAAAATAGCTCTTTAAGACTCTGGCCGAGTGATTGGATTTTTTTGATTTTTGAGACGCAGTTTAGGATTGCAGATGTCACTTCCGTCTTTGTTACCACAGGTGTACGTTACCACAGGTGTACCTGGCCTTCTTCCCTGGATTCATACGCAGAGTGCTGTGGTTACGGATCACGGTTTTCCATCTTTTACTTCTGGCAAGACGATTTTTTAACTGGCGACACGTGTGCCTCTGAGTAGGAAGGTTTAATCGGTATGCTGTATCGAAGCCAGGATGTGGCGTCCCGCGACGCGCAGGAGAAAAACCAGTTAATCGAGCTTCTCTTGCAGGCGAGCCCGAACTATACCTATCCAGCATCCTTGGCGCAGCAACGTCTGTGGTTCCTGGATCAGCTGCGAACAGGAAATACTGCCTACAACGTGCATCTGGGCATGTGGCTCAGAGGTCCGCTGGACCTGGCTGCACTTCAGTCCAGCGTGCAGGAAATGGTCAGCCGGCACGACAGCCTGCGCACGTCATTCCGGATTGAGCGCGAGAAACTCCACCAAGTTGTAGAAGGCGCGTGCCCGGCAACCATACCGATCACAGACTTGACCGGTGTTGCGGATCCGACTGCGGAAGCCTATCAGCTTGCCCGCCGGGAAGTTCAGGAACCCTTCGATCTCAGCAAGGCTCCTTTGTTTCGCGTACGGCTCTTTCGCGCTACGCCCCTCGATCATGTTTTTCTTTGCACCATGCACCACATCATTACGGATGCCTGGTCGGTACAAATCTTCGCGAAGGAATTGGAACAGCTTTACCGAGCCTTCTCGCGCGGCGAAGCGTCGCCTCTGCCTGCGCTGCCGATCCGGTATGGCGACTTTGCCGAGTGGCAACTGGAATGGTTTCATTGCAACGAAGTCCAGCAGCAACTTGCTTACTGGAAAAACAAACTCAAAGGCGCGCCGGCGCTTCTGGAATTGGCAACGGATGCGCCCCGGCCGCCTGAGCAAACTTTCGAAGGCGCTGTTGAGGTCGTGGCTATCCCGCAGGACGTAATCGAGGGAATTGAGCGCGTCGCCGCTCGTTGCCAGGTTACTCCGTTCATGGTGGAGTTGGCCGCGTTTAAGGTTCTGCTTTCCCGCTATGCCCAACAACATGACATCGTGGTGGGCATACCGGTCGCAGGACGTAATCGTGTGGAGACCGAGGGGCTAATTGGCTTCTTCGTGAACACGCTGGTACTGCGCGATAATTTGGCGGGCAATCCGCGCTTTACGGACGTGATTGCTCAGGTGCGCGAAACCATTTTAGGCGCATTCTCGAACGTGGACGTTCCCTTTGAAAAAATAGTGGAGGAACTGCAGCCGGAAAGGAATCTCGGCTACAATCCGCTTTTTCAGGTCATGTTTGCCACTCTTAAGTCCGCGGTGCGATCTCACAAATTCGGCGATCTAACGGCGTTTCCTTATGTTGTCAGCGGCGAGAGATCCATCTTCGATCTCAGCATGACGCTCATCGAAGATGTCGACCGGCAATGGTGGGCGCAAGTGGAATACAACACGAACCTGTTCAGGCGGGAACGTATCAGCCGCATGCTAAGTGACTACGCGTCTGTTCTTGAAGGCGTCGTATCGGATCCTGATAGCCATATCCTCTCGCTGCCATTACCCAGTCTGCCAAGACTCGCGGGCGACCTAAACATGACAGCCGAGAAGAAGGGAAGAAAAGAGAAACAGAAAGTAACCCCGTCTGCATCCATCCGTCGCGCTGCTGAACGCCATTCTGAGCCCTTAGACGGCGACCAGGAATTGCTCGTCGAAATCTGGAAAGAAGTTCTTGGCGTGCCAAAGGTTGGAATTCGCGACAGCTTCTTCGACCTTGGCGGTCACTCGCTGCTGGCTGTCCGGCTAATTGCACAGATACAAGAGATCACCGGCAGGCATATCCCAGTGTCGGCAATCTTTCGTGCCCCGACGATCGAAGGGTTCGCGCCGCTGTTGCGGGAAAATCTGGACAATCGACCGGACCCGCTCCTCCTGAAACTACAGGAGGGTGACGGTATTGTTCCGTTTTTCGCCATCGCGGCCCCCGGAGTAGATACCTTCGGGCTATCATTGCTTGCTCGCCACATGGGGAGCAAGCAGACCGTCTACAAGGTGCAGGGACACGCACCCCTAATATGGGGACGTCCTTTCACGAGACAAGAGTTGCGAACCCTGGCGCAGGAGTATGTGGCTGCTCTGCGTTCTGTACAGCCCCACGGCCCTTATTGTCTCGGTGGTATGTGCGGTGGTGTTCTGATTGCGCAGGAAGTGATCCTCGAACTCGAGTCGATGCAAGAGGAAGTGGGCGTCTTCTCGATTTTCGACACCTGGGTGCTGGAGAATTCTCAGATCCACCCGCTTTGGATGATCAACTATTATCGCAAGAGGTTTCAGTACTTCCGCAGCCTCCCGCGGCAGGAACAGCTTGGCACAACCAAGAGCTTCTTGAAACGTCTGCTTCGTGGGAAAAGAAACGGTACCGAAAGCGAGTGGGGTCGGGCTTATTGGCCTGGCGAGGAGTTCGACGAGCCGAGATTTCGGGCCCCCGTACTTTTGTTCAAGAGGGTGCGACAGCCCTACTACTATATCCGTGATCGGCAAATGGGCTGGGGCGCTCGTTCAACAGGTGGGGTCGAAATCTGTGAGCTGAATTGCAAGCACGATGAGTTCTTGCGGCAGCCTCACGTTGGTAACATAGGCCAAATTCTGGCCGGCAGGCTGCGAGGTATCAGAGAGGCCGAGATGCATAAAACCGACGAGTTCGCTCCGCGTGCCAGATTCTCGCCGGGAATCCGCGCCTGAGAGCCTGCGTCATTTTTCACCCAAAGGGGAACCAAGGATGGCTGATCGTCCTAACGGAGCGGTAGGTTCATCCACCGTTCCCTCGGACCAGACATTGTCATCACCATCGGTGGCTGGGCAAATTGAGGCGGCTCATGGTGATCTGCGCCCGGTGCGAATCATTCGCCCGCCGGCATTTTCACTGGGTACGATCATCAGCGGCGTGCAAACTCTGGTTAAGTACGCTGATCTGCTTTGGATACTCAGCTTGTTTCGACTTAAGGTCCGCTACAAGCAATCGGCTCTTGGCTGGATCTGGGCAGCGCTCCAGCCTCTCGCCTTGATGACCATCTACACAATTGTCTTCACCCGCGTAACCACGGTTTCTACCGGCGGAATTCCTTATCCTCTTTTTGTTTTGTGTGCACTTCTGCCTTGGCTGTTCTTTTCCGCCTCGATCTCCAACGCCGTGCATGGGCTGGTTTTGTACCCGAACCTGCTTACCAAAATGTATTTCCCGCGCGAGATCATTCCGCTGTCGTACCTGGCGGCCGGCTTCATGGACTTTGTCATCGGCTGTGCGATTCTCGCCGGCTTCATGGCTCACTACCGAGTTTTGCCGACCTGGAATGTCCTCTACGCGATTCCGATCATGCTTGTGTTGGCTGCCTTCGCTGCTGCCGTCGCTTTGTTGTTCTCGGCAATACACGTTCGCTTCCGCGATATCGGACTTGCTTTGCCGCTCCTGCTGCAGGTATGGATGTTTACTATTCCCGTGGTCTACTCGCTACAGGCGGTGCCGTTGCGTTTTCGCAGGCTCTATTTGCTCGATCCCATCTCTGGCTTGATCGAGAACTTCCGAACGGTGCTGATCGAGGGGCGGACGCCGGACACGTCAAGCCTGGCGATGTCAGCCGGCATTGCCTTCGCGTGTCTGGTGGCCGCGTACGCTTACTTCAAGTCTTCCGAAGCCTTAATGGCTGACATAATTTGACATCGACATTGCCGCAAACCGGATGCGGCAAGAGTTAAAGTAAAGATTCAAAGATGATCGACATAGCACTGGATCGAGTCTCGAAGCAGTACAAGCTGCGAGCCACCGGGCCATCCCCGAAGCGCTGGTATGCGGACGCTCTTCGGCGGCGATCGACTCCCATGTGGGCGCTTCGTGACGTCAGCTTTCAGGTGCGACGCGGAGAGGCTCTGGGAATTGTCGGACACAACGGCGCCGGCAAGACGACTATCCTGAAAATTCTTTCGAGCATCACAACTCCCACCACCGGAGAGATCACGGTTCGAGGTCGAATGGCTGCGTTGGTTGAAGTGGGCTCGGGATTTCATCCGGAGCTCACCGGCCGCGAGAACATCCAGTTGCACGGCGCAATGCTGGGGATGAGAAGGTCGGAAATACGCCGGAAGCTCGATAGTATTATCGAGTTTTCAGGCGTCAGCGAATACATCGATGTACCGGTTAAACGCTATTCTTCCGGGATGTATGTGCGCTTGGGATTTTCCATCGCCGCACACCTGGATCCCGACATTCTATTGCTCGATGAAGTCCTGGCGGTCGGCGATGCCGCTTTCCAGGCAAAATGCCTCGAGCGTCTTTCAGAACTGCGACGTTCAGGGCGCACGGTGGTCTTCATTTCGCACGATCTCGCTGCCGTCTACCGTCTCTGCGACCGGGCCATCCTTATGAGTCATGGCCGCATGGTTGCGGATGGCCCTCCCAGAGAAGTCATCGACGAATATCAGCAGATGACCTTCGGCGACGACGCGAGGCCGATCGAAGCTGCAGAGCTAGATTCCCCGGCGCAATGCACCGGCATTTCCTTTCGTGCACTCGACTCTGCCGACGGTATTCAAACCGGTCATCCGATGGTCGCTCGCTTAGGCTATCGCGCCCGGCAAATCGTCCCGGGGGCGGTGTTCCGAATTTCGCTCTATTGGCCCAGCGGGTATCTGTGTGCTCAGCTCACCACCGATTCTTCGCAGGGAGGATTCCCGCTTGGACCCGGCGATGGAATGATCGAGTTTTACTGCCCTGCGCTCCCGGTGGTGCCCGGCCTTTACCGGGTAGATCTTTCCATCGAATCCAACGGGCAGGAGATCGAATTGCGCCAACGCTGCGCAACTCTTAACGTGGGACTAGGAAAATTTGTTGCTGGTGACTTCTACATTGAAAACTCATGGAAGCTGGTGGAAGGAAGTACGCCAGAGGAAAAACACCTTCGCTAGATGAACTGATCTATGGCTCAGAACTAGAAAAGACCGGAAGCTCACTTCCGGCCTTCTGCTGGTTTTGCCATTCACGGGAGAAAATCGAAGTTCACCTCAGTGAAGTTCAGTAGTGCGGCAACGAGGTACCGTTTAACGCGGCAAGGACCAATACTCCCGCATAAGCGTTATCCGTTTGTACTGGCGTCGTGAACTTCATACCGTACCTCCAGCTTGCAGGGGCCTCGGGGTGAACGCCGGACAGGATGACCCAGCCGCTGCCTGACTTGCCCTCGACGATGGCCGGGGTGCCATTTGAATACTCACCAACAATGCTGCCCCATCCAGAAAACTCAGGACCGTCCTGCCAATACTGATCAAGAGAGTCTCCTTTTGCACCTCTCACTTCGACCGCTGCTTTGTGGATGCCTTTCTCTTCGTCGGCGTAGTAGTTAAACCAGACTCCTGAAGTGAGGTTCAATCCGTTGTATTCGGAATAGCCGCCGAAAAATCCGCCTGCGCAGATTCCGAGATAATGCAGGCCGGCACTCACCGCGTTGTGCACATTTTCCGTGGTAGTGGTATGAAGGTTCTTGCCGATCGTAATCGAGTTGCCGCCCGGTACAATCAGCAGCTTGTAGGCTTTCAATTCGCTCTCGCTCATGTCATTGAGCTGCGCTGAATCCGCTGTGGCATAGGAGAGTCCGAGGCCGGAAAGAATCGTCTCGACAGCTTTGACATCGTTCGCGATCGTACCCGTTCCGTTGAAAAGCAGGACCTGGGGGTGGCTCGCGGCCGAGGCCGGGACAGTGAAGGCGATCGGAATGAGGGCTGATAGAGCGATGATTGTGAGTCGTTGCAGGCGGTTTGCAGCGATATTGAATGAGTGCACGATCCCTCCTGGAAGCTGATCTCAAGCGCCTCGGAACAGAACTGCTCCGTCCGCTGGAACCGAATGAGACCAAAGTGTTTACTGAGTTTTTTCGATCCTAGCCACTCACAAAAAATTGGCAAGTCACACTAGTACATGGTGACGCATGTCCAATAACACAGAAGTGCATTCCGCCAGGCCATGTCAGGGAAAGAT
>JBAVGI010000193.1:0-2112 GCA_049684755.1 Candidatus Sulfotelmatobacter sp.
GCCATGTGCGAGCTCGCTGAAATTGCAGTGACCAAGGGCGACGAAAGCATGGCCCTGAAGAGATACTCCACCGCGGTTGAAATGCAACCTGCCGATGCCAGTGCGAAGTTGGGTCTCGCAAAGGTACTGCTCGGGATGAACAAGCCAGATCAGGCTCTGCCGTTGCTCGAATCGTCAGTGCAGCTGGAGCCAACAAACGCAACTGCCCACTACCGGCTGGCGACTCTGTATAAGAAGCTGGGGCGCACCGAAGATGCAAAACGCGAGGTTGAGCTCTACCAGAAATACAAAGAGATGAAAGAGAAACTCCGCGTTGTATATAAGGATCTGCTGATACAACCAGACGCCGTTCGCTCAAATGAAGATGCTGAGAAGTAATGTCGATAGGCTGCGGGGGAGTTGCAACGGAATGATTGGTCGCAGTCGAGTCCTGGGAACCCTGCTTCTAATCCTGCTTCTGCACTCCGTGAAGCCGCTCATCGGTCAAATGGGCACGGCTACACCGTTATCGCCCGAAGAGCGAAAGAAAGCTGAGGCAGAGCGCGCAGCTACGGGGCCGCTCGAGAACTATCCCCAGCTCGTGGATATTACCAGTTCAACGGGAATCCGCTTCGATCATAAGTCAGATCCTGAAGCGAGGTTCATTGCCGAGTCGATGAGCGGCGGAGTAGCCCTGATTGACTACGACGGCGATGGCTGGCCCGACATCTATTTGACGAATGCCCAGAGCGTAGAAATGGCCCAGCATGGAATCAAGTCGCGCAGCGCGCTTTATCATAACAACCACGACGGCACATTTACCGATGTTACTGACAAAGCCGGTGTAGGTTATCCCTGTTGGGCTATGGGTGTAGCAGTTGGGGACTATAACAACGATGGCCGGTCGGACTTACTCGTAACTTGCCTCAATGGTGTAGTTCTCTATCGTAATAACGGCGATGGGACCTTCACCGACGTGACCAAAGAGGCTGGCTTGGCCGGGGACACCGGGTGGGCCTCAGGTGCTGCGTTCGGCGACTATGACAACGACGGATTTGCCGATCTCTTCGTCGCGCACTACGTCGATTTTCATCTTGATAATCTACCCCTGTTCGGCAAGACCAAAGCCTGCAAGTATCTCGGACTGATAGTGCAGTGCGGCCCGCGCGGCTTGAAAGGAGTTAGTGACAAACTCTACCACAATAATGGCAACGGAACATTTACCGAGGTGTCAAAGCAGGCCGGCGTCGATGACTCGGAAGGGCGCTATGGTCTTACATCAATCTGGTCAGACTTCAACAACGACGGAAAACTGGACCTGTTTGTAACCAACGACGGTGAAGCCAATTACCTTTACCAGGGAGACGGCGCCGGAAAGTTTGAAGACACCGCGTTAATGGCCGGCGTAGCCGCGAACGAAGATGGCGTTGAGCAGGCAAACATGGGCCTTGCCTTCGGCGACTATATGCACACCGGCCGCATGTCACTGGCCATCTCGCATTTCGACATTGAGTACACTGCTCTCTACACCAACGATGGCGGGATGAGTTTTACCGATAACTCCATTGCTTCGGGGATCGCGCGTGGAACCCAGGGGTATGTGGGCTGGGGTAATGCATTTGTCGATTTCGCTAATAGCGGCTGGCAGGATTATTTCCAGGTGGATGGACACGTCTATCCGCAGGTGGATGAAGCGCACGCTGCCACTCGCTACCTTGAGCCGGCAGTGTTGCTTTTGAATCAGCATGACGGTACATTCAAAAATATAAGCCGTCGCGTCGGGCCTGCCATTCAGACGCCACGAGTGAGCCGCGGCCTCGCTGTCGGCGATCTGTTCAATGATGGGCGCCTTGAAGCAGTAATCGAAAACCTCGTAGGCGAACCAACGATTCTGCGCCCCGAGCATGGCCCCGCGAATCATTGGGTCAGCTTTTCTCTCGAAGGAACCGCGTGCAACCGTCTGGCCTTGAATGCTCGTGTTAAAGTAACTGCCGGCGACCTGGTGCAAACGGATGAAGTGATCAGCGGAGGCAGTTACCTGTCGCAAAGCGATCTCCGGCTGCACTTCGGGTTGGGGAGTCACGACTCGATTGACCAGGCAGAAGTGATGTGGCCCGATGGCAAGAAAGAGAC
>JBAVGI010000194.1:0-3098 GCA_049684755.1 Candidatus Sulfotelmatobacter sp.
GCCAACAACCATCCATGTCGTCTGCCGGGAAAGCCTGCATCTCGGATCGTCAGCAAGGATCGTGCGCATACAAGACCTCGCCCGGAGGCTGGCAGCAAAGCGGAAGTGGTTGGTCCTACGTCTACCCAGGCGCCAACGGATCAGGAACGACCTGTTGGAATTGGTTCGTCGGCTATCACGATCCCATCGCCAACGATCCGCGTATAGCGGCGGCGGCTAGCGCATCGTCAAGTGCGGCGGGATCGCCGGCGGCATCGTCTTCGACAGCGGGACTTCCCGGCTGGTTAATCCCAGTAGCGCTTGTGGCGGGCGGATTGTTATTTGCTTTCGGGGGCGATCTATGATGCTCCGCAAGGCGACTCCGTTCCGGCGCGGCATGGGGCAAGCCGCCTATACTTCCGGCCCGTGTCAATATCAGGTCGCTGGAATCACACCCGATCCAGGTATCCCGTTCTGCGGGCCGGGCGGCTATCAGATGACTCCGGCGCAAATAGCATCGGTCCAGGCGTCCCAAAAGGCGGGCGGGTATACCGACGTATCGACTGGAGCGTTTTCGCCCGGTGGAAATCCGAACGGCCCCATGGCCGGCGGCGGCGGAGTGGCGCTACAGCCAGTTTCACAGTTCGTTGCCGTGCAGAGCAACGCTCCAGCCACAAGCGTCGTCGGATCTCCGGGCACTCCGGCTCAAAGCAACGCAGCGAATACCAGTTACGCTACTCCGGTGACGAGTACACCAGTCGGATGCTTTTCTCTGTTTGCCGGTGAGCCATGCGCGGGGCCGGTGGGCCTTTATACGTTGCTCGCGGGCGCGGCGGCGGCAATCGCCGCCATGAGCTTATTTGGAGGGCACAGGTAATGGCCAAGGGCGGATCGGGACTCGGAACGATTATCGGATTGGGCGCGGCGGGCGTGGGTGTCTGGTGGGCTGCGACGCAGAATTGGTTCGGATTGTTCGGCGCGCCTGTGGCTACGACTGCGACGGGCGTTCCGGCAACGACCGCGGGCGGCATCGTTTCCGCCAGCACGCCAATGCCGACCACGGTAGCGGCCACTACTACGCAGGCGGCCACCCCTTCGGCCAGCGTGTCGCTGATCAGTGCGGTGTCGAAGACGAGCAACAACGCGCTCAAGGGAACCTTTTCGATCGACGGCGTAAGCCAGTCGATTTCGGTGATCCCCGGCGGTGACGCCTATAACGATTCAGGCCAAGGAATCACAGCTCAACTCGCTTCGCAAGGTGTGACACCCGCTCAACTCTATGCAATCCTGAGCGCAGCTTACCAACCTCCAGCGGCAACGCCGGTTTCTTCAAGCGCGCCGGGCGTGACGCTGATCGGCGCGGTTTCAAAGACAGTAAATAACGCACTGAAAGCGACATTCTCGATCAACGGCGTACAGCAGTCGATAGCGGTCATTCCCGGCGGCGGCGCCTATAACGACGCGGGCCAAAACATCACCACACAATTGGCGGCCCAAGGAGTGACCCCAGCGCAACTTTACGCGATGTTGAGTGGATCGAGCGGCATGGGAGCTTACCAGCCGATGGTATTCGCGAATCGTGGCAACTATGTTCGCGCCGGATCGAGGTACCGATGAAGGGCAATTTCGGAATCGTCGGAATCGGAATAGCGGGCTTGGGCCTGTGGGCTGTCGGCAACTATCTCGGCTGGTGGAACGGGCTCACCGGAACAACCGTGGCTGCAACAACGCACACGCCCATTGTCTCGTTAGTAGGCCCGGTGACGACAGGCCCTAACAATTCGTTGCAAGGAACCTTTTCGATCAATGGGGCCACGCAGTTGATTGCCGTCAGCTCGAGCGGGAGCGCAACGGACAATAGCGGAAACAATCTGGCGACGGAACTGGCGAACGACGGCATATCGCCCGCGCAGCTCTATGCGATGCTGAGCGCCGCCTATACGCCCCCGGCTGCACCGGCAACCGGGCTGGGCGCGATTCCAGCCAACTACGTGCGCGCGAGGCATCGCTGATGCCCTACGTCCGGCAGAAGACCTGGCTTCCTCTTGCTCCGCGCATCCGAGGGTTGAGCCTTCGCGAATCGCCTTATGGAATGGGGCAAGCTCCTTGCCCGTCGATCGAGCAATTGATGGGCATCAGCGATCCATCCGACCCCTGCCAGACCGGCGGGTCCGGAGCAACCATATCGCAGCAGATTCAAAACCTGCCGACGACTCAGGCCTCTCTTCCGAATTCCGATCTTCTGTCGGTGAATGCGGCGGGCCAGCCGACGAGCCCGGCTTATCCGGCCACGGCGACGTTGTCTCAGTTTCTTCAAAACAACGGATCGACGATCTTACTCGCAGGCGCCGGGCTGTTCGGCATTGCCTTGATATCCGGGATGAAGAAGCGATGAAAGTAGAATTCCAAAACACACCGCACGAAGTGCTCCCGATTCTCAAGAGGCAGTTGGAAGAGTTCGGAGCCGAAGTCCGTTTTCTGAGCGCTAATCACGGGGTCGTTGAATCGGTCGCCGGCGAGCTCGCGTTTGAATATTCCGAGCGCGTACTGACCATCTCGGTGACGAAAGAGCTTGGCCATTTCTCGCCCCAGCTCCTTATCGGTGGGATTAAGCAGATGGTTTCCGAAGCGCGCGAAATGGTCCAGCAGAAAGCGGCAGCGGCTACGGCATGAGCGATTCGACGGGACGGCTCGATGTGTTGATCGTTCGCTTGGCCGAAGAGTTAGGCGAGCGCATCCATGCAAAGACAACCATCGACATTCGGGACGCCTTGAAAGACACAGCCGAACAGTTGATCGACGATATGGAAATCCCGCGAACGTCGATCACGGCAAACGATGTAGTACGCGGATTGCTAAGTGTTCCAGACCGATCAGTGGGGCGATCCGGCGTTTCGCGCCGCCCTGGAGTCGCGGCGCGCAGGAAGTTGCGGAGGGTCGTTTGATGCCCTACGTTCGCAGGAATTCGGTTTATCAGCGTGGTATGGGCCAAACGGCCACCTGCGCGGCAGGCAGCGCAACCGACAAGATGTGTTCGACTGGATGGTTTCAGACGGTGTTCCAAACGCCGTGCGGTATTTGCCCCAGCACGCAGGCGATTCCGTCTCCATCGCTTCAAG
>JBAVGI010000195.1:0-1656 GCA_049684755.1 Candidatus Sulfotelmatobacter sp.
ACCTATCTCGCCGACGTCATCACCAAGATCGTCAACGGCCATCCCAATAGTCAGATCGATGACCTCCTGCCTTGGGCCTATCCCGCAACGCCAACCCTCAGGGACGTGGCCTGAAAACATCGCTTACAAAGAATTGGCAGTCCGACGTGCCTTATATATGGCCGGAGCGGCTATGAGGTCACCGCAGGCACGGAAACCCCAATATCATTCATCGATCGCGTAACTCAATCACTGGAGCGACGGAGAGAATTTTGATTTCGCGCAAGCCGCTCCTGCATCCTCTTGCGGGCTGCTTCGCCTTGGGTACGAGTCTGCTACTAACCTACTGGCCAGCATGTTGCATATTATCGATTGGCTCCTCGCGGATTTTTCCGTTTTCGGCGTTCGCATTCAATATTGGATGCCGGTATTTGCACTTTTGTTCGCGATGTTTTTCTTGTTTTCTGCTTGGTTAGATCGCAGATGATTTTTCAATAAGGCGCTTCAGTCGGAGGCTAAAAAAACCCCGGCCTTTCGACCGGGGTTTTGGCAACAATAAGGGGGATCGGCGTAGGAGATGCGTCCCCGATCCGAAATCGACACTAGGTAGTTCCCCTTAGCATTCTGTAAATTGATCCATTCTGCTTTCTTAATCTCGATTAAGAACCTGCAGGCGGTTGCCGATATCCGACTAACAACGGACAAAGGGCTGCCCGCAGGCCGAATAACTCCGCAGCGAGACCCAGAGCGGACACGTATTCCGCCAGCTCCGCTATACGGGCCTTCCAAGGATTGCACCGACAACCGCGGTCAGGCTCATTGCCATAACACCCCAAAATAAAACCCGTATTGCACCTTTGATCATGCTTGCGCCTCCGGCGCGCGCGGCAACCGCACCAAGAATCGCGAGAAAGCCGATCGAAATAGCAGCCACCGGCGCTATCAAACTCATTCCGGTAACAATCGTCGCAGTCAACAGCGGCACAGCGGCTCCCACACTGAACGCCGTGGCCGATGCCATCGCAGCCTGGAGCGGTCGCGCCCGAAGAGTTTCATTGATTCCGAGTTCATCTCTAGCATGTGCGCCTAAAGCATCGTGGGCCATTAGTTGGGTAGCGACCTGAATTGCAAGTGAGGTGTCCAATCCACGTTTGATATAAATTTCTGCCAATTCCTGGTGCTCTGCTTTTAAATTGGTCTCAAGTCCCTTTTTTTCGAGCGCAAGGTCGGCTTTTTCTGTATCTGCCTGAGAACTCACTGAGACATACTCGCCGGCTGCCATGGCCATCGCTCCTGCCACTAGTCCGGCTGCCCCCGCGAGCAACACGCTACTATGAGTGGCGTCTGCAGATGCAACGCCGACGATAAGACTTGCAGTCGATACCACACCATCATTTGCGCCTAAGACGGCTGCGCGCAGCCATCCAGTTCGATGTGTGCGGTGATATTTTTCTTCTGGCATGTGCTTCGCTATAACGCGAAGGGAGGAATGGAATTGATATCAATCAACAATACCGACGAAAATATTCCCATCTGAGGACACTACGGGCGGTGGTGGCGGGTTCGGTAGTGGCACACTTAGACAAACGAACCCAGCCATCGAAAGGCCGCTATCGGACTAACAACGGACAAAGGGCGTCCCGGAGGCTGAATAGCTCTGCAGCGAAAGACCTAGGC
>JBAVGI010000196.1:0-6682 GCA_049684755.1 Candidatus Sulfotelmatobacter sp.
TTTCGGCACCTTGCGAGTCTCACAAGCTTATTTCGATCGAGGGAAACCGATGCGTTGGTTTAAGAACTTGAATGTTAGCCAGAAGCTGGGACTGGGATTCGGACTCGTCCTGCTTCTGATGGCCGGCCTGGGTATATTTTCTCTGCGCCAGCTCTCCAAAGTGAACAATGCAACGGTGGAGTTGGCAACCAGTTGGATGCCCTCCGTCGAGGCGCTCGCGAAAATTCGCTTCGACACCACTACCCTCAAGAGGCGAGAACTCAACCTGCTCCTTGCAGATCGGAAAGACATCGACTCCTGGAAGCAGCAACTGCAGGAACTGCATAACGCTCTCGGCGCGGACTACAAGCACTATGAACCCTTAATCTCTTCCGATCAGGAGCGCAAGCTCTATGAGGAATATCGCGCCCACATGGTCAAAACCGAGAGTCTGCAGACGCAGGTAATTAAATTGGCGGAAAAGGGCAAACACAAAGAAGCAATTAAACTGTCGCAGGGCGATGGACGTGTGGCGATCGATGCTGCGCTGGAGAAATTGGGAGAGGAGATAAAGCTGAATGTCGATGGTGGAGACGCGACCGCTCAAAATGCAGCGGCTGCTTACGCTTCGTCGCGGTACTGGATCATTGGCATGATCGTAGCGGCCGTCGCATTAGGCATCGTCCTTCTCCTTGCCATCACAAAGTCCATAGCGAACCCCGTTCATAGAACCATGGCCGTGCTCCAATCTTTGGCCGCACGCGATCTCACAACCGCTATCGAGATCGACTCCACCGACGAATTAGGCGTAATGGCGGTTGCCTTGAACCGCACCATCGAAGTATTTCGCGGCACTCTCGCCACCATCACGCAGAGTGCGGAGCAGCTGGCCAGCGCCAGCGAGGAAATCTCGGCCGGGGCTGGGCAGACCGCGGAGAGTTCTCGCGTTCAATCCGACCAGACCCTCCAGGTCGCTACCGCGATGCAGGAAATGTCTTCCACCGTGCTGCAGATCTCCGACAATTCGCAGAAAGCCTCCGACGCCTCACGCAACGCGGCCGAGGCTGCGCGCAACGGCGGCAAAGTAGTGGAAGAAACACTTGTCACCATGCGGGGAATTGCCGATTCCACTTCCAAAGTAGCCTCTACTGTCACCGAGTTAGGCAAAGGCTCGGAAAAAATCGGCAAGATCATCTCCGTTATCGATGACATCGCCGACCAGACAAATCTGCTCGCGTTAAACGCCGCCATTGAAGCCGCCCGCGCTGGCGAACAAGGTCGCGGCTTCGCGGTGGTTGCCGATGAAGTTCGCAAACTGGCGGAGCGCACCACCAAGGCGACGAAAGAAATTACCGACATGATCGAATCCATTCAGCGGGAAACCCAGAATGCAGTGCAAGCCATGGAGCAGGAAATCAAAGAAGTTCAGGTTGGCGTGGAAAAGACGACGGCCTCCGGCGCCGCGCTGCGTGAGATCATCAAAATGTCAGAAGATGTCGGCGATATGATCGCGACCATCGCCACCGCGGCCACGGAACAGTCTGCCACGACCGAGCAAATCAACTCCAATGTGTCACAAATCTCTGGCTCGACGCAGGAATCCTCGGCGGCGGCTGCGCAAACTTCCAAAGCTTGTTCGGATTTATCCAGTCTGGCTTTCGATCTGCAGCATCTGGTGAAGCAGTTCAAGTTGGAATCCGCAAGCCACACCCCATCCGCCCCGCTGCGCCAATCAGATGGAACAACGAAAGCTTTGGAAGGTAGACACTCCAAGGCCGCCGCCGCTGGCTCCAACTAGCACGGCATCTCAACTTACTCCGCCTTATTACCAACGTAAGCCTGTTCTACCCTTTTCTGCTGCCAGCTCCGCGCCCGCTCCGCTAGCCTTGAGACGCGGGTGCTCATAGAAAAATTACCCCATTGGGCCGAGCCATTTTGATTTCTTTTATTCTGCTGCTTCATTCCAGCGATCCCATTCGCGCCATCGCCTGGTGCGCCATCGGACTTTGCGCCGGCCTTTATCTGTTTTTCAACGGCTTCCGCCTGCTGCAGCGCCGGCATCTGATTCTCGACACTCCGGTTTCGAAAATTCGCAGCGCGTCCATGGGCATGGTCGAACTGAATGGCCAGGCAGCCGGACCATACACCGTGATCGCACCGATCACCGAACGTTCCTGCTACTACTTTCGCACCGTGGTGTGGGAATGGAAGCGCCACGGCCGCAACAACGCTTGGGTCAAAGTAGCCGCCGAGTGCATGCACGTCCCGTTCTTTCTCGACGACAACACCGGCAAAGTCATGGTCGACCCGCGCGGCGCCGAACTCGACCTCCATCGCGACTTCCAACAGGAATTCTGCGATGCTCTTTTCACCATCAAGCAAGAAGCGCCTCCGAATGTGCACGCTCTTCTTGGCCGCCACGGCATCAGCACCACAAACAAGATTAAAGTGGAAGAGTTCTGCATTAAGCCCAAAAATTCCCTCTTCGTGCTGGGAACGCTCGGCGACAATCCCGGCCTCGAACTTACCCCAAAGCCGATTCAGGATGACGAGCACAACACTCTCACCTCGCGGGATGCGATCTGGTTCAACCCGCTGCAATCCCCGATCGGACAAAAAGTTCTGTCGTTCGCCAACGGAGGCGTCGACAACTCGTCATCCGATCACCAGTCTGTCAGCGAACTCATGATCGGCGGAGGTTCCCCTTCGGCATCAGAATTCGAGAAGACGCCCTTGGGTAAATCGATTCTCGAAGAGGAATCGCGCCATGCGGCCTCAGCCAAGGTGATTCAACTCTCGCCCCATTCCGATTTCCCAGATACTGCTGACATGACCCAGCAACAAAAAATTGCCGCTGCCCTGAGGAAAGCAGGCATATCCAATCCCGCCGCGTGGGCCGCCGCCGGAGTAACGCCATACGTTCCAACCGTCAATACGAATTCGGCAAACGGAACCGCTGTTTCTCCCAGCGATTTCGACGCGCGCCCGGCGGTCGCGCTCATGAAGGGAAAAAATAATCCAACCTTCCTGATCTCCTGGCGGAGTCAGCGCGAGATCGCCCGCTCGCTGGGGTGGAAGTGCACTCTGATGATCTGGGGCGGTCCCGTCCTCACTTTGCTCTGCCTCTACGGCCTGCTCACGCTCACGCATCTGATCTGAATTCTTGTTGTCATCCTGAGGTTACCGTTGTCATCCCGAAGCGCAGCGTGGGACCATGGTTTCCTTAAACGTTACTCCGCCCGAGACCCGCTCTAGTACAATGCTTCCGTGAGTAATTCCGTTCGCATCGGAATCCTCGGCGACTTTAATACTGAACTCCGTTCCCACCACGCTATTCCCAAGTCGCTGCAGCACGCCGCTCGCAAAATGGATTTAAAGGTCGAATCGGAGTGGATTCCCACGCCATCTCTGACCGCCCCTGGCGCGGAGAAAATTCTCGAAAGCTTCGACGGACTCTGGGCTTCGCCCGGCAGCCCCTACAAAAGTTTCGACGGTATGTTGAAAGGAATCGAGTTCGCCCGCCGCCGCGACTGGCCCTTTCTGGGTACCTGCGCAGGCTTTCAGTACGCCTTGATCGAATTCGCCCGCAATGTCCTCGGAATTGCCGACGCCGACAGCGCCGAAAACAACTCCGGATCGAAAAACATGGTCATCTACCCTGTGGCCTGCGCCGTTCCCGACCGTAAAGACAACGCTCCCAAACTTTCCGGCGTTGTGCCCGACATCCGCCTGCGCCCCGGGTCCTATCTGCAATCGTTCTACGGCAAGGACAAAGAAGTTGTCAGCGAGGAATTCATCTGCAACTTTGAAGTCAATCCGGAGTACGAATGGGCTACGATGGAAGCCGGATTTCCCGTAGTCGCTCGCGGCGCGCAAGGCGAAATCCGCGCCATCGAATCCCCCACTCACCGCTTCTTTATCGCCACGCTTTTTCAGCCGCAACTGTCTTCCACCGAAAAAACCCCGCATCCCGTAGTCCTGGCCTTCGTCCAGGCCGCCGCTGACTGGGAACGCAAGAAACTGGACGACAGCGTCCTCGAGTAGCTGACGTGGAGCGACCCCTGTAGAGCGGGCGCCCTCGCCCGCTGCCTTTGACCTTGATTTTCCCTCGATCTACCTTGTGCCCCTCTTGTTAAAAGCTTTTCCCTGTTACCAAAGTCGCCCCATCCGGCGGAATCTCGGCCCCACACCATACGCATCTACATCAGCCGCTCCGTTCCCTCTACATTCTTCTCGACACCAAGCATCTGTGCCGAAAATTACTCAGCCTTGCAAAGCCTTCCCCCTTGTTGCACAACAGTCGCGCTGCGAGCGCACCGAGGAGCCGAACCCACATGTCCGTGCTGTCGATCACCTCGTTCCGGATATCGTTCACGACTCTCGTCAGCTATATTCCCCTCATTGCCACGGTAGTGACCTGTTTGTTCAGTGTGATTTTGGCTCGCGCCACGCTGCGCTACGTGGAGGCGACCGATAAAGGCTTAGCCCTGGCCCGCGAAGGTTTCGAACGCGAATGGACGCCCGATCTTCACCTCAAGCTCGAGCGCATCTCCGCTAGCGAGGCCAACATCATCGTCACCAATCTTGCGAAGAGTTCCGTCTTGCTGCAACTACTGCAGTTGCGCAAACTCTCGCACGCCGTGCCCTTTGAACGCTGCCGCCTGAATGATCCTCTGGTCGGCGGCATGACCTGGACGCAAGCCATGGGTCGTAGACTTTTGGCCTGCACGGGAAAAGATTTCGAAGGTCCAATCGCCGCCTCGATGACTTTCTATTGCTCTGGGCGTATGTTCCGCACCGATTGGTTTCGCTCTCACATTCAGGTGCGCGACGGACGCATCCTCAGTCTCGAACCCAGCAACATCCCTGCTCGCCGCGTGCGCGCAATCGAGCACAAAGGCCCGGAACGCCGCCGCCACTTCGTCCAGGACGTCGCCGCCGCGAACAGATCGGAAACGAAATCGGATGAGAAATTTTCCGTAACGGGTGCCTAAGCCGGTCAGGCAGAAGGATTGGTTCGCTGTTCGGTAACCATTACCAAAGATTGGCGCACCAAGCGGCGTACCCTAAAGTTTGGTAATCCCCCGCCGATCTCTGCTTTATGGTCAATCCAATTAGTAGTGCAAATACCAGTCACGCGAACGAAGCCAAGCCAGCCGCGCCCAAGCCTCAACCGGCACAGCAGAAAAGCGCTCCGCAACCCTCGGACACTGTCACGCTAAAAAGCACGAGCAAAACAACTAGCTCCGGCGCCGGTCATTAACCAAACCCACCTTCGTGAGAGTCAAAATGGAGAGACGGGCGCATCGCCCGTCTCTTCGCTCTTTTTCGCTATACCGTCTTCACAAACCGCAGCGAAGCCGAATTCATGCAATACCGCAGCCCCGTCGGCTTCGGGCCATCATCAAACACGTGCCCCAGATGCGCGTCGCACTCGGTGCACGAAACCGCAGTCCGCTCCATGCCAAGAGTGTTGTCAGAAATCTCCCGCACATTTTCTTTCGCAATCGGCTCCCAGAAGCTCGGCCAGCCGGTTCCCGAATCGAACTTTGTCGCCGAACTGAACAGGGCATTGTTGCAGCAGATGCAGCGGAAAATCCCCGTCTCGTGCTCATTCAAAAGTTTGCCGGTATAAGGCAACTCCGTATCCGCATGCCGCGTAATCTCGAACACACCAGGCGGCAACTCCCTCCTCCACTCCTCTTCCGACTTCACCACGCGCGCAATTTTAACCTTCCCCAGCCGCTGGCCCGAGTCGGAAAATTGCACAATCGTCACCTCCACCGG
Source organism: Candidatus Sulfotelmatobacter sp. (assembly GCA_049684755.1). Classification (GTDB taxonomy): domain Bacteria; phylum Acidobacteriota; class Terriglobia; order Terriglobales; family Acidobacteriaceae; genus Sulfotelmatobacter. Next base: position 5,767 of record JBAVGI010000196.1, read on the forward strand.
CTCCGTCTTCGCCGCCTCTGCGGTCACGTGTGGCCTGCGCAAAAACAGCGCCGCCCCTCCAATCGCCGCTCCCATCCCTGCCAAAAAAACCCGTCGTCCTAAATTAACCTCTCCACCCCGATCCGACTCAAACATAACTCCTCCACAAATTGGCACCACAGACGAATTGTCATCGTGAGCGAGACGCTTTTTGTCTCGCGAAAGCATGCACTATCCGAAGCCGACGGGACTCGATCACACCGCACGCGTCGTCTGCGCTTCAACCCGCCTTTGGGTGGCGCAGCGCTTTCAGCGCTGCGATAACTGTCCCACCCACCCGCGGGGCTTTAGCCCCCGAGGAGCAGCCGCCGACCTATTTCCCCGTATACAGCTCCGGAAACTCCCGCCGCAAATTCGCCACTTTCGGCGCATCGTTATAAACAATGTACGGATTGTCCGGATGCAGCGTCGCGTAATTCTGGTGATACCCCTCCGCCTCATAAAACGCCTTCAGCGGCACCACCTGCGTCGCGATCGGCTTGCGAAAAACCTTTGCCGCATTCAATTGCGCAATGTATGCCTCGGCAATATGTTTCTGCTCATCGTTCGCATAAAAAATCAAAGACCGGTACTGCGTCCCATCATCCGGACCCTGCCGGTTCACCTCCGTCGGATCCAGCGCCACCGAGAAAAACACCCGCAGCAACTCTCCATAAGTCACCTGCGACGGATCGTAAACAATCTGCACGCTCTCCGCATGTCCGGTCTCGCCGCTGCTCACCGCCTCGTAATCCGGATTCTTCACCGTTCCGCCGGAATACCCCGAGGTCGCACTCACCACGCCCTTCACATGCTGAAACACCGCCTGGATTCCCCAGAAACATCCCCCCGCCACCACCGCCGTCTCCTTGGCCGGAGCCGTCGCCCGCGCCTCATC
>JBAVGI010000197.1:0-1561 GCA_049684755.1 Candidatus Sulfotelmatobacter sp.
GATAAGCACTGCAGCCTCTAATCGGTTCACCGGGCGCGCCGCCGCGGCTGCGCTCAGCTTGCTGCTGCCGGTATGGCTGGAAAAGGATTGGGGGAATTGGTCGGCGTTCGGCGGTGCCGGCTGTGAACTCAACCGGGGCGGGGGCTCAAGGAATTTCTGCGAAACCGGCTTCGCCGTCACCAACCAGATTCGAAAGGATCTGCAACTCGGCGTGGAGATATTCCATCAAACGGCCGACACGATCGGCGGCCAAGACACGACGTCGGTTGGCACCGGCATACGCTACGACCTCAACGAGCATTTCCATCTGCTCGGCTATATCGGCCGCGGTATTCAGAATGCGAGCGACACCGACCGGCTGAACTGGTATTCGTCGGTTCTTTTCACGTTTTAGGAGGAGATGGCATTCCGCCGAAACGCCATCCCGTCCTGTCTATTCTTGCATCGCTGACCCGCTATGCCGCCTTCATCGTTGCGGGAGCAGGCGCAAGCGCAAGCCCGCGCCACGAGCAAATCTCGCGGCCCTTGAATATCGCCCCGGCCAGCAACGCGTAGCTCAAGAGTCCGTCACCGATCAAAAACAGCACAATGGCTGTGTCGGAGCTTGTTACGGTGTTGATGCCATCCCACGCGCCATGCAACGCAGCGGCGCTGAACCAGCCGACCAGCAAGAGGAGCGGGGCCATTCGCGGCTTCAACACCGACAGACCGATGAAATATCCGAACAGGCCGGCCCAAGCGGAATGTTCAGTCATTTCGGGCAGGCCGCGCGCCAACAGCAGCACCAATCCATTGAATGCCTGGGCGCCTGGGACCGTCCCCTGGCTCATGGCCTTCGGCACATATTGAAAGAGCGTCTCGTTGACAAAAAAGCCGGCCCCCGAGGCCACGCCCATGACGATACCGTCGAGCGGATCGTTCAGCGCGATGCGCCGCCGCAGGAATGCAAGCAGCCTGCTTGTGTGGCCCTTGGTGTGGCGGCTGAAGAAGCCCAGTACCACCCCGAGCAACACCATTCCAAACAGCGGCAAAGATTTGAAGCTTTCTTCACAGAGCCCGGTGCCGAAGAAATATCCGGCGAGATTGGCTGCGGCGTTATTGGATTTCTGGAGCGCCGTGCCTGGGATCACTTCATAGAAAAAGTTGTACCAGGAATGCCATACCGGCGAGCCCAGAAGCAGGAACGTGCACAGTGCCACCACCGCCAGCACCCAGCCGCGCTTGGCGGGGCCGCACATCTGATTGATGACGTAGCAAACGATAAAGGAAATGTAGACGCCGATGATCGAGAAAACCTGCCAAGCCACGTTGATCTCGTCCGGTGCCGGCTTGCCGTTGAGCGTCAGCTTGGGCCACGGAAATGGCACCAGGAACAGCGCTATTCCGGCCACGAGTGTCACGAAAATCGGCAGCAGGTGCTCGCGCGACCATGTGGAGCGGCCGCCGACCAGCGGGAATACCGCGCTTTTCGACAGCTTGAATGGCGCCTGCCCCGGCGCAACAGGTTGTTCGTTCGCCATTTGAATTCCCCCAGACTTCCACGTTGGAACCAGCCAAAGCC
>JBAVGI010000198.1:0-5269 GCA_049684755.1 Candidatus Sulfotelmatobacter sp.
TCGTCATCGACAGCGGAAAACCCATTGGTCGCTTCTATCTCGACATGCACCCGCGACCCGGCAAATATAGCCACGCCGAAATGGCTCCCGTGCTCGACGGCATTCGCGGCAAGCAATTGCCGGAAGCAATCCTGGTTTGCAACTTCCCTGCACCCACTGCCACTGATCCCGGCCTGATGGATTATGGCGATGTGCAAACTTTCTTTCACGAATTCGGTCATCTCATGCACCACATCCTCGGCGGCCAGCAGGCATGGGCGGGGATCAGTGGCATTACCATGGAATCCGATTTTGTCGAAGCTCCGTCGCAAATGCTCGAGGAATGGATCAGTAGTCCGCAAGTGCTGGCCAAGTTCGCTCGCCACTACAAAACCGGCGAACCGATTCCAGCTGAACTGGTCGAGCGCATGAATCGCGCCTCCGCATTCGGGCGCGGCGGCTGGGTGGGGCGGCAGAATTCTTTCAGTGCCATCTCTTACGACATCTACAAAACCAAGCCGGAAAATGTCGATCTCGACAAAGTGACTCTCGACGACGCCAGCCGCTACACTTTATTCACTCCACTGCCGGATACGCATCAATGGGCCTCCTTCGGCCATCTCGGCGGCTACTCCTCGGCCTATTACACCTATCTCTGGGACAAAGTGATTGCGGAAGATTTCTTCCTGCAATTCGACCATAACAACTTGTTAGCTGGTGACGCGCCAATGCGCTACCGCCGCGTGGTCCTCGAACCCGGCGGATCGATGTCAGCAAACGATCTGGTAAAGAATTTTCTGGGGCGCCCGCAAAATATTACCGCACTGCAACACTGGATGGCTGAAGAGTTCGATACCAGAACTGAAGGCACGAAAGGTGCGGGACAGTAATTGCTTTGGCGCTTATGTTAATTTTCCGTTAAATTCGCCTAACTTAATTGACCGACGTACGGAACGCCATTAGTCTGCAAGCCATGACCGCGGCAGAGTTAACCTCGGCAGACCTGGATCAATTGCGTCTCGCCTACAAACAGGCAACTGACAGGTGGGTTGACGCGATTCGCGCTGAAGAAGCCTTAGCGACTGTCGACCATTCCATGATCGCGATGGAAAAATGGGACGACGCACATTTCCGCGAGGAAGACGCACATGCCAAAGCTGCCCAGTCCCGCGATGCCTACAAGGATGCCCTCCGCGCCGTGAACTACGGCATATAAGCTGACGCACCAGCCGTAGCAGGCATGACACAAGTTTAGTAGCGCTCTCGAATAAGCTCGCCGATCGAAGCGTAAGCCTTCGTCAGCGTCCCTTCATCCGGCAGGAAGACGATGCGGAAATGCTGTGTCCCGGGCTTCTGTCCGAAGCCGGAGCCGTGCACCACCATTACATATTTCTGGCGAATGAGTTCCTTGACGAAAACTTCGTCGCTCTCGGGAATGTCAATTCGCGGGAAGGCGTAGAAGGCACCGCGGGGTACAACACAACTCACGCGCGGCGTTGCTTCGCACCATTTTTGCGTCAGATCGCGGCGTGAGCGAAGCTTGCGCCGCACCTCGACGAGGTGCTCCTGCGGCCCCTCGAGGGCGGGTTTGATGGAATATTGCTCGGGATGGTTCGCGCACAACCGCGCCCGCAACAGCCGGTGGATGCCTTCGGTATAGGGTTTCACCGCCGCAGCATCGCCGGAGACGATGCCCCAACCGATGCGCCATCCCGGAACCAGATAATTTTTCGACATGCCGCCGAAAGTGATGCAAGGGACGTCGGGAGCGACGGAGGCGAAAGCAATATGCGGAGTCTCTTCGAGGATTAACTTGTCGTAGATCTCATCCGAGAAGACGACGAGATTATTCCGCCGCGCAATCTCCGCGATCCGCTCCAGCATCTCCCGCGAGCACAGCGAGCCCGTTGGATTGTTAGGATTAATGAGAACAATCGCGCGCGTACGGGGAGTCAACTTGCGTTCAATGTCGGCCAGTTCCGGCTGCCAGGCGTCTTCTTCATTCAAATCGTAAGCATTCAGCGGAACTCCGAGCTTGCACAACACGGCTGAGTAAAGCGGATAGTCAGGCTTCGGCGTGAGAATATTTTCGCCAGGATTCACTAACGCAGAGATGCACAGATCTACCGTTTCACTTACACCAGAGGTAACGAAGACATCGCGTACCGTCGTGATGCCCTTGCGCGCGGCTTCGCCGCGAATCGCATCCAGTGCCTCCGGAACACCCGGAGATGGAGCATAGCCGTTCTTGCCGTCGCGCATCGCTTTGTAGGCAGCTTCAATGATGTGCGGGGGAGTTTGGAAATCGAAGTTGAGTGGATCGCCGACATTTAGAGGAAGAACTTTGTGTCCCTGCTGAATGACTTCGTCAGCCACGCAGGCGAGGTCGCGAATGGCGTAGCGAACGTTGTCGAGGCGGGCCGCGGCGGTGACTTCGCGTGCTTGAGTGGTGGGCATCCACCAAATTCTAACCGCAGAAGGCGCCGAGGACGCAGAGAAATCGTGCCACGAACTCGGTGTCCTCTGCGGTGAAGCTATTTGCCAACCCCAGCCGTTGTTTGCGGGAGCGGGTCGGCGATTTAGTACAAGCTGCAGGAAAAAGATTCCGAATGCAGTGCAACCACCGACGATCAGGCTGCTACTTGCCGACCAAATTAAGTGTGGTAACTCCCGGTGACGATGGAATCAGGATCGGTCTCTTGATAGTCGCCGATATTCTCCAAACCGGCGCGACTAGAAACGGCGCAATCATTAAGCCGAAGCAAAACAACAAGATGCTCTGGAATCCGGCTCCGCGGGCAAGAAGGAAGCCAATAGCCACAGCTGTGAGCCTAGTCGCCAGTTTATGAATTCCATGAACCCTTAGAGCCCTCCCGCAGCAAGGACAATCAAACGACTCGCGAGGCCTCACGATCTGGGCCGAGACATCGCCGTCACAAAGTGGACATTTGCATGTCCGTGAATAGAGCGTTCGATTGCTCATATTCGAACTCCAGTCTACTCCCCGCGATCGATCTGAGCCTTCTGCAACGTATCCGAATAATCGACGTACACCGACTTCCACTCGGTATAGAAATCAATCGCCCCGATGCCGCCTTCGCGATGGCCGTTGCCGGTGGCTTTCGTGCCGCCGAAAGGCAAGTGCACTTCCGCACCGATCGTTGGTGCATTGATGTAGGTGATGCCGGTGTCAAGGTCGCGGATAGCAGCGAAAGCTTTGTTGACATCTTTGGTGTAGAGCGCGGAAGAGAGTCCGTACTCGATGCCGTTGGCGATTTCGATTGCGTCCTCGAGATCGTCGCAGGGAATGATCGAAACAACGGGCCCAAAAATTTCTTCCTGCGCGATGCGCATCGTCGGATCGACATCCGAGAAAACGGTCGGCTCCATGAACCAGCCGTATTGATAATCACCCTTGTCGAGGCGATTGCCGCCGCACATCAGCTTGGCGCCTTCGTTCTTTCCGATGTCGACGTAGCTGAGGTCGGTCTGAAGCTGTCTTTCGTTGACGGCTGGACCCATCTCCGTGGTCTCATCGAGTCCGTTGCCGACTTTCAGTTTCTTCGCGCGCGCGACGTAGCGTTCGATGAATTCACGATAGACACCCTTCTGCACAATGATGCGGCTGGTTGCGGTGCAACGCTGGCCCGTAGTTCCGAATCCGCCCCAGAGGCCGCCTTCGATGGCGAGGTCGAGATTCGCATCGTCGAGCACAATCATGGGATTCTTGCCGCCGAGTTCGAGCGAGCAGTGTTTGAAACTCTTGGCGGCGATGCCACCAATGATGCGGCCCACGGCGGACGATCCGGTCAGCGAGATGGCACGCACGTCGGCATTCTCGGCCAGTGGCGTGCCTACGTCTGGACCGAATCCAGCGACGATGTTGATGACGCCTTTCGGCAGGCCAGCGTCGGTGAGGGCGCGAACCAGATTGAACGTGGAGAGCGGAGTATCTTGCGCCGGCTTGATGACGCAGGTGTTGCCGCAAACGATGGCCGGGAGCAGCTTCCAGGAGGAAATAGCCATGGGAAAATTCCACGGCGTGATCATGCCGCATACACCGATCGGTTGACGCACGGCCATGGCGAATTTGTTGGGCAGCTCCGAGGGGACTGTGGGGCCGAACATACGCCGGCCTTCGCCAGCGTTGTAGTAGGCGGCGTCGATGGCCTCCTGCACATCGCCGCGAGTTTCGTTCAGCACTTTGCCCATCTCGCGGGTCATCTCGCGAGCATATTCTTCTTTGCGTTCGATAAGAATCTCGGCGGCCCGAAAGACGATTTCCGCGCGGCGCGGCGCGGGCACGAGTCGCCATCTGGCGAAGGCGCGTTTGGCGGCGTCGACAGCGGCGTCAACATCAGCCTTGGCAGATTTCTGAAAGATGCCGACTACGTCGCGCGTATCGGCGGGATTGCGATTTTCAAACGTCTCGCCGGTGGAAGATTCCACCCACTCGCCGTCGATGAAATTCTTGAATACTTTGGTTGGGTTGTAGCCCAGAGTCGCGGGAGATGCCAGCGTGTCGGTTGCCATAATTGCTCCTTATGAGTGCTCATTATTGATGCTACAGCGGGCCTTGCGGGTGCGACAAGGAGGGGCTACTTGCTGGCTGTAACTTCTAGCTAGGCGGTTAGGAGACTGACAGTTCTGCCTGTGTTAGATTTCCTCCTTATGCTCAGCCTGGATGATGACCGCTGGAGTGGCGGAACGTGGTGCCGCCGAGATTCTACACACAGTAGAACCGGAAGCTGCCAGGGCCATTCTCAGCGTCGTTGCAATCGGCAAAGGACTCCGTACGCACGGGAGATTTCTTATACTGTACTCGGAGAACGAGTTGTTGGACTTTGAGTCCAGCAATGAACTGGGCTGATTTTCATCCTCTCCTCGATAAGCTTCCAGATGCGCATGACTATAGTATAATGACCATGATCGAAGGGATGGCACACACCACAAATGAAAAAGATGGCGGCGGGTAAGTTTAAAGTGCATTGTCTCGCGGTGATGGATGAAGTTCAGGCAAAGCGAGAATCTGTGCTAATCACCAAGCGCGGCAAACCGGTGGCTAAGCTTGTGCCAGCAGACGACAATACCAACGACTTCTACGGTTTTTTTGTCGGCAAGGGCAAGATCGTAGGGGACGTCGTCGCTCCCGCATTTTCTCCAAAAGAATGGGGCAACCTCTATTGATTCTGCTGGATACGCACGTTGTCATCTGGATCGCCATGAACCCGGCGAAGATTTCGAAGAACGCAAGAGTTGCGATGGATCAGGCGCGGCAGGAAAATGCCGG
>JBAVGI010000199.1:0-3053 GCA_049684755.1 Candidatus Sulfotelmatobacter sp.
AAGACATGATGAAGCTCAAGCGCGTGGGCGAGCCGGAAGTCTCGCCGGACGGCAAGTGGGTGATCTTCAGCGTGGTCGATGTGGATCTGGCAGCCAACACAAAGACGCCGCATATCTGGATCGTGCCTCTTGCCGGTGGAGGGGCGGACGCCTCGTCCGCCCATGCCGAGCGAATCCTCATCGCCGATCAAGATGCCGACCGCCCGCGCTGGGCGCCCGACGGAAAGCGGTTCGCGTTTATTTCGACCAAAGAAGGCGGATCGCAAGTTTGGATTGCAGATTTCGATGGCGCGGCAGGCACGGTGTTGCAGAAGCACAAGGTCACCTCAATTGCCACTGAAGCGGGTGGTGAGCTCTGGTCGCCGGACGGAGAGAATATCTTGTTCACGTCGGACGTCTTCCCGGAGTGCGACGGCGCGCCCGAGGCAGAAACGGCGTGCAATGGGAAGAAGCTAAAAGAGGCCGAGCAGTCAATGGTAAAAGCGCAGATTTTTACTCACCTCCTCTATCGCCATTGGAATGCCTACAAAGAAGGTAAGCGCAGCCATATTTTCGTCGTTTCCGCCCTGTCCCCGGTTGAGGCGCGCACCGCCGGCAAAAACCCCTTCGGCGGCTTGCTGTATCTGGCTCCACGTGACCTCACGCCCGGCGACTACGATGCGCCGGTGTTCTCGCTCGGCGGGCAGGACAACTATGCCTTTTCTCCCGACGGGCAGGAGATTTGCTACACCTCGAATCACGACAAGAATCCCGCCGCGTCTACTAACAACGATCTGTGGATCGTCCCCGTAAATGGAGCGGCGGACGCCTCGTCCGCCGAGGTTTTGGCAAAGACCAAGAACATCACCGCCGACAATCCCGCCAGCGACTCGACGCCGCTCTATTCACCCGATGGCCGCTACATCGCCTACCGCGCCCAGCAGAGGCCGGGATACGAGAGCGACAGGTTCCGGTTGATGCTGTACGACAGAAAGACGGGAGAGAAGAAGAGTCTGACGGAGGGTTTCGATCGCTGGGTGGGAACGTTTACTTGGGCCAGAGACTCCAAGAGAGTTTATTTCACCTGGGAAAGCGCAGGCCGGAGTCTACTTGAAATAGCGGATATCGATAAGCCTGTAACCGCTCCCTCGGATTGGTTCCAGGCCCCGGAGGCGGCTCCCAGTGGCTACGCGGACGACCTAGCTCTATCTCCTGACGACAAGACGCTGTTCTTCACGTTTATGACTTTGCAGCACCCGACGGAAATCTATCGTGCGGGTTTGGCAGATCCTGCTCACATAGCTCTGAGCCATTTCAACGATGCGTTGCTCTCGCAAATCGCCATGTCGCCGCTCGAATCTTTCTGGTTCACCGGCGCTCACAACGACAAAGTCGAGGGCTTCCTGCTCAAGCCGCCGAACTTCGATGCCTCCAAGAAATATCCGGTGAAGTTCCTCATCCACGGTGGCCCGCAGGGGGCGTGGGGAGACGATTGGAGCTATCGCTGGAACCCCGAACTCTTCGCGTCACCAACTTCTGCGACACCCAGCGGATACGTGGTCATCATGATCAACTTCCACGGTTCGACCGGCTACGGGCAGAAGTTCATCGACGCCATCAACGGCGACTGGGGCGGCGCTCCGTTTGAAGACCTGATGAAGGGCCTCGACTACGCAGAAGAGCATTTCCGTTTTATTGATAAAGACCGCGAGTGCGCGCTGGGCGCCAGCTACGGTGGATATATGGCCAACTGGGTGCTCGGCCACACCGACCGCTTCAAGTGCATTGTTACGCACGACGGCATGTTCAACGCAGAATCCGCATGGGGCACCACCGAGGAACTCTGGTTCAACGACTGGGAGTTCAAAGGCACTCCCTACGACAACCGTGCGATGTATGAGAAGTGGTCGCCGCACCAGTACGCCAAGAATTTCAAGACGCCCACTCTGGTGATTCACGGCCAGAAGGATTACCGGCTGGATGTGTCGCAGGGATTTGATCTCTTCACCACGCTGCAGATGGAAGGCGTGCCATCAGAGATGCTTTACTTCCCGGACGAAGGCCACTGGGTGCAGAAGCCGCAGAATTCCCAGCTCTGGTACAAAACCGTAAATGATTGGGTGGATCGGTGGACGAAGAAGTGAGTCAGACCTCGGCTTGCGGCGCAAAACGGCGCGCATTACGCAGAGGAGGATGATCGATCGAGCGTCCCGTAGGGACGCCTGAAAATAGCCCGGCGTTTCAACGCCGGGTAGATTAGCCATCTGCGGAACCCGTCCCGTTAGGGACGGCTGAAATTCTACCGGCGTTTCAGGTGTGCCTCCGGCACAAGGTTGATTTTGTGGCGCCGCAATCCCGCCAGTAAACTGGCGGGCTATTATCGACGGTCCCTCCGGGACCTGCGCCACCGGGGCACCTACGGCACCTGCGGGCCTTCTCCAATTAGGGGAAGCTTTCCATCACGTCCGTGAGTGCGGCAGACGTCCCTGCCGAGACTTGAATCTCAACTTCCAGTATTCCGGAGAACGATCCGACGCTCGGCAGTAAATTAGCCAGGCCGTTGGCATCGCTCGTGGTGCTGCTCTGGCTTGCACCTAAGATCACGGGCATCCCTGTTTGTGTGACCGTTGTGTCCCCGGAGGTCACCGCTAAATCGTTTGCCGGCGGACGCAGAATGGTAGATTGAAAGAAAACGGCCGCTCCGAGAACGGGATTCGGCGGAGTGGACGAATCCGTCACACGGACGGTCAGCGGCTGAAAGGGCGGGGCGGTGATGACTTGTCCGGCCCCTGCCACGGCCTGCAGGTTAAGAGCTGCGGCCGAGACAGCATTGCCATAGGCCGTTTGGCAGGGGCTGCCGGAGGCAATGCAAGCCACGACTTGCACATTGGCCGCGAAGGTGGTCAGTGTGAGCGTGACCGTCGCGTAGCCTGTGCTATTCGTAACGGCACTGGTGGCGCTGAGAGAGCCGATTCCTTGAGCGATCCTGAAATCGACCGTCACGCCAGCCTGCGGTGTCCCGGTACTTACGACCCTGGCCGTGATCGGCACACTCAGAGTTGCTCCCTGGGCGA
>JBAVGI010000200.1:0-30516 GCA_049684755.1 Candidatus Sulfotelmatobacter sp.
AGCGCTCCCTTGAGAAAATTTACCTGGCCGAAGAATTCCATCTTCGACATGGTGAACAAATCCCAGGGAAGCATGAGCAGCGGTAAAGTTTCCGGCGGAAACAGTCCCTGGTAGCCCATGTTGTGGATGGTGAACACCGTACCCGCCTCGCGGAACGCGGGATCCTCCGCATACACCGTGCGCAGCAGCACGGGTATCAGCGCAGACTGCCAGTCGTGGCAATGAAAGACTTGGGGCACGCCCAGAATTTTCGAAGCCTCCAACACGGTGCGGGAAAATAGGGCAAAGCGTTCAGCGTTATCGGGATAGTCCCCGGCAGCAGTGCCGTAAAGTGCGTCGCGATCGAAATAATCCGGGTAGTCGACAAAATAAAAGCGCACGCCAGACTGGCTTCCGCTCGTCACCACGGCAGAAAAACGGTATTTATCATCGAAGGGAATCGTAATGCTATGCACGACGGTGGCCGGGTCGGCCAGCCTTGTCTGACGGTAGCGCGGCAGATAGACGCTCACCTGATGCCCCAAAGCGGCCAGGGCCCGGGGTAGTGCGCCCACCACGTCAGCCAACCCCCCGGTCTTTGAAAAAGGAACGCCTTCCGAAGCCGCGAATGCGATATGCATGAAACCCTCCAGATAAGACCCGATTTTCGCGGGCGCACGTTATGATGGAATACGTTGTGCCGGAGTTTACTCTCCCGCGCACAAGCACGCGGGCTGAATTTTCAGTCTAATGCCCGAGGAAAAGAGGGTCAACGTGCCGAAGGTCGTGTCCACGCGCCGCCCGCAACTCAAGCCCAAGTTAGGACAGCACTTTCTCGCCAGCGAGAGTTATGCCTTGCAAATCGTCGACGCTCTCGGCGATGTCTCACAAAACACTGTCCTCGAAATCGGCCCCGGACGCGGCATTCTTACTTCACTGTTGGCCAAACACACTCGCCGATTGATCGCCGTGGAACTCGACCGGGTGCTGGCCGCTCAGCTTCGCTTGCGCTTCGCAATGTTTCCTAATGTAGAAGTGATCGAGGCGGATATTTTATCCATCGATTTCGATTCCCTCTTCGGACCCAAGCCAGGCTTGAGCCGTCCCGGCATCGAATTCAAACCCACTCCGGCGAATGTGATCGGCAATCTTCCTTATTACATTACTTCTGACATTCTGCTGCGTCTGTTCGACTACTCGAAATATTTCCAGACGATCGTGATCCTGGTGCAACGCGAAGTGGCGGACCGCATCGCCGCCAAGCCCGGTAGCCGTGACTATGGGCTGCTTTCGGCTACTGCGCAACTCTATGCCCGCGTGGAAAAGCTTTTCACGCTGCCGCCGGGAGCGTTTGCGCCTCCACCAAAGGTTCACTCCACTGTGTTGCGCCTGACCATGGCGGCGCGACATCAGGAACTCGGTCTGGGCGCGGACGGTTTTAAAAAAGGTTTCATCGACTTCCTCAAACTCTCGTTTGGCCAAAAACGCAAGACGCTTTGGAATAATTTAAAATCCAACTACCCCGAGCCCGAACTGCGCGCGGCCCTGGCAAAAGCGCGGGTGAAGCCTGCCGCCCGAGCCGAGACGCTAACGCTGGAAGAGAGTGCGGCACTATTTCGCGCCTTGCGCCGAAGCCAGGAAGACTCGTAGCATAATTGCAGCGCTGTTTCGCCGTACCCTCTTCGCGGAGATTCCTCATGGCTACGGCTCTCGTTCGCCATCCCGCAGTCGCCGGCAGGTTTTATACCGGGGATTCAGAAGCTCTACGCCAGGAAGTCGATACTTATCTCAGTCAGGTTCCTTTGCGCAAAGTCACTGCCGCGCTGGGCTGCATCGCCCCTCATGCAGGTTACATGTATTCCGGTCATGTGGCTGGGGCGGTATTTGCAGGACTGGAAGTTCAGGAACTTTGCGTCGTGCTGTGCCCCAACCACACTGGCATGGGACGCGCTCTCGCCATCGTGAGCGACGGAAGTTGGGAGACTCCGCTCGGCCTTGTACCCATCGACAGCGATTTTGCGACCAGTCTCAAGCAGCGCTGCTCACTTCTTCACGAAGATTCCGCTGCGCACCGCTCCGAGCACGCCATAGAAGTGGAGTTGCCGTTTCTACAAATCCGCCAACCCCGGCTGAAATTCGTTCCGATTGCGCTTGGAACCGGACATTTTGAAGCTCTCGAACAACTCGGCATCGCGTTGGCGGAAGCTATTGCGGCGCACCGCAAGCCGGTCCTCATCGTCGCGTCCAGTGATATGAATCACTACGAGTCCGATGCCATCACTCGCATTAAAGATCAGAGCGCCATTGAACCAATCCTGCGGCTCGACGCACGCGGCCTCTACGATGTAGTGACACAACAGCACGTGAGCATGTGCGGTTTCGGTCCCGCGGTCACAATGCTTACGGCTGTAAAAAGGCTGGGCGCGACTTCGGCCGAACTGGTGAAGTATGCAACTTCGGGCGACGTTTCCGGTGATCGCGATGCAGTGGTGGGTTACGCGGGTATCGTAGTGAGGTAGTGAGTTAGCGCGGCGGGACGATCGCGGCTGCGACTCGCCCGCCTGAAGTTATGCCGCCAATGGCATATCTGAAAGCTGATCAGGCGTTGAGAAAGTTTCCTGCTCGGCCAAAAGAGCTTGCAGCTTATCGCGCAGTTCCTGCACTCTCCCTTGCCGGTTGTAGCACTCGATCAACCGCGTATCGGTCAGGCCGCCGGGTGAATCCAGGGATTCCATTTGCTGACGAAGCAAGTCGAGCATCTCCCGTCGTACGGCCACGATATCTTTATCCTTAGCTTGCCATGGCATCGGGTTCTCCTGCGAAAATCATCTCGCGAATCAACATAGCGAGCACCGAAAAATCGTCGTATCGAGTGGATACTGTATTTGAAAGACTTAAACCACTCTGGAAGTACCATAAAAAAGGCGGCCATTTTGGCCGCCTCTCAAATACCAAGCAGTCGTCTACCGATGGCCACCGGCACTCGCTGCGGAGGCATGTGCCGCGGACGCAGAACCGGCGTGCCCCATACCAGGATTCATACCTCCATGCGGCTCGCCGGCGGCGAATCCACCCGGGCGGAAAGAACTCGCGGCAAACTGTGGTGCCACGCGTAGTTCCGCGAAGCCCGTCTTCGCCACTTGGGTATTCAGGTGACGCAGGCCATCCAGCGATCCTCGTGGAATTCCCATCCCCGCTGATCCGCGACTGACTAAGAGGCTCGTCGCCGGAGCCTCTCTGAGGGTCGGGCCGCCTCTTCCAACAACCACTGTGCCTGCCGTGCCTGTAGGTTCGACGGGGGCACGAAACCCGGCAACCGCACCCACGTAATGAACTCCGCCATGCCATCCATTGAATGCACCCGGCTGCCAGCCCCAACCCAACCCTTGGGCGTACACCCAATTCCCATAGTAGTAAGGCATCCAGCCCCACGGATACGCCGAGGCCCACATGTAACCCATGCCGGGATACAACGACCATGCGCCATCCATAAACGGATTCCAGCCTACCCCCGTGAAGTATGGCTGCCACAACATGCCGTACCCGGGAAAGTTTGTATAGCCTCCGTAATAGTTGAGGTCGCTAAGACCATAACCATACGGTGTAGGATTGTTTTTCGCGTACTGGTCGTGATACTCGACTGCCTGTTTATCCCAGTCGTCGTAGGAGTCCTCTTTAAAGCTCTTTGCCGCCGTGGAGCGATCGTCGTCATTGACGTCGAAGGTAACCATTTTCTTCTTGTCCACCTTCACTGTTCCGGACGGACCGATTACCTCGACGTTGTTCTTGAAACTGGCAACCTCCGCGGAGTTGGACGAAGCCACCGCGCGAAAGTGGGCGGGTTGGCTCAAATCCACTTTCTCTTGCGAAAAACGCAGCGTGAATCTATCTCCGCTCTTCCCCAGCCAGTTCACATACGTCCTGCCCTCTAACAAGTTCACGGCGGAGAAGCGCTGCCCCGCGTCGCTCAAGCCGAGCTTGCTGAACAGGACAGTGGTGTTGGGAGCAACCCGGAGCGTGCTGCCGTCTTCGAATTCGATTTCCGCGCGTCCGTTCGCGCGCGTGCGCAACTGCGTTCCTTGGGTGATCGGAAGATTGAGAAATGCGTTCTCAAAGCCCAATCCCGCGTTCTTCTCGATCTGCACTCCGCCATGCACGTCGCTCAGGCGAACAATGCGGGCTTGCGAATTGGCTGCGGCCGGCAGCGCTGAAAGCGCGCAGACCAAGGCCGTCAATACCATCCAGTAAAATCGGAGCTTGTACATAGAACCTCCTCATCCAACCTGTGGCGTTTCCGCATCCCCTAAGTTCGCACCGATATGTTCGCTACCGAAAAATCTTCTCTTTTCCTACCACTTGCCCTCCAAGCAGTTGTCAAATAGTTGTCAATTTTCACTGCCCGAGCGGCTGGCGCCTATTCTACTCCCTTCGTGCAAGCGTCTTCCTGTCAACGTTCAGCCGCGTCATTCTCCATTTGGATCAAGGTCTTGGCTCGTGCCCGGTCCATATTTATTACCGAATTGTCCTCAATAATCGACTGCAGCACTGGTTTCACACTTTGGATTTCGCTCAACTCATTGTTCCTCGCCTGGGCTTCCATGCGTTTTAATTCATCATCGAGCGCCAGCTTCTGATAGCGATGGTAATAAGCCAGCCGACGTCCATAGTCGAGGGTTGCTTCCATGCTCTGGAATAGCGTCGTCAACTGCCGCACCGGCTCGAGACCCGAATAGTTGTAGCGCGCGGTATAGGATTGCTTGCCATCCTGATAGCTCAGGATCTTGTCTCCGGTGGAGGCCAGCTTTCGGTTTCCCGAATCAACCTTTCCGGAAAAATATTTCGCCTGTTTTGCCCACTCGAAAATTCGCTGCCGGTTGGCGGCAGTTACATTGAATTCCGTCCGGTAGGGCTGCTCTTCGGCATCTTCCTGATCTTTGACCGCGCATTCATAGCTGGCGTGACCGTTCGCATCGACTGCGATCGAGTAGTGCGTGGGATCGGAGAGAGGAAAATCCAGAGTAAAGGTGACAGTTGCAGCCGGAACGGCGTCGCCGCTCGCCGGAGTTTGCGCCAGCCCAAATCCAGACAAAACAATCAGGGACAGCGCCGCGCCAACCGCTCGCCAACCGCTTATCGCTCGCATAGAAACAGCACGCATTTACCGCGCCGCGGCCCTCTGCCGCTCCAGCGTTCCGGCCGTATGCAAGTGGCAGATCGCAATGGCCAGCGCATCCGAGGCGTCCATGGGCTCGGGAGTTTGTGTCAAACTCAGCAGCCGCGTGACCATGTGTTGCACCTGCTGCTTCTCCGCCCTTCCATATCCGACTACGGACGACTTGATGGTCAAAGGAGAATATTCCGCTACGTCGAGACCAGCCGCGGCTGCAGCCAACATGGCCACTCCACGCACCTGCCCAAGCTGCAGGGCCGACTTCACATTCAGTGCATAGAAAATACCTTCGATCGCCACTTCGTTCGGATGATGATCCACAATTAAAGCTCCGAGTCCGTCATAAATTCGCGACAGCCTTCGCGCCAGCGGTTCGCGCGGCGAAAGCCTGATCGCGCCGTACGTCAGGCACAGCAACCGGCCGCCCGAATCCATCTCGACCACTCCGTAGCCGGTATACGCGCCGCCGCAATCGATGCCCAGTACTCGCATGTGAGTGCAGTTTATCGCGGAAAGTACTGGACATCCTAGTGGAGTCTGCCGGCTGGCCCTTACGCACCTTGGTGCACCAGCCCTGCACAATTCTGTTTGTTTTGAACTCAGCGCCTGCATAATAGAAAAATGGAACATGCTTTTCTCGAAGAACGCTGGCTGCCAAAGTCTGTCCTGTGTTTGCGCGATTATAGTTCCAGGAAATTCCTCCACGATCTGATTGCCGGGATTACCGTCGGGCTGGTCGCGTTGCCGTTGGCAATGGCCTTTTCCATCGCCTCCGGACTTACACCGCAGGCTGGTATTTATTGTGCCATCGTTACCGGCCTTCTAATCTCCCTGCTGGGGGGTTCGAAGACGCAAATCGGCGGGCCCACCGGCGCCTTCGTCGTAGTCATCTCCGGCATTGTTGCGCTTCACGGCGTCGATGGACTTTTCATGTGCACGGTGATGGCCGGCATTCTCCTGATGATCATGGGCATAGCTGGCATGGGCACGGCGGTGAAGTTCATTCCACGGCCGGTCGTGATCGGTTTCACCAACGGGATTGCCATTTTGATCGCCAGCACCCAGGTAAAAGATTTCTTTGGACTGCAGCTGTCCAAGGTGCCCGGCGTCTTCTGGCAGCGCGTGGAGGCACTGGCCGGCAACTTCCACACTTTGTCGTACACTGCGACCGCACTGGCTACGGGCACAGTGCTGGTTATGGTTTTGTGCCGCGCCGTTTCCAATCGAGTCCCCGGCGCGATCGTAGCGTTTCTGCTCGGCACCGCAGCCGTGGTTTTGTTCAAGCTGCCGGTCGAAACCATCGGATCACGCTTCGGCGGAATTCCTGCCGGTCTGCCTCACTTTGCCATTCCTCGATTTCGCGCCGATCTGATCCACGGATTGCTGGGCCCGGCTCTCACCGTCGCAATGCTGGGAGCGATCGAATCCCTCATGTCGGCCGTGGTTTCTGACCGCATGAGCAACGACCACCATAATCCCAACGTCGAACTCATCGGCCAGGGCGTAGCCAATATCATTTCTCCCATGTTTGGCGGACTTCCCGCTACCGGCGCTATTGCCCGCACCGCAACCAATATTCGCGCCGGCGCTCAGTCTCCGGTTGCGGGCATGATTCACGCACTTACCCTGCTCTGTATTCTCCTGTTCGCGGCGCGCTGGGTAAGCCACGTTCCACTGGCCGTCCTCGCGGGAATTCTGATGGTGGTGGCCTACAACATGGGCGAGTGGCGCGAGATCCCGCAATTGCTGAAGCTCACAAAAACCGACATCAGCGTGTGGCTGGTCACCTTTGCGCTCACTGTCTTCGCCGATCTCACCGTTGCCGTCGAAGCTGGCATGATCCTTGCCGCGCTGCTTTTCATCAGCCGCGTTGCCGCCACCACCACGGTTTCCCAGGTCACCGACGAATATGTTGAAGACGGCCGCGTGCACATCCTGCAGGACAAAGACATTCCTTACTACGCGACGATCTTCCGCATCCATGGACCGTTCCTGTTCGGCGCTACCGACAAAATCAACGCCGTAACCCAGGACCTGCACACGCTGCCGCCTGTGGTTATCCTGCGCTTGCGCAACATGACTGCTCTCGATGCTACCGGCCTATTCGCGATGGAAGAAGTCGCCCGCCAGTTGCAGGCAACGAACCGAATCTTGATTCTTTGTGGCGCGCGCGAGCAGCCCGCCAGCCTGATCCATCAGGCGGAGTTCGAAGAGGTGGTCGGAGCGGAGAACATCTGCGACAACGTGCAATCCGCCCTGCGCCGCGCCGCTCAAGTCCACGACGATCTGGAGGCCGCCGCTATCGGGCTAAAGAACTAGAGATAACTTTACAATTGCTTTGGCAGCGAATCGTTGCTCGGAACATTGTCCGAATCGGTGGCACCAAAGTAACTGCGCGGATGCCAAAACTGCAGCATCTTCGGGTAAGATCGCTGGAGGATATTCGGTTCGGAGCTTCTATGAAACGAATTGCGACTTTCCTGCTGTTATTCGCTTTGAGTGTTGTCGCGTCGATACCGGCGCATGCTCAACGGGAGAACAGGAGTATCGGAGAAAATGGACGCGAGGCGCGCAGGGCGGCCAAGCAGCAGCAAAAGTACAGCAAAAAGACGGCCAAGAAGCAACGGAAAGCGATGAAGAAATATCAGAAAGCGCAGAAGAAAGCGAGCAAGAGATCGCAACGCCGTCACAGATAGCCTTCACGTTTTTGCAATCGAGTACATCTTAGCGCCTTTATAAACGTCGCAAGCCACCCCTTCAAAAAGCCAGTCTATCCAGAGATCGCTTCTCCGTCAGCATCGTTCCTCATTAGTGATAATCTATTTCTTCCCAGCGACTGCTGAATCCCGCGCTTAGGGCTGCGGCTGAATACAAGCCCGCGCCGGGCGTGCATTCCAGGGATTCCATCTGAATTCATAAGGGGAGCAGACCATGAAGATTGGCATCCTGACCGGGGGCGGAGACTGTCCCGGCCTGAACGCGGTGATTCGGGCGGCAGTGCGCAAGGGCGTTTTCACCTATGGTGACGAGTTTGTCGGATTCCTGGAAGGCTGGCGTGGGTTAGTCGAGGACCAGACCATGGTCCTTGATCTCGAAGCTGTAGGAGGAATTCTTCCGCGCGGGGGAACCATCCTGCGCACATCGCGCACCAATCCTTCGAAACGCCCTGATGGCATCGATCGCTGCTTGGCAACGCTGGATAAATATAAAATTGACGCCCTGATCGCAATCGGGGGTGACGACACGCTGTCGGTTGCGCAAAAACTTTACGAACGTGGCGTCAAGGTTGTAGGCGTTCCCAAAACCATCGATAACGATCTGGGGGGCACCGATTACACCTTCGGATTCGACACCGCTTGCAATATCGTCTGTGAGGCGCTGGATCGCGTTCATACGACCGCGGAAGCTCACAACCGCGTGATGGTGGTGGAAGTGATGGGCCGCGATGCCGGCTGGATCGCGCTTTACAGCGGTATCGCCGGTGGCGCTGACGTCATCCTTATCCCCGAGCGCCCCTTTGATGTCGATAAAGTCGCAAACTCCATTCGCCAGAGGCACGAGCGCGGGCTTTATTTTTCGATTGTGGTCGTGGCCGAGGGCGCGAAATTTTCCTCCGAACCGGGCCAGGGATCTCCCGTTCTGTCAGACATGGGCAAGGACGAGTTTGGCCACGTGAAGCTCGGCGGTATCGCCAACATTCTCGCCCGCGAAATAGAAAAGCGCACCGGCTTCGAAACTCGCGCAGTGATTCTGGGACACATTCAGCGCGGTGGCTCGCCCAGCGCTTTCGACCGCGTGCTGGCCACTCGTTATGGCCTGGGCGCCATCGACATGGTGCACCGCGGCGAGTTCGGCTGCATGGCCGCCCTGCGCTCGAATAAAATTGTCTCGATCACTTTGAAAGAAGCCATCTCGCGCAACCGGGTGGTAGACGACGAAATGATTCAGATCGTCGACGGATTGTTCGAGAGGGCCCCCGATAAACAACCGGCGTAAGAATCCGAGTCGACTTCTTTCGCAGGCAATTGGAATCCTGTACGCTCGTTTGGCTATTGCAGGAATGAAGGGGCAATGCCTGGCTCGGTCACGATGCAGAACCTCTATGCGCGGCTCGCTCCCTACCTGCTGACGTTGATTGAATTCCTGCTTGTTGTGGCCGCGGGAGCATTGATTTTTTTCTCGTCGCGCAGTCCTTCGGGCAATGATCAGCCGACGACTTTTCGCACCATCGAGCAAGCATTCGCTCGAATGGCCCGACGGCGACGGCTCAGCGTTCTGGTTGTAGGTTTAAGCGTTGTCGCGATCCGCGTTGCTCTCATACCGATTCTCGGCACTCCTCAGCCCGTTAGTCATGACGAGTTCAGCTATCTCCTCGCCGCCGACACGTTCGCCCACGGCAGGCTCACGAACCCAACGCATCCCATGTGGGTCCATTTCGAAAGTTTCCACATCATTCAAAAGCCAACATATATGTCGATGTATCCCCCGGCAGAGGGTCTTGTGCTCGCCGCCGGTCAACTACTGGGTAATCCGTGGATTGGTCAACTTCTCGCGACCGCTCTCATGTGCTCTGCGATTTGCTGGATGCTGCAAGCATGGCTGCCTCCCCCGTGGGCCTTGCTTGCCGCAACTCTGGCCACGCTCCGCCTCGCTATTCTCAGCTACTGGATGAATGGCTATTGGTCCGCGTCGATTGTTGCTCTTGGAGGCGCACTTGTGCTGGGGGCATGGCCACGCATTCGTAAGCGCCAGCGTGTGCGCGACGCGTTGCTGATGAGTTTGGGCCTCATCATTTTAGCCAACAGCCGTCCCTACGAAGGATTGGTCTTCTCCATCCCCGTCGCTCTCGCAATGCTGGTCTGGCTCTTCAATAAAAATCATCCCCCGTTCCGCCAGTCATTGCCGCGGGTAGTTGTGCCGATCTTTGTTTGCTTGCTGGTCGCGTCGATTGCCACCGGCTACTATTACGATCGCGTAACCGGCAGTCGCTTTCGAATGGCCTATCGGATCGAGGCTGTCACTTACGGCGCTGCCCCCGTCTTTCTCTGGCAGACACCCCTTCCCGAAAACTTATATCACCACGAAGTCATGCGCGATTTCTACGGTTGGGAACTAGAAGTTTTTGATAGAGGTCGTACGTTCGACGGTTATTTACACAACCTTTGGGAAAGACTTACTTTCAGTTGGCGGTTCTATCTGGGTCCGCTGCTAACAGTTCCTCTGTTGGCTCTGCCGTGCATTATTCGGCAACGCCGCATGCGGCTACCGATTCTGATATGCGCTGCTATGGTTGTGGCGTTGTCGGTCGAGACCTGGAATATGCCGCACTATTTCGCTCCGGCAACCAGTGCTCTTTACCTTATGCTGGGACAAGGCATGCGTAGTCTCTGGCGCTGGTCTCCTGCAGGCCGTCCGCTGGGAAAAGATGTCGTTCGCGCCATTCCTGTATTGGCCAGCGCTATGATCCTTCTGCGCTTGACGGCAGCCTCGGTTCATGTCCAGATCGAACCCGCGTGGCCCAGAAATGATTTTGGAAGGATGATGATAGAACGGCAGCTTGAACGCCTTCCCGGCGGGCAATTGGTGATTGTGGATTATGGTCCAATCCACAATTTTGACCACGAATGGGTTTTCAACCGAGCCGATATCGATGCGGCCAAGGTAGTTTGGGCGCGCGATATGGGTGATGGCGCTAATCAGGAATTGCTGCGTTATTTTAAAGACCGTCGCGTTTGGAAAGTAAATGCCGATGCCTCGCCCCTGCAACTGGAACAGTATGAAGTTTCAGCTAAATGAAAGTCGGATCTTGCTGGTCTTGAGTTTGTTCGCCGCTACTATTGCAACACTCTATTCCGCGAAAGTTCTGGGGCCGTGGGATAAACACTGGGGCGAAGTTCACGACGGGATCAAAGTCCAGATGGGTGACCTTTATTCCCCTTGGGATGGCGCGCGCGAACTTTTGCTGCGCCGCCGCAACCCCTATGGGGCAGAGGTAAGCCATGAGATCCAAAGCGTTTTCTATGGACATGCTATCCGCCAAACCTACCGTGACTCTCTCCCTGTCGTCACGAACGAGCAGCGTTTTGCCTATCCCATATATGTTGTGTTCCTATTGGCTCCGACGGTGTACGCAGACTTTGAGAACATTGTGCGCCCGTGGGCCGAGTTTGCTTTTGGAATACTGACCGTCATCAGCGTATTACTTTGTTTCAATATCCTCCATTGGCGACCGCCATGGGAAACTGTGATTGCAGTCTCTCTTCTTACATTGAGCAGTCCCCAGATCGTACAGGGCTTACGTTTCCAGCAACTGGCACTCGTCGTCGGTTTCTTGTTGATTGCGAGCGCATGGTGCGTGAGCAGGAATCATTTGGCCGCTGCCGGCGCATTGCTGGCAGTCTCCACGATAAAGCCTCAGATGGCACTTCTGCCTTTTTGCTGGTTTGCAATTTGGGCCGCGGGAGAGTGGCCCAAAAGATGGCGGCTTCCCGCATTTTTTGTTGCGACCATGGCTGTGCTGGTTGCGGCCGGCGAGTTGCTTTTGCACGGATGGATGGGATATTTTCTCGCAGGCTTGGCGGCCTATAGAAGATACGCGCTTCCTACGTCGACGCTTGGCATGGCTCTCGGCGATACTCTCGGCGAAATTGTGGGAGGGATCCTGATTCTTGGCCTGCTTGCATTTGCATGGCGAAATCGAAAAGAAGCAGGTGACTCAAGGCAATTGACCGCTCTGTTAGCCGCTTTTTTCATGGGCGACTTGCTTGCGCTCCCACTGTTTACCCCTTTCAACCAGGTGCTGCTGATTCTGCCTGTGATGTTGCTTTTGCAAGACTGGGAGACTCTACGCCGTTTTTCCAAACTAGTTTTCGTCATCTGCATAAGCTGGCCTTGGGTCGTGTCGACCGTTCTATTGCTATTTCGGCCGCATGTAGATTCGCCCAGTCAACTCCCGTTACTGCCTTCTTTCCTGGTCCCCTTTATGCCTCTTGTTCTGCCCTTGTTGCTGAGGACGAGGCGACGTCAGCCGACTGATTTGCCAGCTAGAGATTTAAGCCCCGGGTGATCGCGGATTCGGTATCATGCGGGCTCATGACATCGAGCATCTCCGCATCAAAGATCTCCGCATCGAGGATATCTGCCTCCTGGATCACCGTCCGTCGCCTGCGTGGTCACGGATTGATTCTCGCGCTGTGCCTTTGGTCGGTCTACTTGTGGAACATCTCCACGCCCGGCCTGATTGATCGCACTGGCAATCTCAAGGGCACAGATTTTCTTCATTTCTACACCGTCGGTTCGCTGGCGCTCACTCACCATGGCGTTGATCTATACAACATGCGTGCGCAAGCGGAAATTGCGGCACAGCGCATTCCCGCGGCCGCTGGCATTCGATACTTACCGCTCTACCCGCCTCAGGTTTCAATTCTATTCGCGCCGTTCGCTCGCTTGTCTTATCCCCTGGCTCTGACTCTTTGGCTCGCTCTCAGCACGACCATCTATGGATTATGTTGTTATTCCTTGTGGCGGGCCTGCCCGAATCTGCATGATGATGGATCCACGGTACTAATTCTCGCCCTTGCTTTCCCGGGGTTCTGGCACCTGATCGCCTGGGGACAGACGTCCGCTCTCGCTCTCGCGTTCTTCGTGCTCGGATACTTCGCGCTGCGTGGTCAACACGAATTCCTCGCTGGCCTGGCGTTCGGATGCCTCATCTTTAAACCTCAGCTAGGTCTGGCCGTTTCCATCGTCTTCCTAATCGCACTTCGCTGGAAAGTAATCGCAGGCGCGTTGCTCTCAGCCGCCGGCGAGATAATTGTTGCCTGGCTCTACTACGGTCCAGCACCGCTCCGCGAGTGGTCCCATATCCTACTCAACATCCCGAGCATGCTGCCGCTTCTGGAGCCAAGACCTTACCAAACCCACTGCCTGCGCACGTTTTGGACAATGCTTCTCCCCTGGCCTCAGGCATCATTGGCGCTTTATCTCGTCACCGCATTGATGGTCGCAGGATTAACTGTGGCCTGCTGGCGCAGCCGCCTGCCATTATCTTTGCAGTATTCTGCGTTGCTACTTTCTACAGTTCTGATCGCCCCGCATCTCACCGTCTACGATCTTGTGATTCTCGCGCCCGCGTTCCTGCTGCTCTCCGACTGGCTCATCATGCGGATCGACGCCAACACTTCACTTCTCAAAATTCTCCTTTATCTCACCTTCGCTCTCCCACTCCTCGGTCCGCTTGCGCGCTGGACACACTTCCAGTTCTCCGTTCCCGTGATGGCCGCTCTTTTCTATGGAATATGGACTACAGGTGGAAAATCGATTTCAATTGCGAATTATCCCGATTAGATCTGGCTCCCAAACAAAAACTGTAGCGCTTCAGGAAATCGCTCGCCCCACGCCGACTCCGTGTGTCCGGCGCCATCTTTAATGACCATCCGCAGCCGGCTTTCACTTAGTACCGCGCGCCGCATAATCGCAGCGAGTTCGCGCACATCGTCCACTACTGTGCGGCTCCGCTCGGGGCTTCCCGCTTCCGCTGTGCCGGCCGCCAG
Source organism: Candidatus Sulfotelmatobacter sp. (assembly GCA_049684755.1). Lineage (GTDB taxonomy): Bacteria > Acidobacteriota > Terriglobia > Terriglobales > Acidobacteriaceae > Sulfotelmatobacter. The sequence goes on from JBAVGI010000200.1 coordinate 13,702, forward strand.
AAATATTTTCTCCGGCCAGATTCTTACTGTTCGGCTCTCCTTGATTATTTGCCGGTTCGATGCCCACAGCGATGGACTCTCCAGCAGCAACCGTCCAATCACACCCGGCCGTGCGATTGCGGTATACAACGCAATCAGCGCACCCAACGACGATCCCCCCAAGCCAGTATTCTCCGGGCTCGTGGCCACCCGATAGGTATTCTCCACGAATGGCATCACTTCCTTGATCAGAAACTCGGGATAATATCGTCCCAGCACTCGCAACATCATGGGATGCATCGACCGGTGCGGCATATACTCGCGAAGCCGGTCTTTGCCTGTGTTGTCGATGCCCACAATAATCAGCGGACGAACCGTGCCTTCACGAATTAGCCGGTCGGCGCTCTCATCCACGCCCCATTCCACTCCGCCAAATGCCGTAGATGACTCGAACAGATTCTGCCCGTCGTTCAGGTAGAGGACCGGGTAGTGGCGATCTCGATTTTCGGCATCGTCATAACCCGGAGGCAGCCATACTCGTAAGAAGCGAGTGTTCTTAAAAATTCGACTGCGAAATTCGTGGAGTCGCAAATCTCCCGTCGCACCGCCAGCGCGAAGCGCCACGGAAGCGGCCCCGCTTTTATTTTCTTTTTGGATTCTTCCCATCAGGCAAACGTCAGGCGCGGCTTCCGGCGCGCAGCTTTACAATACCCGCCAGCAACGTGATCAGTGTAATCAGCGCCAGCGAACTCAAACACACAATGCACCAGGTTTCTAAAATGTGGCCTTCGACATAAGTGAGATAAAGAGCGAATAAAAAACCCGCCAGAGACGCGAATAGCAAACGAGTTGGCGTCCCCATTCGCGGACGGTAAAAAGTAGCCAACGCGAAAAGCACCCCGTAACCCGCGACGCCAATTGCTGCAACTGGAATACCCATTACCGTCGAGTACTCGCTGCGATTCACAATGTCGCAATTGAATCTCTCTCCAAAATCACAGAAGGCTGACGCCGATTTCGCATAATGACGTTGCAGCGATACGGCCGAGACAGCGATCCCCGCCAGTGCCAGAGCCGCTATCAGTGTGTATAAAAGTCCGGTAGTCTGCTTCGACGTTGCACTCACGGCAGCGCACACCCGGTTTTATCGGAGAGCTCTTGCAAAGGATAGACTCCCTCCTTCGGAGGGTTCGAGCCAAACTGCCAACTCGGAAATAACTTCACGCCTGCCGCGCTACACGCCGGCGCCAGTTCGCGCGAGCCCTTGATCGCGCATTCCACATAGGGCACATACTGAAACGCTTTTCCGAACATCGCCTTCTGCTCAGCGCAATGCGGGCACCAATACAGCCCATACATTTTCGTCTGCTTCGCCGCAAGGCATTTCGCAAACCCGTCGTATCGATGATTGCTGTAATACCACCAGGCCCCGTAAGCGGCTATCAGCACCACCACAATGCCGCCCCAAATCAGCGTGTTCCGCGAAGACTTAGCCGGCTCCACGACGGGATTCTGCCTCTGCCGCTGCTTTCGCCTCTGTTCAGACATGATTTATTTCCCGCATTCCCCTTTTATAACATGCGCTCAGGCGACAACAGTGAGCGCTCCCGGCAGTACATCCAAGGCCTCGCATTGGAGCGTCAGCACTTCACCATCAACCATCACATCCACCGGCGCGTCCAAATCGAATTCCACCTTGCGCACGGCTTTTCGTTCCGCCAGCGGATGATGAATGTGCGTGCCATCATAAAGCCCCGGCAAGTTGCGCATCAGCCCCAATCGCCCAATCGCACCCCAGCGGACGTATTCAATCAGACCGCTGTTGGTTTCAGCCTTGGGCGCAATCATCATGGTGCCACCGGTGAACTTGCTGTTATTGAAAGTGAGAAACAGGCAGCGTCGCCGGTCAAATTCCGTTTCTCCCTCAACGCGCACTGGAAACGGCCGCCTCTCTAACCGCACCAGCCCGAGAAAAATGGAAATAAAGTACCCGAGTTCGCCCTGCCCGCTGAATCGTCGAGCTCGTAAGGTCGCCACGTCGGCGGGAAAGCCCACACTAAGTAGATTAATGTAGTGAAGAACGCCGGCGCGATGATGCAATCTCAATACGTCGGAGGTTCGCGTTCTTTTTGAAATCAACGATTCGATGGCGTGTTCCACTCCGCGATCACTGAAATCGCGCAAAAAAGAATTGCCCGTCCCCAACGGCAAAAATCCTAACGTGGGCCGATCGCCCTCGCTGGCCTGTGGGAAAAGACCGTTCACCAGCTCGTACGACGTCCCATCCCCGCCTACAGCAATAAATTTTCGAAAGCCCAGCCTATAAGCCTCGCGTGCAATTTGCGTAGCCTCGCCGGCGCCATGCGTCTCCTGCACTTCAATCGCTAGACCGCTCGCTCGCAAGCGCTCCAGCGCGGGCCCCAGCAGTTTGCGACTCCGACCACCGCCCGCCGCAGGGTTCACAATAGCGAGGTAGCGGACCTCCTCGGTCACAGCCCCACCACCGCTCGTCGCTCCACCGCTTTTCCGATTTCTTCCGCCAGCGCTTGACGTTTCACTTTCATCGAGGCCGTACGCGGAAAGTCTTTCTCCCAAATGATGTATCCCGCGACGCGCTTGAAATCCGGCAGGCGACGATTGCGGCTCACGATCTCCTGCAGCAGCGCGCTGTCAAAGCGCTGATTCTGTTCCAGTCGCAGCGCCACTACCAGCATTTCCCGCGCCAACTCTTTTTGCGGCCACACGTAATTCGCCGCGTAAATGCAGTATTCCTTCACGGGAAGTCCGTCGAACACGGTTTCAATATCTTCGGGATAAATATTTTTTCCGCCTTCGGTCACGATCATGTTTTTCTTCCGCCCGAAAAGTTGGAGATGTCCACTCTTGTCAAAACGTCCCAAATCACCCGTCAGCAGCCATCCATCCACGATCGTCCCGAGCGTCATTTCCGCATCGTCCAAATAATGCGACATCACAGTCTTGCTTCGCGCCGCAATCTCTCCAATTCCTTCCTCGTTTGGATTGAGCACTCGCAACTCCACACCGGGGAGTGGTTTCCCCACCGTATCCGCGCGGAATGGTTTCAGATCGTTCAACGTGAGAGCCGTTCCTGCTTCCGTCAGCCCGTAACCGTTGACTACCGGAATTCCCAGGTCGTAGAAAAACTGCATCGTCGAAGGTTCCATGAATGCGCCGCCAGTGATTAGCGCAAGTAAGTCTCCGCCAAACGCACGATGAACCTGCGGGAGCAACATGCGGCTTATTTTCACGCGAGGTCGGCTCCGGGTTAGTAACTTGTTCACTGAGATCATGCGATTCAGAATCGCTCGCTTCCACGGGGGCAATTCGTCAAACTTGGCGCGCAGTCCCCGCTCCAGATTCTTTACGATCATTGGCACCAGCGAAACATAGGTGATCCGATAGCGGACGAAAGCATCGCGAACAAATTCCGGACGCAGCGTTCGCAGATGCACTATGCAAGCGCCGCACACAAATGGGCCGATGAATCCGACCATGAAATCAATCGCGTGATTTGTCGGGAGAATGCTTAAGTACCGCACCCCCGGCCAGAATGGATACAACGCGGTCAGCGCCCGGCACTGTTCCAGATAATTCTCGTGGGTCAGCACGCACCCCTTGGGACGGCCACCTGTGCCTGAGGAATAAACGATGCAGGCCACATCCTCGCGCTGCCGCATGACAAAATCGGGAACGCCTCTGCGCTTGAAGTCTTCCCAGCGGAATCCACCCGCAAGGTCCGCTCCCAGGGGAGCTTCCGTGACCAGAACTAATTTTGTCTTGATGTTATGAAATTCCGGCGACTGCATGATCGCCCGCCACAGGTAATACTCCACCACCAACACTTTGACCCTTGAGTGTTCGAGCAACTGCAACTGCTCCGCCGCGGTCAGTTTGTAATCGAGAGGAACCAGGACCCCGCCCACGTAGAAAATCGCGTACGCTGAAATCAGCCACTTCGACTGATTGGTCATCAGGATGGCCGCGCGGTCGCCCGCATCGAATTCCGCATCCTCTAGCGCGCGCGCCAACGGCAGACCGATTTCTTTGAAGTCGGAGTAGGTCAACCGCGTCTTCTCGCGATCGCGATCCGCCTCGATCAGGCAGGTCTCGGCGGAAAAGCGATCGAGAGCATCGCGTAGAGCCGCGCCCAGGCAACTATATTTTTGGAGATCGAGCATAAGAGTTGCCGATAGTGATCGTTAACTGTTGATCCAAACCGAACCCCAATCGAGTTCCGAATCAACAATCAACAATCAGTAATCAACAAGTGAAGGTCTTCACTACAATCTCGCCTGAATCCTCCCCGCCAGCGTGCGAAAGTCTGAAACTCCCTGCAATTCATAATCTGGAAGTTCCACATGAAAATGATTTTCCAGCTTGGTCAGTAGATCGAGGGTCTGCAAACTATCGATTGCCAAAGCTTTGAAGAAGTCGTCATCGGGAGAAAGCTTCTCTCGCGGGACTTTGAAATGCGCCGCAGCGAGACTTAATATTTCATCCAATGTTTGTTCAGCAGAATTCATATTCATCACCCAAACGAAGGTCATTTCGAACGGCTTCGAGCCGTGAAAAATCTGCTCCCGTCCAGCAGACAGGATTCGCACTGCTACGGCAGGTAAGGCTGCGCATCCGTGCTCTCGACAAACTTCCGCAATCCCGCCTCGACCGCCGGCTGCGCGAACAGTTCGCAGAACAGATCGATCTCTCTGCGCAACTCCTCAAGCGGAATCGGTTTGATAAATCTCTTCGCCGCCGCCGCCGTAGCACGATCAAACTTCTTCAACTGTGCCGCCGTAGCCCGTGCAGCGCGCAAAGCTTCGCCTTCGCCAACCACCTGGCTCACCAGCCCGATCTGCTGCGCCTTCGCAGCGTTAAAACTGCGCCCCGTCAGCAACAGGTCCCTCACCACCGCATTCCCCAAATCGCGCTTCAGGCGGGGAATTCCGCCAAAGCCCGGAATCAATCCAAGCCTCAGCTCCGGAAAGCAAAACCGCACCAGCTTATCCGCAACAATCAAATCGCAAGCCAGCGCCAGCTCGAATCCTCCGCCGAACGTGACTCCGTGCACTGCCGCAATCGTTGTCAACGGCGTTGCATCGATAATATTCAACACGCGGTGGATGCGCTCCAGAAAATCCCGCACCCCCTTTACTGCTTCAAGTTTCTCCATCCCTTGCGAGCGCTGGTACAACTCGCGCAAATCTGCTCCGGCGCAAAATCCCGGCTTCATCTGGCTATAAATAATGAGCGCGTGAGCTTCCGCTTCCATGATTGCTAACGCAGTCACGAATTTTTCGAATTCTGCAAGCGACGCCGAACCCAGCTCATTGCAAGGTGCATGGTGCAGCGCCAACTCAATCACACCATCCTTCAGAGTCCAAGACAAAGCGCTCCCACCGCACGCGCTCTCCAATGTTGCGTTAGCCTTTCCTTTGTCCAAACTTGGTGTCCTTCGTGGTTATGGCTCGCTCGTCTCTAACTACACGGCCTGCTTCACCCGGTACATGTCCTCAATTTCATTCATCATCCGGGCTGCAATTACATCGCGCTTTAATTTTCCATTCACTGTGAGCGATCCGTTCTCAATCGAAAACGGTTCCGGGATTACTCGGAAGGCTCGAACCTGCTTGTAGTGCGGCAGCTCCGGATTCACTTCATCTAGCGCTGTCTGTACTTTCTCTGCCGGCGTGCTTCCAGTCACCAGCGCCGACAAATATCCGCGTCCGTTACCGACCACCACCACCTGCTGCGCTTCCGGCAAGAGTTTGGCAATTGCATTCTCGATCGGTTCCGGCGAAATCTTGTGCCCCGAGCCGAGCACAATCAGGTTCTTGATTCGTCCCGCGATTCGCCAATTCCCGGCTGCATTCACCTCGCCTTGATCGCCGGTGTGGAACCACCCGTCGCGCAGCGCTTCCGCCGTCTGCTCGGGACGGTTCCAATACTCCCGGAAGATATTCGGTCCGCGCACCAGGATCTCATCATTCTCGCCGAGCTTCATATCCATCCCGGATATCGCAGGCCCCACGCGTCCCAGTTCGACTTGGTTCGGATCGTCCATCGTGCAAATCGCGGTGGTTTCCGTTAGACCGTAAACCTGAAGCACGCGAATTCCCAGCATCCTGAAATAAAGCTGTGTCTCTCCACTCAGCGGCGCCGACCCGCAAATCAGCGCCTTGAGATTCTTGCCGATCATCTTCTTTCGGATGGCTGGAAACACCAACCAGTTCGCCAACCCCAGCCATAGGGCATCCCCCGTTCCCGACTGCTTCTCTTGTTGTCGCACCCACGCAGCCTTAGCCCGCGAATAAATTGCCTGCGGTACTCCGCCGGTCTGCCACAGTTGTTCATCCACCGCGCGGCGCATTCGCTCCAGCAATTGCGGCACATTAAGAAAATAATCAGGAGCTACTACCCGCATGTCGCTCGCGATTTTCGCCAGGTCCATGTTGATGGTCACCAGGCTCCGCCGCTTCAGAAACGTGAGCAAGGCAATCCAGGACGCCGCAAACGTAAACGGCAAATAATGGAAGATGCGATCCTGCTGCCCCATGGCAGTGGATGAGCCAGCCATCAGTTCGCTCAAGCGCTCTGCCGTCCGGTCGAGCATGAAGCCCACATTCGCCGCAGTCAGGACCACTCCCTTGGCGTCGCCCGAAGTGCCTGACGTATAGATGATCGTCACCGGATCATCCTTCCCAACCTGTGGCCGCTCTAATTGCACCCCGTCTACGCCAACAAAAATCTCGTCAAACAAAAACTGCGGAGGGGCATCCGGCCAATTCTGCGCGACTCCATCCCGCAATGCAGCGTCGCCACAACACACCATCGACGGTGTCGAATCCTTCATCATCGCGATCAGTTCCGCCGGGGCCTGGCGTGAATACAAAGGCACGACGATAAGACCTTCGGCCATCAGCGCCATATCCATTGCGACCCAACGAATGCTGTTGGCCGCCAGCAAGCCGCACCGGTCGCCTTTCTTCAGCCCTTTCGAGGCAACAAATGTCCTTGCCTTGCGAATCAGTTCCAGCAGATCGCTTCCGTTTACGCTCGTGATTTCACATTCGCGGATTTCCGCGAGAATCCGCGTGTCCGCAGCCGCGTGCAGCTGCGAAAAAATGTCTCCGACGAATGGAATGGGTGTATTCAAGAGATAAATTGCACGATTAAAACTTATAACGAACGCACAGGACCTCAGTTGTAAGTCGACACCAGATCATGGAGTCCCTTGGCCATCGGCGGAAGATAATCCTCCCAGCTCCACTCGCCGCGGCGCGTCTCAAACTCCGGATACCTTCTTTGCACTTCTTCTTCAAAGTACACACCCATGCGCGCCATCACCTTCAAATTCTTTACAACAGTCTGCGCAATACCGGCCGCAATCGCTTCACCCTCACAACTCAATTTTTCCAGCGCCGTCAGCAGCTTCCCTTCGAGTTCCGGATCGTCCACCGTCATCAGCAAATCCTGATGGCCGCGCTCGCGCATCAGGTTGCGAATGCGCTCATCCATTGTGATTCCAGCGGACGGCACAAGACCCGGCATTGAGGTAACAATCCCGTGATATCTCGATGACGCCATCATGTGGCACGACCGCAGCACGCTCACCAGTTCATACATGTTGTACTCATCCGATGTTAGTACCGGAACTCCACCGAGCTTCTCAGCAATTCGGTTCGCGGGACGCGCATCCAATCGCTCCGTGGCTGCAAGTATTACGAACACGTTTTTCTTTTTACGGAACGAATCGACGGCATTCGCAATTGCATTCCAATATTTGTGATATGCCTGTTCCGCTGCCGGCCCAGAATTGTGAAAATAAACCGTGCGGTAGTGGCTGTCTTTGTAAGCGCCCGTCAAACTGCGTGCCGCGTACTTCGCAACTGACGCCTTCACCGGCCATTCAAACGGATTAATCGGACACACCACCAGCACGGGCGCTCGCCCGTCCCAGCCAACTTTTGTCAGAACACTCTGCCCATACTCCGGCGGGCGCGGCTCAAAAGTCCATGCGGTATCAGTTCCGAGTTCCGTGGGCACGCCTAGCTGGCGCAAAACTCCACGCGATTCCTCATTCCGCGTAATCACAAATGAATTCTTGCAATAGCGTCCGCACATTTTCGCGACCACTGGGTCCATATGTCCAGCTTCTGCCCCATATCCCACGGAAAGCTTGTTTTGCGCCGCCGCGATTCCCAGCGAGCCAATCATCATCGTGGTCAGTGCATTGGCAAACTTGCTCTTGAACATCGACCCTTCGCACGCCACCACTCCGTCGTGTTGCGGCACTTCGTTCGCCAGGAACGGAGGAAAAATATCCGGCAAATGCACCTGCTTCGTTCCTTCAAAATATCCGCGTGAGAACTCGAAATTTTGGCTCATCACGCTGAACTCGACTCGTTCCGCGCCTAGGATATGACGAATCTGCCGCAACATTTCTTCCACGCGAACATCCGATCCCATGTTGCGCGTTCCGTTGTAGCCCGCGAACAGCAGTTTTAACTTCTCACCCGGCTTCCAGCGCTTGCCAGCGCCCAACATCCATCCCGCTTTGGCGCGCTCGATCGAACTGCTTACCCACGCTTCTAGAATGAAGTCCATCATGCGGCCGTTCCTCCCGCTGCCGCTGGCCAGGGCCGATATCGATATGCAAAATCGTTCTCGCTGCTGAACTTCAGCAGAGGATAACAGTACTCGGAAAATGGCACCGGCTTTTTTCCGAGTTCAGCGGTCACGCGTGAGTTATCGAAAACGGTGTTCCATACCAGATAAGGCATGAAGACTTTCATCAATGAGGCGCCCTTGGCAATCGATCCTTTGCGATTCGCCAAAAAATTTACCGACCCCGCAAACGGGCGCTCCGCGACCGGCACAAACACAGGCGCGCGCTTATTCTGTGCCGCCGATAATGCCTTCGTAATCTCGCGGAATGTCTGCGATCCAATGCCGGACGAAAGATGATAGGTATCGAATTGCGGACGATCCTTCTGATGCAACGTCGCAATTGCTTCTGCAACGAAATCCACATTCACAATGTCGATCTTGTCCGTGGGGCGAAACGGCAGCACCGGCAAGCCAGCCAGAAACACAAATGCCTTCACCATATCGAATTGCGTTGTTTCAGCATAGCGGCTATCGCCCAGCACGATGCTGGGACGGAAGACAGTCTTAGGAGTCTCCGGCAGCAACACACGCATCATGTGCTCGCAGAATTTTTTGGTTCGCGCGTAGGGATCGTAGTCCGATCGATCCCAATCAATGGATTGGTCTTCGCTGACCACTTCGTTCTGCCGCTTGCCCGCAACGGCTACGGTGCTCACCTGGCTGAAGCGCCGCAATCCGTGATAATGCTCGGCGCTCCGCGCCAGCGTCAGCACTTCCAGAGTGCCGCGCAGATTCACGTTCAGACAACTCTTTTCCGACTTCCGATTCAGCGATGCCGCGCAATGAATCACCGAATCCGTTGTGTGCACCAGCCGATCATATTCATCGCGCCCTAACCCAAAGCCGGGCTCAGTTAAGTCACCTCGAAATACGCGCACTCGAGTCTGCAGAAATTCGTAAAATTGCGGAAAGTCTAAATGCAATTGAAGGGCCTGCCAAATGCGCGCCTCTGCGTCGCCTACATCGCGTGCGCGCACCAGCACATTCAGCGCCGCCCCGTTCTGCAGCAGATTCGCGGCTACGTGCGCTCCAATGTATCCCGTCGACCCTGTCAGAAATATCGCCATTCACCAATTCCCGTTCGTGCCGGTTTTTACCATCTCGCCATTTTCTAAACTGCGCGCTGGACGCGCCTCCAGTGGCCTGCCCTCGATCAGGGGATAAGTCCACTTGCGCAACGCCGGGATATGCACGTTGATCCAATAATCCCACCAATCGAGCATTCGTGCCTTGTACCCGAATTCTTCGCGCTCGTCTTCCACCAAGGCTTGCGAAAGTTTTTCCACATTGTCGGCGGCAAAATCGTGTTCATTCAGCAGGATGAACGGTTCAAACAACTCGATCAATTTTTCCAGCCGTTCCAAATTTCTTTCGGCTTTCACCAGCGGCGTCTTCTTCAACGGCAGCGGCGACATGATTCGCTGGATCGATTTGACAATTGCCTTCTGCGCCGGCGCCGACATTCGCTGGTATCGTGTTTTCGAAACTGGAATCGCATCGAATCGCAACCGCAACCATGATTCCAATCCCTCCTGCGCCCGGTAATGTTTGCGGTGCGCCAGCGACGTTAGTTCGATCGATCGCCCCATATCGCACGGATTCGTTGCGGACGTTGCCAACTGATACAGCTCATCGTGCCGGCGCTCGACGATCGCCGCGGCAATCAGAGTCATCCCATCGCAAACCGCATCCACCGGAATAATATCCAGCCGTTTGCTCTCGTTCGAGGGCAGCTGACGGAAATATGTTCCCAATAAATAAGAGAGCGACGCCGACGTATTGATCCCTTCATTCCAGCCCAGAAACGGCTTCGCTACGGAAGTTTCTACAATCGCGGGACGCACAACCGCGATTGGAAGCCCCTTGCCATACTTTACAATCAACGACTCTGCCAGACTCTTCGTGAGCGTATAAGTATTGGGCCATCCTAGTTCTTTCGCGCGGCGCGTTCCCTCTTCGGTTAAATAGTTCTTCAACCATCGAATTCGATTCTTGCGGATTTGATTGTCCAGAGCCGCGCCCCGCAGGCCTTTCGCCGCATGCTCTTTGGCCAGGGATTGCGATCTCAGATCAGCCGTCACCTCGTCGCCTTCGGCTTGCGCCTCCGCCTTCGCGATCACTTGTTGCAGGGACCGCCATTCCTGCTCGGCATCAAAATTTGCCGCATAACGAGGCGTGTAATTCGGAATCAACTTCTCTCCCACGCGTCCATCGCGTTCTCCCGCCACATAGCAAGTGGAAAGGTGCAGCAATCCCGCATGATCGGTCGCCCGCAAGAATTCCAGGATGTTCATCGCAGCATCGGTATTCGTGCTCAACGCATCCCGCAGATCGGGATTGAAATCCGTCAATCCCGAACTGTTCACAATCAGATCAAGATTCTTTTGCAACCGCCGACATATTTCGGGCTCCAGCCCCAGGCTCGGCCGCGTAACGTCTCCCTCGACAACCTCTATTTTTTCCCGTAAATATTCTCCGAGCCCAACTCCATACTTTTCGAATAGCGGATCAAATACCGGCGATTCTTCCACGATCTTTTCAAATCGACGTTGCGCCGGATTTGATTTTTGCCGCCGGATCAGCAGATAAATCCGTCCTATCTTCGGCAACTCCATCAGAGTATTCGCAAGCCATACCTTGCCGATGAATCCGGTCACGCCGATCAGCATGAGGTGCTTACCTGCGAGCGCCTGGCGTACGGAAAATCCCGGAGTCTGCTGCCGTCCTTCGAAGTGCACAATCGGGTGCTCGCGGGCCGGCGATTCCCGGCCAGATCCAATAATCGCCGTTCGCAATTCCTCGAGCGTGATATCCAGTTGCCGCGCGAGAGTTTTTGGCGCGCGCCGCCCGTCGGGACTCTGTTCCTGAATCCGGGCGAAGGCTCCGCGCGGCCGGATCACCGGCTCCAGCAACCTGCCTGTGGCCACACCATCACGGAATTCCAACCGGTTCGCCACCAGCCGCTTCACCCCAAGATGCTGCGCCAGCGGCTTCATTACATGCTCGAGCCCCTGACTCACCAGGACAACTTCGGAGCCGGCGCGCACCAACTCCTGCACGCGTTCCACTCCACGCGTCTTCAACTGCGGTTTCAATTTGTACTGGAAATATTCTTCACCCAACAGATCCAGCCGATCCCGTGTCACCCCACGCAGGGCTGTGTGCACCACCCGGGTTGCGAACTTTCGATTGGTCGAGTATAGAAACGGTCGCAGCGCAGCCAACAAGAAGATGAGTCCGCGGCGCCGAAAACGTTCCGTGAAGGTTTGCGCGTTCCAGGTAAAGAAGGCCACGGGCTGCACGACGGTAAGGTCGAGCAGGCTCCCCTCCACGCGCCAGTACACCACCGGTGGAATGCGGGCTGCGACGTCGGTTTTTTGTTCAGATCGTTCCAAAGCAGATCGTTCCAAGGCAGATCGTTCCAGGAACATTCGTCCGCAGCCCAGGGATTCCCCAACGCGACTAGACGAATCTACCATTGTAAACAATGCCCGCCCAAACACCGAAGTCTTATCGAGCGGCCAGTGTAGGGGAACGCGATGGACGGCCCAAAACTTAAAAGAGTTCCAGCCACTTGGGCTGGAACTCTTTACCTTTATGACTTTAATTCTTTTTTAAAACTAGGATGCGCGGCGCTGACGATCCCGCTCTTCCTGCTCGTCGTTCTGAGAAGGATTCTTCTTATTCGGGTCAACATTTCCCTTCTGTTGTTGACCGGACTCTCCACTCTGGCCGGATTGCCCGCTCTTTTGGCCCTGACCGTACTGGCCCTGTTGACCGCTCTGTTGGTTCTGCCCTTGGCCGTGCTGACCACCCTGCTGTTTGTTCATATCATCTGCCATGTTTACCACTCCTCCACTGTTTGCAGAACGCGTGTTGGCGCGCTGCTGCGGGATTCTTACTGGCATCTGTTAATTAGTTGCCATACTCCACGGCAGGGTTGATGACTATTTTCGCAACCGAAGACAGCCAATAAAATGTCGGAAGGTATCTTTCATTTGGCCTGTTTCGATTCCAATACCTCGCATTTCTCGATCACTGGAGCCTTAGCCAGGAGCGTTCCCGCATTCGCCATTAACGCCGCAGCAACGCGCCCGTTTAAATGAGCCTGCCGTCCCGCCTCATCTTCAAAAACATCAAAGATCCCAAACGTTGACGGACCCATTTTGATGGCAAACCATTCCACCGTCGCCGGCTCTTCCTGCACAAGCGACAACGCGCTCCGTAAAAAACTCTCTACCTCAGATTCCTTGCCAGCTTTCGCTTCAACCCGGGCCAGCAATGCCAACTTTACCTTAGCCATTTTGGTCTCCTTTTAGATATCTCTGATTGCCTCTGCTTGCGTTGGATGTTTCCAGCCCGGTTTTCGTTACGCAAGAGTCGCAATCCTAATTCGCCCAGACAAAGTTTTCAGAGGCCGGATAATTTCATACTGGCGTAACAATCATTCCGTATAGTCACGGACTCTAGCAGTCAATCCGCTTTAACTCTGTCTGACCTGAGGAATCACCATGGCCACAGCAGCCACAACACCGAGCGTCCTCGACCAAAAGCTGTCCCGATCTCCCGGCAAGATTGGAATGTTAGTTTTCGGCGTCGTGCTGGTTATCGGCGTCGGCTATGCCGGATCCAGCCTGCTGCACGATCTCTCGTTTGTGCACAACGAATCGGTGCTGCCTTTCGTCCTTCTGGGTATAGCTCTGCTGGTCGCACTCGGCTTCGAGTTCGTCAATGGATTCCACGACACTGCCAATGCCGTCGCCACGGTTATCTACACGCACTCGCTTGAGCCGCATATCGCGGTGGTTTGGTCGGGCTTCTGGAATTTTCTCGGCGTTCTTGCTTCCAGCGGCTTAGTCGCATTCGCCATCGTCTCGCTACTGCCAGTCGAACTGATTCTTCAAGTCGGCAGCAAAGCCGGGTTCGCAATGGTATTTGCGCTGCTGGTCGCGGCCATTATCTGGAACCTTGGCACCTGGTATTTCGGATTGCCCGCCTCCAGTTCCCACACTCTTATCGGCTCGGTGATCGGGGTCGGCATCGCCAATCAACTCATGAATGGCAGAAGCGGCACCAGCGGCGTCGATTGGAGCCAGGCTGCTAACATCGGCAAAGCGCTCCTGCTCTCGCCTATCGTGGGCTTCGGTGTCGCCGGACTACTCCTGCTTCTCGCGAAAGCCTTGATCAAGGATCCCAAGCTTTACTCGGCACCTGAGGGCACCGAACCGCCACCGTTCTACATTCGCTGCCTGCTCGTCCTGACCTGCACCGGCGTCAGTTTTTTCCATGGTTCGAATGACGGTCAAAAGGGCATGGGACTGATCATGCTGATCCTGATCGGCACCGTTCCTACCGCCTACGCACTCAACCACGCGGTCACCTACCAGGATTCGCAGGACTTCATTGCCGTCTCTCAGCAAGCTGCCGACGTTCTGAACAAGTATGTCAGTCCCAATGCTGCGATCGGCGACGCTCACGAAGATGTCACCAGTTACATCCGCGACAAAGACTTCACGCCCAACACCATGCTCGCGCTGCGCACCCTGGTCAGCGACATCGGCAACGAAACTGCTCTTTACAAAGAGATGAAGAACATTCCCAACAACCAGGTGCGTAACTTCCGCAACGATATGTATCTCATCAGCGAAGCGATTCGCCTGATGCAAAAGAGTCACAACCCGACTTTCACGGCCTCCGAAAATGCCATCCTTGCCAACTACAAAAAGCACATCGACCACTCCACGCGCTTTATTCCTCTTTGGGTGAAGGTCGCGGTAGCCATGGCTCTCGGCCTCGGCACCATGGTCGGATGGAAGCGCATCGTCGTCACCGTCGGAGAAAAAATCGGCAAGAGCCATCTCACCTACGCCCAGGGCGCGGTAGCCGAAATCACCGCTATGGCCACGATCGGCGCTGCCGATGGATTCGGCCTCCCCGTCAGCACCACGCACGTACTTTCGTCCGGGATCGCCGGCACCATGGCCGCCAATCATTCCGGCATTCAGTGGTCTACTGTGCGGAATCTGGCCTTGGCGTGGGTGCTGACGCTGCCAGTGGCCATGATGCTGTCGGGATCTTTATTCTGGCTGTTTCGCAAGACGTTCTAGAAGGTTTCGCTCCCGTCCTGAGCTTGCTCAAGGGAATTTGCTTTTGCTGGGAAAACTCCTCTCCGGCGGCATATACTGTTGTATATGCCAAGCCAGCAGCGTAAAGCCAAACTTTTCATGAACAACCGCAGCCAGGCCGTCCGCCTACCCAAGGACCTTCAAATGAAGACTGAGGAAGTCTTTATCCGCAAGGAAGGGGAAGACATAGTTCTCTCGCCACGACCGACGGATTGGTCCTCCTACCTGGCTGACGCACCAGTTGCCTCGTCTTCCTTTATGGAGAATGTCGACGATCTGCCCATTCAGGAGCGCAAGCCCTAAATGCCGCGCTACATGCTGGACACCGACACCTGCTCCTACATCATGCGCCGTTCGCCCGTTCCGGTTCTAAAACGCCTCGCGAAGATCCCAGTCAGCGACGTTTGCATCTCGGTGATTACGAAGTCGGAACTCTTGTTCGGAGTGGAAGTTTCTCCTAAACGCAAGCAGGACGAAGCCGCGGTCGCCGCCTTTCTGCGCTACGTTGAGATTCTGGATTTCCCCGACGAAGCATCTTCGCATTACGCGAAAATCCGTGCCGATCTGAGAGCCCGTGGCGCGATGATCGGAGCCAACGATCTGTTCATCGCCGCCCACGCCCGCAGCCTGGGCCTCACGCTGGTCACCAACAATACTCGCGAGTTTAAACGTGTCCGCGGTCTGTCCATCGATAATTGGACGGCGAGCACCTAGGTGTTCCCGCGCACTAGTCCGTGCCCTCCCGATTAACCTCCTCCAGCCCAGTTCCCCGCTAGAATGGATTTTTCAGGACTCATTCATGGACAAACTTGTCATCCGCGGCGGAGAGCCGCTGCTCGGCACCGTGCGCGTCAGTGGCGCGAAGAACGCAGCGCTTCCCTGCATGGCCGCCGCTCTGCTCACCGACGAACCTGTCATTCTCGAAAACATTCCTCAGGTGCGCGACATTCAGACGACGCGCAACCTGCTGGCTGCCATGGGCGCCGAGGTCGAACTCGGTTATGGACGCGCCCAGCACCGCACCACTCTACACTGCAAAAACATCGTCAGTCCCGAAGCTTCTTATGAACTGGTCAAGACCATGCGCTCCTCCACTCTGGTTCTCGGACCGCTGGTTGCCCGCTGCGGACGCGCGCGGGTATCGCTGCCCGGAGGCTGCGCCATCGGCAGCCGGCCAATCGATATGCACATCAAGGGGCTGGAACAGCTCGGCGCCAAAATTACGCAGGATCACGGTTACGTGGAAGCCGCAGCCGATCGCCTCACGGGGACGGAAATTGTTTTCGACAAGATCACGGTCACCGGCACGGAAGATTTGCTCATGGCCGCCACTCTTGCGGAAGGTGAAACGATTCTTCAGAACTGTGCGCGTGAACCCGAAGTTGCCGACCTGGCAGCGTTGCTTAACAAAATGGGAGCGAAGATTGAAGGCGCAGGCACTCCCACAATTCGCGTGAAAGGTGTAAGCAAACTGAAAGGCGCGAAGCACCGCATCATCCCAGACCGCATTGAGGCTGGCACGTTTCTCATTGCGGGAGCGATGACCGGCGGCGACCTGAACATTACTGGATGCGATCCCACTCACCTCGATGCCCTGCTCAGCAAACTTAAAGAAGTCGGCGTGAAGACGAAGTGCACTGCGGAGTCTGTCCGCGTCATGGGCGACAATCCCTTCACCGCCGCCGACATGAGCACCGAGGAGTTCCCCGGCTTCCCTACCGATATGCAGGCGCAGTTCATGGCGCTGGCCACGCAAGCCGAAGGCGCTTCCGTGATCACGGAAAACATTTTCGAAAATCGATTCATGCACGCGCAGGAATTAGTTCGCATGGGAGCAAACATTAAAATCGAAGGACGTCGCGCGGTGGTCCGCGGGAAAACTCCGCTGAGCGCCGCGGCCGTCCTTGCTTCCGATTTGCGGGCCTCCGCCTCGCTCGTCCTCGCCGCGCTGGTCGCTGATGGCGAGACCATCATCGACCGCGTCTACCACATCGATCGCGGATATGAAAACATCGAAGAAAAG
>JBAVGI010000201.1:0-3737 GCA_049684755.1 Candidatus Sulfotelmatobacter sp.
AAGGGAGGCTATCCGAGAAGCCCAGAGCCTGGCGCCAGGGTATACATACAAAGGTTTCGTCGCAAAGGTCGCCGGGGCCGGTTGCGCCGGCTACATCGTCTCCTTTCTCGGGCGACGCGTCCTTTACTTCGGGCGCACTGCCGAAACGCACGTAGAGCACTTCCCTGGCTCCAACTGAAGTCCATCCGGGCGGGGGGCCGAGGAGCTGTCCGCCAGGGCTTGGACGTTCACGCGTACTCATCCCCTCGGGGCACCACGGAAAGATCAGCTTCTGCAGGTCCGATTTAAAAAGCGCGTGTCGTCACCGGAATCAGGCGCTTTCTGATCGCCGTTTACACCACTGCAGCAGGCCCTTGGGGTTCCAAAAAGGGTTCCAGTTTTTCCACTTCGCAGGAGCCCTCCTGATGGCCTGATGGCAGAATCGTCACGGGACCATCCATGGCAAACTGCCGGGAGCCCGGACGCCGGACTGACCATCTATATCTTGCTTGCCCCGGGCCCGGGCGTGCGGCAACCGGGGGCATGACGACGACGGATCACCTCTCTATTCGTACGCGGAGTCTGCGGGCCCGCTCCTTGAAGGCGTTTTCGCCTCCCTCAAGGATATCGCAGACGGCCTTCCTGATTTCTGCGCTCTCCAGTCCACCTGAGCGGTACGAGATCGATGGCAGAGCATCAGCCGGAAGAGGGCCTGACGCGGCAAGATAAGCACTGCCAACGATGGCGCTCAGCGATGATAGGAACGTATCAGTACTGCTGCCGCTCACGTCAGTGGATGTCTTGGAAGTCTAGGGGTTCCACCCTGCCGATGGCCCGGCCAATGCGTATCCTTCGCCGGTCACAACACCTACTCTTTTTTAAATCGACCTTGGTGCCAGAACGGTCCCTCGCCGACAGGATATTCGACACGGCAGAACACTCCACGTCGACGGTAGGCGCCCTCATTCCGGCCACGCAGCGCCCGTGGTGGTGGCGCAACTTTCTTCGACCAGCAGCCGATCAGGTGACGGCCCTGCATACACCCACAGCATGGACATCGGCTCGGCACTTTCGTTGATAAAATAGTGCACGCGGCCGCGGGGCTGCAGTGCCGTGGTACCTCCCGACATCGAATGGCGCCGACCTTCACAGACGCACGTCGCAGTGCCTTCGATGATGCAGATGGATTCATCGAAATCATGAAAATGTGCCGGCAACCGACCGCCCGGCTGAAACAATCCGTAGCCACCGCTCATTTTTAGTCCCGGCATGAGCTCCTGATTGAAATGATCGATGAAGCTGGTTCCGGGACCTGCTTCAGATCGGGACGCAGTGGTGAAGCGAGTAATGCGCTCCTTACCCCGGGTGCCTGTTGAACCGTGCGGCATCGGCAGCCGTTCGAAGGCGGCCGTCACCCAGTCTCGAGCCGGTGAGGCGCTGGGAAAGGCCACGTGAAAACGCGCGGACTCCGAATCCGACGCGTTCCGAACGCTGTGGGGCAGGTCTTCCGGGATCACGATGTTGTCAAACGTACCGAGACAGTACTCCCGCTCCTCGACACTTACGATCGCGCTACCGGAGAGCAGCGTGACCGACTCACTCACGGGGTGCGTGTGATACGGCAGCTGCGCTCCCGGCGCAAAGCTCACCAGCCCCGTGGCGAGGTGGCGCGCGCCGTTGTGTTGGCCGACCAGACAGTCCATCGAGACGCCCGAAACAAGTTCGTCGGGAGGACGTTCACCCGGTGCGCTGATCGTTTCGGTGCGGTCGGGGCGAAAGCATTCCGGAGGACGCGCAATGAGGCCATGAACCGCTTCGTCGCCGCTCCGTTCTGCGCGCAACCTCTCTATTTCTTTCGCCTTCATTGTTTGATCCGATTGACACTACACAGATGATGACGGTTGGTTCACGCCAACGGACGAACGACTGACTGCTTGCGGAAATAATCATCCAATGTGTCAGGACCAGGTACGCCGCCCCCGCACCCGCTCAAATTACAGCCACCGTAGGGCACCCCGTGCGCGAAGACATTGTGGGCATTGATCCAAGAATTACCTGCTATCAGTCGCCCAGAGACGCAAATAGCCCGGCTCAGATCTGCGCTCCAGACGCTGTTGGCAAAACCATAGGGGCTGCGATTGACCAGCTCCACCGCTTCGGCCTCGTCCCGAAAGGTCATCACATAGGCCACTGGGCCAAAGATCTCCTCGCGTGCGCAGATGTTCTCCGGTGGTCCGCTCAGCAGCGCGGGCTTGACGTAGAAGCCGTTTTGAAAGCCTGGGACTTCTCCTAAACCGCCCGCCAGCACTGCCGTAGCGCCTTCCGCTTGTCCCCTTCTTATATAGCTCAATACGCGCTGGCGTTGCTTCTCGCTGACCAGCGGCCCGATCTGCGTCTGCGCGTCCCCTCCATAGCCGATTTTCAGGTTGCTCATCAAAGATGAAGCTTTATCGATGAACCGATCGGCGATCCTCGCATGCACGAGCCAGCGTGTGGCGGTGCAGCAGACCTGGCCGGCATTCAGCGTTACCGCTGCCACCAGAGCCTCGGCCGCAGACTCCATTGCAGCATCCTCAAAAATTACTGCCGCGCCCTTGCCTCCCAATTCAAGCTTGACCGGTACCAGATTGCCCGCACAGACTTGCCCTACGAGGCGCCCCACTTCCGGCGAGCCGGTAAAGGACATCCGCTTGATGCCTGGATGCGCCGCAAGCGCCGCGCCCGCCGTTTCTCCTAGACCTGTGACCACGTTGATCACTCCAGGCGGGATACCTACTTCTTCTGCTAATTTGGCGAAGTACAGCGTTGATAGTGGCGTATCTTCCGCCGGCTTGATCACCACCGTGTTACCCGCGGCGAGCGCCGGTGCGATCCCCCAGCCAACCAGCAGAAAAGGAAAATTCCAGGGGAATATGAAGCCGCACACCCCATACGGTTGCCGGATCGACCGGGCATCAAGGCCGGCCACGGCGATAGACTCACTTTTGCGGGTGTGAACCGATAAATCCGCATAATAACGCAAGGTCTTTGCTGCATGCGGAATGTCGAAAGCAATCGCTTGACCACGGGGCTTACCCACATCACGTGACTCGATCTCGCTCAGCAGCAGCACGCGTTTCTCAATGAGGTCAGCCAAGCGGTGCAAAAGCACTGCGCGCTCGCTTGCTGGCATCGTTGACCAACCACTCTTCGCAAAGGCCTGCTGAGCCGACTTGACGGCCCGATCCACGTCGGTCGCATTGCCGGCGGCTACAGTAGTCAGCCGTTCGCCAGTACCTGGGTCGAGCGTGTCGAAGGTCCTGCCGGTTGCAGATGCTGTCCACTCGCCCGCGATGTACATACGCTGAGGCTGCACCGACAATAATTGATCTAATTCGTGCCCCTGAGCAGTCATAGCGCCACCACCCGAAATCACATCAGCTGAGGCAACTCTACTCCGCGGCGACCACTACTTGTAGACCATATTGGAAATATTGGTCAGGCCAGTTTTGATCCTGGACCGGGATGGACGTAGATTTCTCGTCAACCGGGAGTTGGGCGCCCGGGATACCGTCGCTCTCAAAATCGAGGAGCTCATGATCGGAAACGCACCTCGCGTCAAGCGACGGGTCTATCAGGACCTCGCTCTCAAAATCGCCGATCGCATCAACAGTGGCAAGCTTACCGCAGGCACCCGTCTGCCTTCGGAGCGCGCGCTGGCCCACACTTTTGGCGTCAGCCGCGCCTCGGTGCGCGAGGCGATGGTGTCACTGCAGGCC
>JBAVGI010000202.1:0-9223 GCA_049684755.1 Candidatus Sulfotelmatobacter sp.
GGAGAAAAAATTCGCGTGGACTGGCACGGCCACAGCGATCGCGGACTGGCAATTGCCAACTCGATGGCGGCGATTATCGCCGGTGCAAATTGTGTTCACGGCTGCGCCATCGGACTGGGCGAACGCGTGGGCAACACGCAGATCGATCAGATGCTGGTCAATCTCAAGTTAATGGGCATCGCCCCTTGGGATCATCAGGATCTCACCAAGTTGAAGCATTATTGCCAGGCAGTGGCTCGCGCTACGGGAGTGCCGATTCCCGCGAACTATCCGGTAGTCGGAGATGATGCGTTTCGCACTGCTACTGGCGTCCACGCCGCGGCCATCATCAAGGCTTATCACAAGAACGACGTTCTGCTCGCGAACTCCGTGTACTCGGGCGTGCCTTCGCATGTGTTCGGACTGGAGCAGATCATCGACATCGGTCCCATGAGTGGCAAATCGAATGTGCTCTTCTGGCTGGAACGGCGTGGCATCCCAGCCACCGACGAATTGGTTGACCGTATTTATCAGCGCGCCAAGACGAGTGACCATACCCTCACCGACGCGGAGGTTGCGGAGTGTTTACCCGCGACCGTGAAGCAAAGTTCGTGAAGCAATATTGAAGTCAGGTGAATCAAAGGCTTCATGCCCGATAACCTTCCCAAACCGTTGCATCACGCAATTCTCGGCGCCGGTGGCGTTGGCGGCTTGATTGGAAGTTGTCTCGCGCACGTTGGAGATTCCGTCACGATGGTCGTCAGGCCTGAGGCGCTTAAGTCGTATTCCAGCAAGCTTCGGCTGGAAAGCTCATTCGGCAACTTCACAGTCGATGTCGGGGTTTCAGCGGAAGTGCCTCCGGTTGACGTTCTCTGGATTACGGTGAAGGCGACGCAACTTGATCCGGCGCTCGCCGCGCTGAAAAATCCTGATGCGGTGCAAGCGATCGTTCCGTTGCTGAATGGCATTGACCACGTCGCGGCGCTGCGCGCGAAGTATGGACCAGAGCGTGTCATTCCGGCCACCATCGCGGTCGAAACTGAACGCGTCAGTCCCGGACACATCGTCCATCGCTCTCCTTTCGCGCGCTTGAATGTTTTGTCCTCAGGTCGCGCTCTTCTGGGGAATACTCTCGATGAGCTTCAGAAGATGGGATTCGCTTGCCGCTTCATCGACGATGAACCAACGCTGATGTGGGGCAAGCTGGTTTTTCTTGCGCCCTTTGCCCTGTCGACCACCGCTGCCGATAAAACCGTCGGGGAGATTCTTGCCGATCCGCAGTGGCGCAGTCTGGGAGAAGCTTGCGTTCGTGAAGCATGCGCCGTTGCCACGGCCGAAGGGGCCAAGGTTGACGCGGAGGCAATTCTCACTGGGGTAAAGGCGATGCCTGCGAATATGCGCAGCTCCATGCAAAAGGACGTGGAACAGCATAACCCTCCCGAACTGGATGCCATCGCGGGCCCCATTCTTCGCGGCGCGAGCCGTCACCGGATCGAGGTTCCGGTGACGAAGAAGCTTGTGGCTGCGGTGGAACAGCGAGTGCAACAGAAATAGGTCCTACCAATGTTTACTTCTCGCCCCATCGGATTTGTTCGCAGCCCCTACACCGTCGCAAGTGAAATTCCCAAAGGACTTGGGGCCAAGCATGAGGCAGATGGTGTGCTCGAAGTCCTGCCAGAATTTTCCGCCGGCCTTACCGACATTGAAGGCTTCTCTCATCTGATTGTTCTGTGGGAATTCGATCGCTCCCAGGGGTTCGAACTGCTGGGTACACCGCCTTCCGACAATCGTGCGCATGGTGTGTTCGCCACGCGATCCCCGCGGCGCCCGAATCCCATTGGGTTGACGATTGTCGAGATGCTTAGCCGGGAAGGCAGCGAGTTGCATGTTCGCGGCGTCGATATGCTTGACGGCACGCCGATTCTCGATATCAAACCGTTGCTGTCAAGCATTGCGCCGGAAAAACTTCGCCGCGGCTGGCTGGCAGAGGCTGAGGCACGACGAGCGGGTTGATGTTGCCAGTTCGTAGCTACGGCAGAAGAGGACCCTCAGTGGCTGACTTGTGAAGGTATACTGCCGAGGCGATCGAGGTCGTGCCCTTCCCGGCCCCCCAAACGCCGTTCCTGAACTTCCTTCTCTGACCAGTTCTTGTCGATCGCTACTTTTCCACGCGCGTTGTAAGATGACGCAATAACTTTCCATGAGTCCCACTCCCCCGCGTGCGGATATGCCTGAGGTTGCGCCAACGGTGCAGCAGGATGTGGCGCGCCTTGCAGCGTCTCCGGAGGTGCGGTCGGCGTTCAACTGGCTGCGGACGCAGGAGCCACAACTCGCGCAGTGGCAAATGGAGATGGCGCGGATCGCGGCCCCTCCCTTCGGCGAGTCGGCCCGGGGCGCCTGGCTGGCGGAGCGCTTTCGCGAAGTCGGTCTCGACGATGTTCGCATCGATGATGTGGGCAACGTGTTCGGCGTGCATCCAGGGTTCGGGCAGCGCTACATCGCTCTGAGCGCGCACATCGATACCGTTTTCCCGGCTAACACGCCGCTGAACATTCGTCAGCAGGGAAGCCGGCTGTACGGACCAGGAGTTTCCGACAATGGCGCCGGCGTGACGGCCATGCTCGCCATCGCCTCGCTGTTACGCTCAGTCCGGTTGCGGCACGCTCTGCCGTTTGTGTTTATCGGGAACGTGGGCGAAGAGGGCGAAGGCGACCTGCGCGGCATGCGGCACATTTTTTCTACGCCGCGCTGGAAGGATTCGATCGCCTATAGCGTGGTGCTCGATGGCGCGGGCTCAGATACGATTGTCGCCGAAGCTCTGGGTAGCCGCCGCTTTGAAGTCATCGTGCGCGGTCCCGGTGGACATTCGTGGAGCGATTTTGGCGCACCGAATCCCATCGTGATTCTGGCTCGTGCCATCGACGCGTTTACCGCGACGCCGGTTCCCACCGCGCCGAAGACGACATTCAATATTGGGGTGATTCGCGGCGGCACGTCGGTGAATTCGATTCCAGAATCCGCCAGCATGAAAGTCGATATCCGCTCGACCTCGATGACGGAAATGGAACGTCTGGAACAGACGCTGCGCCTGGCGCTGAATCGCGCAGTGGAAGATGAAACCCTCGCCGCCGAGATGCGTTCCTCCCAGCAGAAACGGCCTCCCGGAGTGAATTGTGAAGTAGTGGCAATCGGGAATCGTCCGGCGGGGGAACTGGCCTTGGGCTCGCGGATTCTGCATGTGATTCGAGCGGTCGACAATCAGTTGAACAATGCGGCACAGGTGCAGCGGGCATCGACGGACGCGAACATTCCGCTGTCTCTTGGTCTCGAGGCTATTGCGATCGGCGGCGGCGGATCCGGTGGGGGCGCGCACACTCTGCAGGAATGGTTTGACAGCAACGGGCGCGAACTGGGGTTGAAGCGCATTCTGCTGACGATGCTGGCGCTGGCAGGAGCGGGGGAATAATGGGGAGACTCGGGGCTAAAGCCCCTTACAAAGAAAAGTATCTTTTCGCAGCGCTGAAGCGCTGCGCCACCCGAAAGCTTCACGCCGCAGTGGAATCCCGCTTCTCGCCAAGGACGCGAGAAACGGGACACCCGATTTTTGTTGTGGTTTTATGCTGTTTCGTGTTCTTGCAGGCGCTGAATTCTGCACTGGGTCAGGCCACTGCTGCGTCGGTGCCTAAGGCCGACATCATCTTCATCCACGCGAATGTATATACCGGTGTGCCTTCGAACACACAATTCAGTTCGATCCTGCGCGAAGAAGCAATCGCAGTGAAGGGCGATCGCATCCAGGCGGTGGGAAAAAATGTTGACATCCAGAAATTAAAAGGCCCGCAAACCCAGGTCGTCGATCTCGGTGGACAGTTCGTTATGCCAGGATTCAACGATGCCCACTTGCACCTTGCCGATGCCGGCTTGCAGAAGTTGAACGTGGATCTGACGGGAGTGAAGACGCTGGAAGAATTCCGGCAGCGCGTGCTGGCCAAAGTGGAGACGGCCAAGCCGGGCGTATGGATTCTAGGCGGGGGATGGGACGAGACCATGTGGCCGGTCAAGACTCTGCCCAGCCGCTGGGACCTGGATGAAGTTTCCGGCGGGCATCCGATACTGCTGGATCGTGTTGACGGTCATTTGGCAGTGGCGAATACGCGGGCGCTGCAGTTGGCCAATGTCACCATCGCTAGCCGTGATCCCGAAGGCGGTCAGATTGACCGCGACGCCAACGGCCAGCCGACCGGCATTTTGCGCGACACCGCGCAACAGGCGGTGCGCGCGGTCATTCCGCAGCCAACACGCGAAGAGCGCCGGCAGGGAATCGAAGTCGCCCTCGCCGATCTGGCCGAGCACGGTATTACTTCAGCACAGGATTATTCGCCGGCCTGGGAAAATTTTCAGATTTATGAAGATCTGGAAAGAGAAGGCAAACTCACGGCGCGCATTTCCGAATGGCTGCCTTTTGACGATTCCATCGAGGAATTGCAGAAGAAGCGCGACTCGCATCCGCAGGCCGATCTGATGTTGCATACCGGAATGCTGAAGGGTTTTATGGATGGCTCGTTAGGCGGCCACACGGCCGCCATGCTGGAGCCGTACTCGGATGATCCGAAAACCTCCGGGCTACCGCGCTACGAGCCGGCGAAACTCAATGAAATGTCTAAAGAGCGGGTGCTGGCAGGATTTCAGCTTGGCTTCCATGCGATTGGCGACAAGGGCGTCCAGATGGCTCTCGATGCCTTCGCCGAAGCCGAGAAAGCAGCGCACGAGCAAAAAGTGAAAGCGCCCAGCGGCGGAGACGATTTTCGCCTGCGCGTTGAACATGCCCAAGTTACTACTCCCGCACAAATCGCGCGCTTCAAAGAATTGAAAGTGATTGCTTCCATGCAGCCGAGCCATGTGCTCACCGATATGCGCTGGGCGCAGGATCGGCTGGGGCCGAAGCGTGCCGCAACGGCCTATGCCTGGGCAGCGTTCCTGAATAAGGGCGTGCCGCTGGCTTTCGGCACGGATTATCCCGTCGAGCCGGTAACGCCATTTCGCGGACTGTACGCGGCGGTCACGCGCAAGAGCGAGGATGGCAGGCAAGAATTCTTTCCTGCACAGAGGCTGACAATGGATCAAGCCATTGCTGCTTATACAACCGGCTCGGCATTCGCGGAATTCGAAGAGAAAGAGAAGGGCAAGCTGATGCCCGGGATGCTGGCAGACCTGGTGGTGCTCGATCGCGACGTGACCGCGTCTTCCCCGGAAAAAATCCTGACGACCAGAGTGCTCCGTACCGTGGTCGGCGGAAAAACCGTTTACCAGGCGAAATAAATCTTTACGTACGCAATGCCGCACTCTTGCGTCTAATAAATGGCGGGCGGCGGGTATTAACGCGTGATCGCAAAGGCGCGATCCGTCTGTGGGCCTTATTCCCTTTTTAAATTTGCAATATGGCAAACGGGTATAATTGAACAGTTTATCGTCCTCGGAGGAAGCAGGGATATGGATTCGCGGGCATTTTGGCTGCGTTTGAAAACTCATCGCTGGATTTATTCGTTCAGCATCGTGACGACACTGGCGCTGGGTATTTTGATTGGCTCAGTGGTCTCTTATGGCGTGAAGGGCAAGGAAGGGCAGAAATCTTCGTCTTCCGACGCTACTCCGTTGACAGTCCCATCTCCTAAACAGCTATCCGGTGAGTTTTCCCAGATTGCCAAGCAGTTGGGACCGGCGGTCGTAAACATCAATACCGAGTCGACGATCAAGAATCCGCATCGCCGCCGCGGCGAACAGAGCCCTGACGACGACGATAACGGCGGCGGTGGTAACGGCGGTATGGATGACTTCTTCAACCGCTTCTTCGGCGGCCAGGGTGGCCCCGGCGGCCCCAACGGTGACGCTGCCATTCGCGAGCGTTCGCTGGGGTCAGGCGTGATCGTCGATTCCAAAGGTTACATCGTCACCAACCGCCATGTGGTCGAGAAGGCGGACCGTATTCGCGTGCGGCTGCAGGACGATCCTCCCGGCGTGCAGCATGACGCTAGAGTGATCGGCGAAGATCAGGAGACCGATCTGGCGGTAATTAAGATCGACATGTCTCGCGCAGTCCCCGCGGCCAAGATGGGAAACTCCGACAGCATGGAAGTCGGCGATTGGGTACTGGCCATCGGCAGTCCGTTCGGACAAGTGGGTACTGTGACCGCCGGCATCGTCTCTGCCAAGGGACGCGATATCGTGCCCGGCCGCCAGTTTCAAACCTTCATTCAGACGGATGCAGCGATCAATCCGGGAAACTCCGGCGGACCGCTGGTTAATCTGGATGGCGAAGTGATCGGCATCAATACGGCTATTTTGAGTGAAACCAATGCCTACGCGGGAGTGGGATTCTCGCTTCCATCGAACACGGTGGTGCAGGTTTACAACCAGCTTATCGGACCCGAGCACCGGGTGGCTCGCGGATCCATCGGCATCATGTTTGACGCAGTTGAGAATCCTGCCATCACACGAGTTTATGGAAATGGCACGGGCGTCACGATTTCCAGCGTTGTTCCGGGTAGCCCTGCCGATCAGGCTGGCCTGAAAGTCGGCGACACCATTACCACGGTCGATAGCAAGAAAGTGACAAAGGGTTCCGAGCTGGTCGCCGACATCGCCTCGCGCAAACCGGGGTCGAAGGTGGAACTCGGTTTCGTGCGCAACGGCAAACAGCAGGATGCCAGCGTCACCATTGCAGATCGCGCCAAGCTGTTCGCTGCGCGGCTCAACGAAGATGAGGGCGGTAACGACGAAAGTACGCCTAAGCAGGACAAGTTCGGTATCAGCGTGCAGAAACTCACGCCGGATATTGCCGAGAAGCTGGACATACCGGCGGGCAAAGGCGTGATCGTGCGGGATGTAAAGCCAGGATCGTTTGCCGATGACATTAATCTGGGCCGTGGCGACGTCATTCTGGAGGTCAACAAACAGCCGGTCAATAGCGAAGAAGATTTCGCCAAGGTCGAGGCCGGCTTGAAGAGCGGCCAGGACGTGGTATTCCTGGTTCGCCCGCGTGGTTCTTCGCGCCAGGATGGAACCATCTTCGTGCCCGGAACACTTCCGTAACCTGGAATCAGCCAACGGGAACTGGCATTGCGTCATCCGATAGAGGATGATGTCAATGCCAGTTCCGCTTGGACCTTAATTGAAACCGAGCCACTTTGGCGGAAACTTGAGGTTAGCCGTTGGAGTTGAAACATCGCGCGGAAACCGTGAAGGAATATTTGAGCGCTATTTGCGCTCTGGCGGTGATTTGCGCTTGTTTGTTGCCCGCCCCAGGACTTGCGCAGGACTCCGCAACTAATGCCGCTTCAACCAAACAAGCTGCCTCTGCCAAGGCCACGGATTCTAAGAAGCAAGAATCCTCGCCGGTGAAAACGCATTCCGCCTCGCATCCCACGGCAGTCAAGCATTCGAAATCGACCGCAACCTCAGCTGCTCACAAAGGCCAAGTGAAGTACGCGAGTTCGCGCAAGAGCGGTAAGAGAAAGCCGCGAGGCCAGCAGAAGATTGATTCCCAACGGGCACAGGCGATTCAGGAAGCGCTGATCCGCGAACATTACATGACCGGCGAACCTGCTGGAACATGGAACCAGGCCAGCGAAGACGCCATGCGCCGCTATCAGGCCGATCACGGCTGGCAATCGAAGGAAGTTCCAGACTCGCGCGCGCTTATCAGCCTGGGGCTAGGTCCGAGCAACGATCATCTGCTGAATCCCGAAAGCGCCATGACGTCGGGGCCTAACCTCTCACACGCAGCCGCGCCGGTTAGTTCGACATCCCAGAGCCCAGTTTCGCACGGCGCAGATCCGGGACCGCGCCTGAGTCCGACCTCAGCCCCATCGTCAAAATCGCTTCCCGCCACTCCGGATCACGACGCACCGAGCCCGCAGTAGTCCGCGTAGAGCGGGCGCCCCCGCCCGCTGCTTTTAGCACTGTTGTTGCCGGCTTCCGTTCTAATTGCCGGAAGATTTACGATACCCGCTCGTAACCGGTTTCGGAAAATAAGGCAGAGGCCGCGACTGAATAATGGCTTGAGGATTGGCCTGCACGAGAGCGTCGGCGACTTCCTCGCCACAGATTTCGGCCGCGGCATCGCGAGCTGTGGAAAGAATCGGAATTCGCTTCTCGGTGTCGTGAGCATCCGTGGCCAGCACGTGGACGGCGTTGTGTTCCAGCAGCCAGTGCGCGGCGCGGCGCACGCGTTCCCCCCAAAATCCCGTAAGCGCGGAGCCTGTCATCTGGATCACGCAGCCTTGCTCCGCCCATTCCACCACGCGCTGCGGGCTCTCCCGCAGGATGGGATTACGTTCGGGATGTGTGATCACCGCCGTAATGCCGCGGTCGCCAAGTTGCATGAAGCAATCCGTAGTCTGCTGCGGCACGCTGTAATTGCTCAACTCGACCAGCATGTAGTGCGTGCCTTCAATGGCATAACGCTCCGGGTTCGCCAGTACATCCTGCAGGTTGTCGTACGAAAGATGAAAATCGCAGCCCAGGCTCACGGTGAGCGCGTTGCCCACGAGCTGCTGCAAATGCGCAACCACTCCCTGAAGATAGGCGCGGTCGTAGTGATAGCGGTCGTTGGCATGCGGAGTCGCAACCTGGTGCGTGATGCCGTCCGCCGCAGCCATCCGGCACATGGCGACCGACATCTCCCAGGACTTCGATCCGTCGTCTACTTCCGGAAGAATGTGAGAGTGAATGTCGACCACGGTTGTAGAAACACGGGCAGCCCAGCGGGGTTGCGCTTGATTTGATTTAAGCAGATTCGTGGGGAAAGAGAAAGCAGCCATGCGGCTAGCTCTCTACCAGACCGTTGGAAACGCCCGCGAGTCACGAATTGCTCGATCAGCAGTAAGCAAGGTAAGGCCTTCCACCAGAGCCGTCGCTCCGATAATCCGGTCCGCTGGATCCTTTGGATAGCCAACCGGCAGGTCAAAAGCCTGTATGCAGATACGTGCGTTCATTGGCACGACAACAAAACGTCGTTCTACTTCCGATAGAAATGCTTCTGGGATGGTATTGAATTGAACCTGCCCCGTGCTCGAGAGCCTGGCCAACTCCAGCAACGTCATGTCGGAAATGGCGATTCCGGCATTTTCCTGCCGCGCCTGATCCATCGCAACTCTTGCGTTCTTCGAAATCTTCGCCGGGTTCATGGCGATCCAGATGACAACGTGCGTATCCAGCAGAATCAATAGAGGTTGCCCCATTCTTT
>JBAVGI010000203.1:0-3790 GCA_049684755.1 Candidatus Sulfotelmatobacter sp.
GGCCACCAGCTCCTTGCCGCTGCCCGTGGCGCCGGCAATCAGCACCGTGGTCGAGCGCGGGGCCACCAGCCGGGCCAGGCGGTAGACATGCAGCATTGCCTGACTCTCTCCGATCATGCCCGGCAGCGGCGCTGCCACCGCGATTCGCCCGGCATTTTTTGCATTGGAATCTTGCGGAGCGATCCGTTGCGGCGCGCACACGAATGGGCTGGCCTCCGCCGACGGGACGCTTTCCCCATCGTCGGCACAGATTCCTCCGGCGGAATCGAGCAGCACCACTTGAATTCCCGGAAACCGTTTCTCCACAATCGCGATCAGTTCCTCCGTATCCAGATCATGCACTCGCCGGTCGAGAAACAGGAATGGCCAGTTACCTTCTGCCAGTTTAGCCAGCGCATCCGCGCCACCCAGCGCCTGTCCCACGGGCCGACAGCGGCCCTGCAGGCGATCGAGCACCTGCTCGCGGAAGCCGCGATTCGGGCTCGCAATCAGCGCTCCCCCGGCGATCGAAGCCAGGTCTGGAAAATGGGTCCACGCGCTCATTCTTCGCTCCCGGTTGGTTTGGATCGAAGAGCGGCGCGCGACGGGCGCACCGTTACCACCGTCCGATCGTCGTCAGTCTCTTCCCGCTGCCATTCGGCTCCGCAGCGCTCGAGCCAAGCTTGCGCAATCAGCAAGCCCAACTCCGGCCGCGAGCACCCCGATCGTGGGGCTGCGGCCTGCCACTGCAGGCGAAACCAGATCCTTTCCTTCATCCGGGTTTCCCGCCGGGTTTCCAGCCGGGTTTCCAGCTGGGTTTCAATATGCAGCACGCTTCCGGCAGCGGCCACGCTCAGCGCCGAGTCCAGCAGACGAAATATCAGCGGCGCGAACCCGGATTGCCGGCGCGCTACCGCCGGCGAAAATTCAGAAGATGCCGCAGAAAAGTCCAGCGCGATGCGCACATTTTTTTCCGCCGCCACCGGCCGCAGATCTTCCGCCGTCTCCCGCAAGACGTTCTCCAGTTCGCCGGTCTCGAAGTTCCACGACGGCTCCCCGGCGGCGTCCGCTGCTGCTTCTTCCATGTCCGCCACTTCGCGGATCGCCTCCACCAGCGCGCGCATGCGTTCCGTAAGCACAAGCGCGTCGCGCAGCCCGAAGACATGTTGTTCGACGGTTCGGGGCCGGGCCAGCGCAACTTCCATCGAACATTGCAGTCCGGTGAGCGGCTGGTTCAGCGCATGCACCAGCTGCGCCAGAGGACTGCGATGCAGGCTTTTTTGTCGAACGGCTTTTCCGTTTGGCGAAGCATCGACCGGGCTGCGATTCATGCCGGCACTCCCGCCTCGCTGCTCAATTCATAGCCCACACCGCGCACCGTATGGATCAGTTTCCGCGGATGTCCGTCGTCTACCTTCCGCCGCAGGTAATTGATGTAAACGTCCACCACATTCGTAGTGGAATCAAAAGTCAGGTTCCAGACGTGCTCGATGATCATGGCGCGGGAGACTTGGCGGCCGGCGTTGCGCATTAGATATTCCAGGAGAGAAAATTCCTTGGTAGTCAACTCGATGCGGCGGCCGGCGCGCTCGGCGCGGTGTTCCACACGATCCAGTTTCAGGTCTTCCACCACCATCACTGATTCCGACGGCAAGTGACTGCGGCGCAAAAGAGCGCGGATGCGAGCGGAGAGTTCGCTGAAGGAAAACGGCTTCGGCAAATAATCGTCGGCGCCGGTATCCAAACACTGCACCCGGTCTTCGACCCGGCTGCGCAGGGTGAGCACCAGCACCGGAAGAGTGGGACGCTTGAGGCGCAAATGGCGCAGCACCGCGACGCCATCCACTCGCGGCAGATTCAAATCCAGAATTACCAGATCGTAATCCGTCTCGCTGCCCATGGCGCGCGCCTGCTCGCCATCCGCGGCCACATCCACTGCATAGTGCTCTGCTTGCAATCCCTGGCGAACAAAGCTGGCGAGAGCTGCATCGTCTTCCGCAATCAGAATTTTCATAAGCCGGACCTTAATTACAGGCTGATTCTAATTAGAAGACGCTCAAGCGCAACGGAAACTGCTGAGCACGAAAGTTCGTGCTTGCAGAAATGGAGCGCAAGTTCAAAACAGGAACAGAATCTCAAGGTCGACCGCTTGCGATTTCGCTTA
Organism: Candidatus Sulfotelmatobacter sp.; assembly: GCA_049684755.1. Taxonomy (GTDB): domain Bacteria; phylum Acidobacteriota; class Terriglobia; order Terriglobales; family Acidobacteriaceae; genus Sulfotelmatobacter. The sequence continues at coordinate 2,144 of JBAVGI010000203.1, forward strand.
CCGTACCGGAATCGGGCGGGTATTCAGCTCGCAAAAAGCTCGGGCCTCTTGACGACAAATATCCTAAAATGTTTGGCATTCCGCGACGGCACGTGTAATCTTCGCAACGGAGAAGAGCCAGCATGTGTTTCTCAGCCACTGCGAACTTTGTCGGCAGCGGTGTTCTCGGCGCCATCGGCGTCGTTACTGTGACGAAGGTAAAACACCGGCGCGAGGTGCTGTTTGCGTCATTGCCGGTGCTGTTTGCCATTCATCAATTCATCGAGGGATTCGTCTGGCTCGGGCTGGACGGGATTCTTTCCCCCGCGGTGACCCACGATATGGGTGCGGCTTTCATGTTGTACGCGCAGGGACTGCTGCCTTTTCTGCTGCCGCTGAGCGTGCTGCTCTTCGAGCCGGATGCGGCCAGCCGCAAGCGCATGTGGCCATTTCTGGGTATCGGCACCGCAACCGCGCTCTACATTTTGTGGGCGCTGACGGCCTACCCGACGCAGGTCTACGTGAAGGGAAACAGTATTGTGTATATGAATCAGGCGACCAACAACGAGGCGGTTGCGGTGCTGTACGTGATCGCAACCTGCGGATCGCTATTTTTCTCGAAGATCAGAATGATGATCATCTTTGGCGCAGCGAACCTCATCATTCTGCTTATCGTGATGGAGTTCAAGCGCTATGCATTTACGTCCTTATGGTGCGCTTATGCGGCGGTCGCGAGCGTGATCATTCTGGTTTATTTTTGGCGAAGCATGAAAGAGCGGCCGTTTCGCTACGCGCTGCCAATTTAGTTCTTGCAATTTACTTCACGACAAACTATGCGCGCGGCGGCGGGCGACGCATCCGATTCCAGGCTTCGCGATAGAGTTCGTAATGGTAGAGATCACGCTTGGGTTGGCGCACGGGGCAGAGCATCAGATCGTGGCTTTTGGTTTTCAGCACGATACATGAAGGGATGACGTACCATGTGTTTTGCGGGATAACATAAGCCGCAAAGTAGTCCACCATTTTTGTTGTGTAGCGTGTACCTCTTCGATTGGGTTTGAATCCGCAGAGATAGCCGTTGCCGACGCGATAGCTTGTGGACTTCACTTGTATCTTAAAAAATTGCCGGCCGTGCTCGACTCCGACGTCGTAGGCGGAGGAGTCTCCCCAGGGCTTTAATACTTTGAAGCCCATTCGTAATGCTTGCGCGATGAACTGCGCTTCCACCCACTCGCCGCGCTCCTTGAAATTCGTGAAGTCTTTGCATTTTCGCCATGTGGTTCGCGCCTCGTTTCGGCAAAAGAAAAGGCGCGGCCTGTGGGCCGCGCCTTTAGTTTTCTCAAAGCTTTAACTTATGCTTCCATTATATCATAGTGGAGGGGGTTCATGGGACATTTTTCAAAGTATATTTGCTGAATGTTGTGAGCAACTTAGTCTGATTGTGGCGGGTTTGGCTATTGACAAGATTCTGATGGTGAGCCGGACTGCGCGAAGTCAAAGAACCGCACCCGCAGCACGGCAAGGCGCGGGACATACGCTGGCATGTTGTTGCAACGAGAAAATGTCGCATTAACTGCAACGAGACTCTGTCACCCCCTTAACGTTTAAGTAACGGCCGCTAAAGCCGGGCGGCCGGAGAGGTTGTAGATGCGCGGCAGCGGCGTTTTT
>JBAVGI010000204.1:0-54695 GCA_049684755.1 Candidatus Sulfotelmatobacter sp.
CCACTCGACTTAGCTCTTTCCTGCTCAATCCCGTTCTCCCCAATCTCCGTTCCTCCTCGACCGAGGAACTCTAATGGGGACACTTCTATTATGGTTTCAGGGGGACACTTTTAATGTGGTTCAACAGGGTTCGACCTTAGTTGAGTGGTTTACGCGATAAGTGCTCGCGCAAAGTTTGTCCGCGTTATTCCGTTGGCTTCGGCAATCCGAAATATTCTGCTGACTCCAAAGCGTGAGCTCGCGCCAGAAATTTCGATTCGCCCGGCTCGTTCTGCGAGGTACAATAGTTTTCCTTCCCTTAATCCGATGTGCGACAAAATTAAGAAACCTCATTGCGAGCGCGCTCCGAAGTAGCGATCCTAACTATGAGAAGTCCACTTCGACTGCTTCTTATCGCTCTGGGTGCGATCGGGATTGTTGGCATCCTATTCGTTGAATTGGCAAAACGCCCGGGTTATTTTGCGAACAGCACTTACCTGGAAGCGATGATTGCAATCGAACTTGTCCTTGCCTGCTTATGGCGATTTGAGACGGTTTTTTTCCCGATGACGATGTGGTGTTTCCTTTCGGCAGCTACAGCTCTGCCATTCGGGGAAGAAAGTTTGACGGTTCGCTGGCTTTTTCTGGCTGTCGGAGCATTGGCCGGGTCGGTCATCTGGATTAGGAGCAACCGAACTCAGCACTTTGGAGTATTTCATTTAGTTGCCTTGTTTGCTGTGCTCGCCGCGCTGGCGTCGGCGAGCGCTTCAGGCACGCCTCTGACAGCCTCGCTGAAAGCCGGAAGCCTGTTCTTGCTTTTTTTATACGCTTCGACCGGCGGACGGGTCGCGCTAGCCGGGCGAGAAGCATCCTTTGTCCGCGGTCTCGTTCTTGCTTGTGAAGTTCTGGTTTTTATTACGGCGATCCTCACTTTTGCCGGCCATGATCCATTCGGAAATCCTAACAATTTGGGCGCCTTCGTGGGAATTGTAGCCGGACCAGTGCTCCTCTGGGCGGCTTTAGTGGCTGAGAGCCGGGGTGAACGTCAGCGTCGTTACACCGCCCTTGGTTTGTGTGTGGTTTTGCTTTATGTCAGCGTCTGCCGTGCCGCCATTGTCGCGGATGCCGTTGTGACGATTACACTCGCGATGGCTCTGCGTCGTCCGCGGCTCTTGCTGAAAACGGCTTTCGTAGCGGCTTTTTTTCTCGAAGCCATGGCAGTTGCCAACCCTTCCCACATGGGTGAATTAGTGGATTCTCTGAGCGGACGTTTCGTTTTTAAAGTAGAAGGACGTCCCCACCAGGGAGTTTTGGGATCACGGGACACACCATGGGATGACACCATTGCCGCAGTCAAACAACACCCTTGGTTCGGAACCGGATTCGGAACGAGCGACTTGGGAAACGAGGGCTCTGCCGTTGAGGGTTCGTCGATTTACACCGTGGAAGGTTCGAACCGCGAACACGGCAGCAGCTACTTGGCCATGGCGGAATACATGGGACTGCTCGGTATTCTGCCTTTTCTGCTCCTTTTATTCCTGCTGCTGCGGGCGGTTGGTCGCGTATATGTGTGGATGCGAAGAAATGGCAACCCGTATCACTACGCAATACCGTTTGCCATGGTCAGCTTGGCAGGGCTTATCCACGCAACCTTTGAAGACTGGTTGTTTGCGCCCGGGTCATACATTTGTTTGTTTTTTTGGGTATTGGCCTTCCTGCTGATCGACCTTACATCGGAAATCGATACCAAGCTTCGAGTTCCCAACTCTAAATCTGTTTCGGGGCTCGCACCGTCCCGCGGGTTTCTGCAGCCAACGGGCTAGTCTCGGCATACGGGTCTGGTGGTCTTCGTTGGTCTGTCCGGAGAACCTTAAGTTGTGACCCGCGCCGAGGCCCGAGAGTGGCAGCGCGCCATAATTAATACCGCACACAGTAGCAGAATCAGCCAAGCTTCGTGGGGAAGGATCAATGATTCCCAGAACCAGCTGCGACTGAGCTTTTGGAACATTTCATATCTGTCGGAGAACTCATGAAGCACGGTCGCACCCGGCACCAGAAACGGACTTGCCAGCAAAAGGCATGCAGCTGCGGAACTCCTCAACTCTCCTTTTAATTCACTAAGAGCCCAAGCGACAGGAATAAGGAGAATCCCCGCGTCCATAAAACGATGATAGACCGGAAGGAGTGATGCCGACGCAAGAATGGCCAAGTCTAAAAGGCCGAGGCACCGGTCGCGGCGGACCGCAAAAACCCAAACGATTAGCACGACGACAAAGATTAGCGCGGCCGAAACTTCCGCAAGGGTTCGGCCATGCAAAAGAGGAAATAATGGGACCGACAAATTCACAAGCTGAAAATGAATTGGATTAACTGTGCTGAAATCGTCAATTGCGCCGGGAGCGAACATGCGCTGACTGTTTGCCAGGAAGCTCTGCCACCACAATGTTCTGCTGGCGGGCGGAATGACAGCCACACACAGCAACAAGATTCCCGTCGCGATTGCAGCAGAAATCACTCTGGCCCGCTTGCGGTGAACAAGGATGTAAATCAGAAACGGCAGGCCCACCGTCGGTTTCAAAGCTATGGTGCAGATGAGTAGCATTCCCGCCAGGCCGCTTCGGTCCTGCGTCAGACAAAATGCCGCACACATGCCCAGAGCAAAGGCAATCGTAAAGATGTTAGAAGTTGCAACCGCGGTCTGCACGGGGGCCCAAAGCAACGCCGATACGATAATCATTATCGCCAGCGGACTATATCGTCGAGCGCCGGCGAGGTGGACGAGAATTAGAGCAACCATGAATACAGCTACAACGGACGTTACAGCCCATAACCAAATCGCAACTTTCCATGGAAGCTCCGCTATTGGCAGAAGCAAAGGAAAACTCAGGGTCCAGTACGGAGAGGGTATACCACGTTTTGCAGGAAGGGTTCCATCGATGGTTTCCGTAACCACAAAGTGTGGGCGCACAGAAGTTGGCCACAGGTCTCTCAGGACAGCTGGTGCATAAGGATCGCGCCCGGAAATCCACGCATGAGTTTGTTCATACGGCGAAACAAAATCATTAAAATTTTGGCCATCTTTTTCGAGAGCACGAACCGGCCCTCGCAGTGAGAATTCCAGGATCGCAAGGCAGGCCAATAAGCACAGGGCAAACAAGCGAAAGCGGCGGCCACTCATGCGGAACAATCCATTTATCTGCAATTGTACTTGCTTGACAGCTCCGTAGCCGCGTACGTTGCGGGATGCTTATGTTGGGGGATCCTTATCAGATGCTGGACCATCAACAACTCGATACAAGTTTGTGGGTGGATAACCGGAACCCCACCCCGCCTTTCGCCATCTCGGCGGTTCCTTTCCCGGTTTTGGGGAGAAAGTTGCTTTCAGAAGCAAATTCGCCGGCACCAAGTCGTGCGGAAGCGGGTCATTCTTCGGCCAGATAAGGTAAACAGGCTGACCGTCGCTTAGTTGTTTCCGCCAATCGACATCGTGATCGAGCTTACTAACAAGGCCGCTCGTGATCCTGGGTCGCATAAAAAGGTAGTGAGAGCCTGCCGCCTCTACTGCGTAAAAGTAATAATCCTCGGGTCCAAACACCCGCGAATTGCTCGGTACATGACTGCCAACGAAATCGAGCAACGGCTGTGGGTTGCGCTCGTCGTAAGAGACAAGCCACGCAGCAACCTTTCCCGAGCGTATCGTCACCAGAACGACGGCCAGGACCAGCCAGCTTCCGAGGACGAATCGCGCAAAAGGACGCGGGACGTTACTTCGCAGAAGCTTTGCTGTCCATGCGACCAGAACCGGGATTACAAGCGGCACAACAAATATCTCGTAGTCCCAAAATCGCGCGATCGTAAGAGCGGACGCGACGTAGTTAATGAAAACAGCGATCGAGGCGAGCTTCAAAGCAGAGCTGACATCACGCCCTTCGGTTTGGAGAGTACGACGGCCGGCTATAATTGCGCTGCCAAAAACCAGGACCATTACGAAAGTGAATAGCAATCCGGAAACCAGAGGGACGAATGGCTCGTCGAAAAAATGCCAGGAGCCGTGCAATATTGGGGACACACTCAGCTTGTCGCCGCGACTCAAAGTGGCAATAAGGCGAAGCCAGCCGATTGGACTGATACCTCGGCTCAGAGTCCACGCCCAGACCGGCAATATGGCAGTGGCGCCAATAATCAAGCTTCGGGCTACTAACTCCGCCTTTCTGGCCGACACTGATTCGAGACCTAAGGCAACGAAGAGTCCCAATATGAAGGGAAACGCTCTCGGCGTACTCAGCGCCGCTAACCCGCAAAAACTACCTGCGAGGACTGCGTAGACAAACAGCGGGCGCTCTGACTCGTGAACCCGCATCGCACGTAACGTGCAAGCGAGGGAAAGAAGTTCGAGCATTACAGTGACGACGTCAAGCCTTCCGCTCGTGGCTCGGGCTCCCATTCCCTGGGACAGCGTTACCAGCATTGCCGCCGCAGCCATGACAACCGGCGAGCGATCCAAGCATCGGCTGACCCACGATGCGGCGAAAACTGTTCCTATCGCTCCCAGGAATCCCAAAAGCCGCCAACTGGTGGCCGAGAGCCCGAAGAGCCTCACATCCAGTGAACCCAGGAAACAAACCAGTGGACCATAGAAAAGATCGATGCGGAGGGTGTGAGGGAAAGCAGCCAAAACAGTTGGTACAGGCGGTCCTCCTCGCACTATCGACAGCGATGTCGAGGCAAATAACATCTCATCTAACCACGGTAACGGGCTTCGAGGAAGAGATAGGAGCATAAGAAATAAGGCCGCCAACGTGACCAACCAAAAGACGTTCGACCAGCGAACCGCCGGTAGGGAGTTGGACTGACGCCTAAGATTGTCGGAGTGGCTATTGGAAAGAGGACGCATCGGAGAAAGCAATTGTAAATCCTGCACCACGAGCAAATCGCACCTGTGATTGTCAGACTGTACAATATCCAGCTAGTGGAAAACCTAGTCTCACGGACAAGTAGAGGAATTATGCTTTCCCGAGTCAACGGATGTTTCGCAATTTTCATCTCTCTTATCATGCTTACAACTACGATGCAGGCGAAGACCAATATCACCCAGCAGGCATTCGGTCGGACTTCGGACGGTGCGGTCGTCGATTTGTACACGTTGGCCGACGGCAAGGTCGAAGTTCGCATTATGAATTATGGCGGAATCATTGTCTCGTTGCGCGCGCCGGATCGCGACGGCAAACTCGACGATGTGGTTCTCGGTTATGACTCATTCGATGGCTACCGCACGAACCCTGCTTATTTCGGAGCGATCATCGGCCGTTATGCGAATCGGATTGCACATGGCAGTTTTCAGCTCGACGGGAAAACTTATTCGATTCCGAAGAATAATGGTGACAACACGCTTCATGGCGGCATCCGCGGCTTTGACAAAAAGCTTTGGACGGCCCGGGAGATAAAAGAGGGAATCGAACTCACATATGTAAGCAAGGATGGGGAAGAAGGCTTTCCCGGGACCCTGGCTACGACGGTGCGTTACACGCTAAACAGTGGTGCTTTGCGCATTGAATATTCGGCAACCACCGATAAAGATACCGTCCTGAACTTGACCAACCATTCGTATTTCAATCTTGCTGGGCAAGGAAAAGGGGAAGTGCTGGGGCATGTGGTAAAGATCGATGCAGCGCGGTTCACGCCAGTCGATTCGTCGCTTATTCCCACCGGAGAATTGAAGTCCGTGCAAGGTACGCCCTTCGATTTTAGAACGCCGCATGCTATCGGCGAACGGATCGATACCAATGACGAGCAGTTGCGGCTGGGCATGGGATACGACCACAACTTCGTGTTGGACCATCCCGACGGCCAGTTGGCGGAGGCGGCGGAGGTCTATGAGCCAACCACGGGACGGATTCTGCGCGTGCTCACCACTCAACCCGGGGTTCAGTTTTACACGGGGAACCATCTCGATGGATCGATTACCGGAAAGGGCGGCGTTGTCTACAAACCACGATTCGCATTTTGCCTGGAGACGCAGCACTTCCCCGACTCGCCAAACCATCCCAGCTTTCCATCTACTGAGTTGAAACCGGGGCAGAAATTCCACAGCGTTACGGTTTTCCAATTCAGCGCGGGCTCGCGCTGATGCGCCGCTGATCGATTGTCGTGAAATCGATTCCGGTCCTGAAAATGAATGCCATGAGGTTATCGCTCTGAGTCGGTTAAGTCGTCGCAACTTTCTTGTCCGCTGTTGCCAGGGAGCGTCAGCGGCCATGCTTCCCGCGAGCTTGCGTGGGTTTGGCTTGTCATCGAACTCCCCGTTTGATTCTTCCAACGATACTTCTTCAGACGGCGAGTTTTATTTGCATCCGCACTATCGCGCCGAGAGGGCGCTCGATAAGACTCTACTTAAAGTGCAGGCGGGCCTGGACGGTTTTGTCAGCGAAAAATATCACGATCAAATTGCCGAGATTCTTGCGGAGTGGAGTGCAGCGCTGCTGGAGTCTCCACTGCAGGTTCAAGCGATCGAAAAGGTTTTGTCCGCCGACTTCTCCGGGTCGTCGATGGTTCCGGTCGAATCTCGAACGGTTCGTGCCGACCCGCCGATTGAAGTTCATCAAAATAAATTCGTTCAGGACGTCGATCTCGGACGCGATGCCTTCTTACAGGCATGGCGTTCTTCGCTGAGCGTTTTTTCGAAGGTCATAACCGCCGGGTTTCAGGTGACGAGGATGCAAGCGACTCCCGCACTCACGTCTCAGACCCCACAGCAACTGAGCACTCGCGTGCGTTACGAGTTAGTTGGGACAGGAAATGGCTTCTATCGAGAGCAGCGTGTGGGATACTGGGATCTCGAGTGGGAAAGCCAGCCGTCATTATCCGCACCTGAATTCAGGCTGCGGCGTTGGCAATCGCAGGACGACACCCGATGCCGCTCGGCATTTCCAATTTTCGCGGATATTACGTCCGCTGCCTTGGGATTCAATTCCTCATACTCAGCTCAGTTGCTGCGGGGCGTCGACCACTGGAGAACGGTGCTCGACGGTGCGTGCGGCATCGACATCTATGGACACAATGGAGTTTCCGTAGCCGACATCGACAATGATGGCTTCGACGATCTGTATATTTGCCAACCCGCGGGCCTTCCCAATCGACTCTACCGAAACCGGCGAGACGGAACATTCCAAGACATAACCTCAACATCAGGCTTGGGAATTCTCGATAACACAGCTTGCGCGATCTTCGCCGATTTCAATAACAATGGACATCAGGATGTAGTCATCGTGCGAGCAAGTGGTCCGCTCTTGTTCGTCAACCAGGGCGACGGAACGTTTCGCCAGAAACCCGATGCGTTTCCATTCGCCAACCCGCCGCAGGGAACTTTTACCGGCGCAGCGGTCTCCGACTATGACCGGGATGGATGGTTGGATATTTATTTCTGTCTCTACGTGTATTACCGGGGCACCGACCAATACAAGTATCCCGTTCCTTACCATGATGCCGAGAATGGCCCCCCGAACTTCATGATGCGCAACAATCGCGACGGTACCTTCCGTGATGTGACCGCGAAAACGGGGCTCAACAAAAACAACACTCGCTACAGCTTCTGTTGTGGCTGGAGCGACTATAACTGCGATGGTTGGCCCGACCTTTATGTGGTGAACGATTTCGGCCGAAAGAATCTTTACCGCAACAATGGCGACGGAACCTTTACCGATGTCGCTGCCCGGGCTGGAGTTGAAGACATCGGCGCTGGAATGAGCGTGTGCTGGAACGATCTCGACAATGATGGTGTCGAGGACCTCTATGTCGGGGATATGTGGACTGCCGCCGGAGAACGCATCTCCTCTCAGGATAATTTCAAGAAAGACGCTCCCGAAAATGTACGAGCGCTGTACCGGAAGCACGCGATGGGCAATTCGCTTTTTCGAAATAGCGAGCTTCGCGAAGCTGTTCAAGGAGGTGACCGTGCTTTCGAAGACGAGACCTCCTCAGCCGGAGTTGGAATGGGCCGCTGGTCATGGTCGAGCGACGCGCTCGATTTCGATCATGACGGATTTTCCGATCTCTACATTGCGAATGGAATGATTTCCGGTCCGTCGAATCAGGATCTGAATAGCTTTTTCTGGCGGCAGGTAGTAGCCAATTCACCCGCTCAGGCAATGCCTTCGCACGACTACGAGGAAGGATGGGGCGCCATCAACGAACTGATTCGGGCTGATGGCACTTGGAGCGGATTCGAGCGAAACGTTTTCTATGCTAACAATCGTGATGGAACATTTTCTGATGTTTCCGGCGCGGTAGGGTTGGATTTTATCGAAGACGGGAGAGCGTTTGCGCTGGCAGATTTCGATCAGGACGGTAGGCAGGAAATCTTTCTGAAAAATCGAAACGCTCCACAGTTGCGCGTGTTGAAAAATCGGATAGCGAATCTGCCGCCATCGATCACTTTCCGCCTGCGAGGCACCAAGAGTAATCGGGACGCCGTCGGCGCTGCGATCACAGTGGAGACAGAATCGGGACGCCAAACCCGCGTCCTTCAAGTGGGATCCGGATTTCTCTCTCAGCATAGCAAAGAAGTATTTTTCGGCTTGGGTGAGGCTAGGAGTCCGGTGCGGGCGTCGATTCTCTGGCCGAGTGGGCTGGTGCAGGTTCTTCATGATGTTCCTTTGAACCACAGGATTTGGGTCGAGGAAGGATCTGAAAACGTTCGGACCGAAGCGTTCAAGCTGCCAACGCCTTTCCCAAATACGCTCAGCATTATCGAGACTGATAAAGTCGAGTCGCTTCCCACCACGGTTGCGACGTGGTTGCTTGTGCCCGTAGCCGCGCCGGATTTTTCGCTTCCCGACCTGGTTGGCGGAGTGAGGACTCTCTCCACATTTCGTGGGAAACCAGCGCTGCTGAATTTCTGGACCGCAAGATCTTCGGATTGCCTGAAGAACCTCGATGCATTCCAGTTGCTGACCAGTCGAGATAAGTCCCGGGGCGTCCAAGTTCTAACAGTGAACGTTGATAACGAAGAGGGCGCTGCTCTTAGCAGACTAGTGCGCGAGCATCGTTTGGCATTTCCAATCCTTCGCGCCACGGATGAAGTCGCCGCTGTTTACAATATTCTGTACCGTTACTTATTTGACCGCCATCGCGACATGGGACTGCCGACATCGTTTCTAGTCGATCAGCGAGGGGACATAGTCAAGATCTATCAGGGGCCGGCGAACCCGGAACTTATTGGAGAGGACTCCCGGGCCATTCCAGAAACCTATTCTGAGCGCTTGGCTCGAGCGTTGCCCTTTCCAGGCGTGAGCCAGACCTTCGAGTTCGGCCGAAATTATCTTTCTCTCGGTTCCATTTTTTTTCAGCGAGGTTACATCGATCAAGCTGCAGTGTCGTTCGAGCGGGCCCTTCGCGATGATCCATCCAGTGCCGAAGCATGCTATGGGCTCGGAAGCGCTTACTTGAGCGAGAATAAAACGGACGAGGCCCGCGAAAGATTCGAACGCGCGACCAAGCTCCACGCCAGCTATCCAGATACTCTGGCCAACGCATGGAACAACCTCGGTCTTCTTGCGACGCGGGAAGTACGTACCGACGAAGCCATACGATGTTTTAAAGAAGCTTTACGGTCAAGTCCGGATCACATGATCGCACTCGACAATCTCGGAAATGCGTATCGCCTGCAGAAAAATTGGGATGACGCTCGCCGAACTTTCGACCACGGTCTGCAAGTGAATCCATCAGACCCTGAGGCGAACTACGGATTGGCGATGGTTTTTGCGCAGGGCGACGACAGCGCACGAGCGTACGAATATTTGCAAAAAGCGCTGCAGGCGCGTCCGGTCTTCCCCGAAGCCTTAAACAATCTTGGAATTCTTTACCTGCGTACCCAGCGGCAAGATGAAGCGGTAGCGAGTTTCGAAGAATGCATTCGAGTGGCGCCCGGCTTCGATCAGTCATACCTGAACCTTGCCAAGGTATATGTGCTCGAGGGCGCGTCGGACAAGGCTCGAGCAGTTCTGATCGAACTGCTTAAACAGCATCCCAGCCACCCCCAGGCGCAGAACATGTTGGCTCGACTTCCACACTGACGGGCGAAAACCGTGTCTTCTAATTCTTAGGCGTTGGCGCACTCAATAAAGTCACGAACATTTTATAGAACCGATCGTGATCCAAATCATCCTGCACTTCGACTGGCCTGACTTCAAGACTTGGTTTGTCATGCTCAGTCCAATTCAGAGTGTTACCGTAGCCCGCGCCGCGGTCGAGGTCGACATCCATGTAACGCGTTTCTTTCTTGTTGATGAGAGTGGGATCGAGCCATGCCAACGCCGCCAGTTCATCCCACAAATAATTGTAATTGCCGCGCAAGCTGGAGTATTTAGCGATGTAACGCGCTGCAGGCGTGTCGGCCGTTTTGATCCGGTCGATCAAGTCAGCGGTCAAACGTGTTTTTACCGAAATATCCACGGGCGTACAGACAATCTTCTTCCAGGGCGCTACCAACACGATGTGAGAGGCTTCTGGATCGAACCACAGATTGAATTCGTGCGTGGGATTGTTGGCAAACTCGGGATCGTCGGTTCGCGGATTCAAGCTCCCGCCCATGAACACCAGTTCTTTAGCCAATCCCGCGAACTCGGGATCAATCGAAATAGCGACCGCGAGGTTGGTGAAGGGGCCACCTTCATAGATGGTGATCTCGTTCGGGAATTTATGCACCATGCGTATCAGAAAGTGAGCTGCGTCTTCGCTGGATGGTTTAGTCGTAGGCATGCCTTCCGGCATTTCTCCCAACTGATCGTGCGGGTGATAAAACTTCGGCGTCCAGGCTCCCAGCCACATGATGCTGCCATATTGCTGCTCCCATAGCTCAGTATCTTGTTGTCGTCTTACCAGGGGATACTCGGCTCCCGGAACAACCGGAATGTCCGTTCTCCCGATGAGTTCGAGCATGCGCAATGTGTGCGCCACTTCGGAATGTAGCCATTGATCGCCAGTCACGACGGTAATCCCCAATACTTCCGTCTTCGGTGATTGGACGAGAAGCAGCATCGACTGCTGATCCGTTCCGCCAGGTCCAGCCGCATCCTGATCAATGATGATTTTTTGTTTCTCCTGGCTCCAGCAAGTCAGGCAGGTGGTCAGCAATAGAACGGCCGTAAGATAACGCATTTTGCAAAATGTCATCCATGTCCTCGAGGTCGTGAGTATAAACAATTGTTTTTGGTTGGACGGCGTCCTGAATGTAGATGAAAGACGACGCGCTTCCAGGCGCTTTGACCACAGGCATGAAGTGTACGCTATCTAGGCAAGGTCACGCATGCCAACCAATATCGAGATCAAAGCGCTTTTGACAAACCGGGTCGCCGCCGAAGCTGTTGCCGCCCGGTTGAGCGATACTCCTCCCGAGAGGATTCAGCAGGAAGATTTCTTTTTTTCATGCGATCGTGGTCGATTGAAGCTCCGCGCATTTGCACCGAACTGTGGGGAGCTCATCCGCTATGAAAGGTCCGACGTTGCCGATGCGCGCCAGTCCCACTATCTGATCGCGCGCACTCCGGACCCTCAAATCTTGAATGAGATACTCACCGCTACCCTCGGTAGAATCGGAGTGGTTAAGAAAACGCGGGTCCTATATCTCGTCGGGCAGACGCGCGTTCACATTGACGAGGTTCAGGGGCTAGGAGATTTTCTGGAACTCGAAGTCGTGCTCCGTCCGGGACAAAGCGAACTCGAAGGAAAAAACATCGTGACAGCATTGCTGGCAGAGTTTGGAATTGCTCAGAACGAACTCATCGCCGAAGCCTACGTCGATCTCGTGGCTCGGCGAGCCAGCAACGATTAGAAGCGAAGTATTTCCCCTATCGATTGCGGATCGCGACTTCAGCGACTAGAATTTTCGATTACGCGCGTACACTTGGCTGTAGCCTGCCGTTCCGATTCGCGCTTATCGTATGCAACGCTTCCCCACTATTTTGGCTTGCACTTTTGCGGTGACCGCTATTTTCCGTCCGCCGGTGCTCCTCGGACTATTGATTCCGGTAGCATTGGTTCAGTCACAGTCGGACTCTACCGCCACGGCGACATTGCACGGCATCGTGAGGGATTCGCTCAATCGCCCGGTCGCGGGGGCAGTCATTTGCCTTCAAGGGCAGGACGCGCAGGTTTTCAAAGTGCGTACCGATTCCGCGGGAGCCTACGTTTTTCCCGAGCTTCGCCGAGGAAATTACAGCGTGCGCGCCGAGATGGCCGGATATATATCGGCAAATTCCCGTCCCTTTATTCTTGAACCGAAAGAATCCAAAGCGATCGATCTGACGCTCGATTCGGTTAGGCCGGTAGCGACGAAAGCCTCTGACAGCCCGCCTGAATTTTTCGACGAGCCACACTTTAATGTCGCAGGGGTTACCGATACCACAAATCTCGGCGGTCATGGTGGCGACGCGATTGTTCGTAACAGAGAGGCCCTGGCTCAGGAGACGGCTGCTCGAGGTAAGCAATTGTCCGATGGCGTCCCTCCGGATTCGTCCCGTGCGGCAATGGAGAATTCTTTGCGAGATGTGACAGCGCGACGGCCGGAAGACTTCAGCGCAAATTCTCGTCTGGGAAAGTTATTAGTGGAAGACGCAAAACCGCAAGAAGGGCTGCCTTATCTCGAGCGGGCCTATCGCCTTAGTCCCGGGGATATGGACAACGGCTACGAAAAAGCGCTAGCCCTCGCCGCGACTGGAAACTACGTGCAGGCGCGCACCGATGCGCGAACGCTGCTCGCGGTTCAGGACAAATCTCATCAGGGAAACGCCGAACTGCATCATTTGCTTGCCGAGACAGACGAGAAACTGGGCGATCCTCTGGAAGCTGTTCGAGAATATCAGCGCGCAGCCGAACTTAACTCAAGCGAAACGAATCTTTTCGACTGGGGAGCGGAACTGCTGGTGCATCACGCGGCCGAGCCCGCTATCGAAGTTTTTACAAAAGGGCACAGCTCGTTTCCGCGATCCGTTCGGATGCTAAGCGGCCTGGGTGCGGCCTGGTATTCCAACGGTTCGTACGAAGAGGCAGTGCGGAATTTTTGTGAGGCATCAGATCTGAATCCCGACGATCCGAATCCGTACCTCTTAATGGGAGAAATGCAGGCGGCCGAAACTACTCCCTCGCCGGAAATCGAGGAGCGGCTGGCGCGATTTGTCAGACTTCAACCGCGGAATGCCTTGGCTAATTACTATTACGCGATCAGTCTGCAGAGGCGCTGGAGTTCGCCGGATAAGGCTGAAGACATCGATCAGGTGAAGTCATTGTTGCAGACTGCTACTCAGCTTGATCGAAAACTCGGCCTTGCCTACCTGCAATTGGGCATTCTTTATTCGGAGGAGAAAAACTTTCCACGAGCCATCTCCGCCTTGCGACAGGCAATCGAAGTGGATCCACAATTGGAAAAGGCCCATTACCGTTTGGCGCAGCTATATCGTCTTGCGGGAGAAACCAAGAAAGCGCAGTCCGAGTTGCAAGTGTATGAACAGATAACCAGGGAAAAAAGCGAGGAGGCTGGGCGCCAGAGACACGAACTGCAGCAGTTTGTGTATGAGTTGCACGATCGTACAGCGGGTTCGCAACCGCAATAAACGGCGGAGACTCGGCAGGAATTGGCTCGCGGATCCGATTTATTCGCCGTACGGAACCCAGATGTTTTTCACTTGGGTAGCGTGTTGCAGAAACCATCGACCTTCGCCTTGCTTCGCGTCAAACCAGTCGACGGCGCGGCCTTCGTTGGTGAACACCTGTTTTAGATTTCCCACAGAAAACGACTTGGCTGCCGCAGCATCGGATTCATCCGAAAAGCACCATATTGCATCTACGTCGTCATGTTCGGCGATGGTCTTGAGAAGTTGTGATCTGTATCCCGTGACAATATTGATGGCACCTGCGGGAAAGTCACTGGTGTCAAAGAGTTGATAAAGGTCGCCAGTGATAAGAGGATACGTTTCCGAAGGAACAACGACTGCAACGTTGCCCATCGCTAGAACCGGTAACACGAGAGACAACAACCCCAAGAGCGGTGCATCGTCAGGGCAAACAATGCCAACCGTCCCGACGGGTTCATTCATCGCAATCGCGATAGTCCGCGACGGCGGATTGTGTACCGCGCCATCGAACTTGTCGGCCCATGCTGCATACGAGAAGATGCGCTCGATGCTGGCCGCGACTTCCTTGGCCGCCTGGGTTTCGCCAACGCTGGCCGCTAAGCGGCGTGCGATTTCCTCCTGACGCAGAGAGAGATTCTCCGCTATGTAATAGAGAACCTGGGCGCGGTTGTGGGCTGTGGTCTTAACCCAACTCGTTGCTTTGCGCACCGCTTCCACGGCGTTTCGAATATCTTTCCGATTGCCCAGCGGCGCTTCGCCGAGCAACTCGCCATTCTGGCCGCGAACTTCGAAACTGTAGCCCGAATCTGGTCTCGCCTGCTTTCCGCCGATATAGAGCTTTACCGTGCGATCGATCTCGAAGTCTCGCTGGTGTCCGTCCGTCGATGCTTCAGGTCTTTGCACCGAAGCGGCACGAGCAGAGGCGCGTTTAAACCAGGCCGGCTCCAGATATTCAAACAGCCCTTCACGTCCTCCCTCGCGGCCGTAACCGCTCTCGCGGTAGCCGCCGAACCCACAGGCAGCGTCAAACATATTTGTGCAGTTCACCCATACCACGCCCGCCTTGATCTGCGCCGCCACTTGCAGCGAAACGTTGATGCTCTCGCTCCACACGCAAGCCGCGAGTCCATAGACGGTATTGTTGGCTAGCTCTACGGCTTCGGCAGGCGTGCGAAAAGTCATGGCAGCGAGTACCGGACCAAAAATCTCCTGCTGCGCAACCACTGACGTCGGATGCACGTTGCTCAACAAAGTTGGGGGAAAATAAAGTCCTTGCGCCGGCATCTCAATTTGCGGCTGCCAGCAACTCGCTCCATCGGCAACTCCCTGATCCACGAGCCGGCGAATGCGCTCCAGCTGCACAGGCGCAACGATGGCGCCAATATCGATCGCTTTGTCCAAGGGAGATCCAACCCGGAGCGTTTCCATGCGGCCGCGGATTTTTTCCATCAGTGTATCGGCGACGCTTTCCTGCATAAGTAAACGTGAGCCCGCACAGCAAACCTGTCCTTGATTGAGCCAGATTCCATCGACCAGACCTTCCACCGCACTGTCGAGATCGGCATCCTCGAAGACAACAAAAGGAGACTTGCCACCGAGTTCCAACGAAAGCCGCTTATGACTCTCAGCCGTCGCGCCACGGATGGCACGTCCAACTTCGGTCGAACCGGTGAATGCAATTTTGTCGACTCCGGGATGCTTTACCAAAGCCTCGCCAGTGGAACCATCGCCAGTGATGATGTTGACCACGCCCGGGGGAAGGCCGATCTCCTGGCAAATGTCCGCAAAAGCCAGCGCGCTCAGAGGTGTGAACTCCGCCGGCTTGAGCACGACGGTATTTCCCGTCGCAATTGCTGGCGCAATTTTCCATGCCAGCATCAGCAAAGGGAAATTCCACGGGATAATCTGCCCGACCACTCCGCAAGCGACGTAGGCTGGGAACTCAGATTCCAGCAACTGCGCCCACCCGGCGTGATGGTAGAAGTGGCGAACAACGAGGGGAATATCGATGTCTCGACTCTCGCGGATCGGCTTGCCGTTGTCGATCGTTTCGAGCACCGCGAGCCGGCGCGATTGTCGTTGAATGGCTCGTGCCATAGCGTACAAATATCGAGCCCGCGCATGGGGCTTAAGAGATTGCCATTTCGGAAAGGCGTTTCGCGCGGCCTGCACCGCGGCATCGACATCGGCGGCAGACCCCTCCGCGACTGTCGCGAGTTTTTCTCCGCTGGCAGGATTCGTAGTGTCGAAAAATACACCTTCGACCGGTTCGCGCCATTCCCCGTTGATGAAGTGGCCGAAACGTCGTTGATGCCGGTCGAGCCACAGCAGCGCATCTTTCGGATCTTCCAGCGCCGGCCCATATTCCATGGTGAGAAATTTTTCAGTGATGCTCATTATTGAATCTTCAGTCCTCGCTCCCCTACGCAATCGGATGGCGGTAATCTGCCGAGTACCGCCCTGTGGCGTGGTGCTCAAGCTGCCGCTCAATATCGTTTAGAAGTCCGCTCGCGCCAAACCTAAATAGTTCCGCCTTCATCCAATCGATTCCCAGTTCTTCTTTCATCAGCGCCAGCCACTCCGTGGATTGCTTGGCCGTACGAATTCCTCCAGCCGGTTTGAAACCCACGGCCATCCCGGTCTCCTGCGCATACTCCCGAATGGCGCGAGTCATCACAAATCCAACTGGAAGTGTGGCGTTGGTAGATTCTTTGCCGGTCGAAGTCTTGATAAAGTCCGCGCCTGCCATCATCGCCACGAAGCTGGCACGCGCAACGTTGCGCAATGTGAGCAGGTCGCCCGTGGCGAGAATCGCTTTCATGTGACAATGTCCCGAGGCTAACTTGAATTCAGCAACCTCGTCGTACAATTCCTGCCATTTCCCGCCGAACACGTGAGCCCGTGTAATCACGATGTCGATCTCATCTGCTCCGGCTTCCACCGAGCGGCGAATTTCCGCGACCCGCTCCTCCACTGGCGACAATCCTGCCGGAAATCCAGTGGAGACTGCTGCCACTCGAACCCCGCTGCCCTCGAGCGCCCTCACCGCCGTTTCAACAAAGCGATGGTACACGCAAACCGCAGCCACCTTGATGTTGAGACTTTCAATCTGTAAGCGTTTTACCAGATCCTGCTCAATCGGTTGCCGTGCTTTGGCACAAAGGCGGCGAACGCGCTCATCTGTATCGTCACCGGAAAGCGTCGTCAAGTCCATGCAGGAGACTGCGCGAAGAAGCCAGGCGGCTTGCCACTCTTTTTTCACGGTTCGGCGTGCCACGTGAGTTTGCGCCCTTCGCTCCACCGCACTGGTATTGATCCGAACCTGCTTCACCCAATCGAGATTCAGAGGAATGCCACGGTTCGAAAGTAGGGGATGACCCGAAAGAATAGCGATCGGCGCTTGTGAATCGGAGATAGCTTCGTTCGACGAGCCATTGTTCGGGCGGTCAGCAACACTGAAACGTTTCTTGTGCTCTTCTGACATTGTCTTGCCTTGTACGGTTGATTGTACGGCAGAAGGCCAGTCAGACGCAGTTTTCTGCTATAGTTTCGTTCCTCGGAGGTCCCGACTCATGCCTCGAATTGTGCGTTGTGCCTTGATTCAAGCCAGCAATGCGCTCAGCACGGAGCGTCCTCTCGCCCAGATTAGAAAAGCGATGATCGACAAGCATCTGAAGTTGATCGAGCAGGCGGCGCGAAAGAAGACGCAGATTCTGTGCTTGCAGGAGCTTTTTTACGGACCTTATTTTTGCGCCGAACAAAACGCTCGCTGGTATGAACTGACTGAGCGAGTGCCGGACGGACCCACTGTGCGTATCATGCAAAAGATCGCCGCAAAGCATGGCATGGTGATCGTAGTTCCGGTTTACGAAGAGCAGATGCCGGGCCTATATTTCAACACGGCGGCTGTAATCGATGCGGACGGCCGCTATCTGGGAAAATATCGTAAGCACCACCTGCCACATTGTCATCCTGGATTCTGGGAAAAGTTTTACTTCACCCCCGGCGATTTAGGATATCCCGTCTTTCAGACAAAGTATGCGCGCGTGGGAGTATACATTTGCTACGACCGACATTTCCCCGAGGGTGCACGTATTCTGGGATTGAATGGAGCCGAGATCGTCTTCAATCCTTCGGCCACGGTTGCCGGACTTTCGGAATATCTGTGGGAACTCGAACAGCCAGCGCATGCTGTTGCTAACGGTTATTTCGTGGGCGCAATCAATCGCGTTGGGATTGAAAAGCCGTGGAGTATTGGCGAGTTCTATGGCAAGAGTTACTTCTGCAATCCACGCGGCAAGATTATCGCGCAGGCCAGCCGGGATAGAGACGAAGTGGTTGTAGCGGATCTTGATCTCGACATGATTGAGGAAGTGCGCAAAGTTTGGCAGTTTTTTCGCGACCGCCGGCCGGAAAGTTATGGTCCGATTACCGCGCAGACGGGGAAAGCTGCAGCCGCTGACTGAAGTGTGAGGCGCAAGAAATCATCGATACGGGTTTTCTAAATCGAATTCATGACCACGCGTGAACTTTCTCGTTCTCGATCTCGAATCGAATCGAGTTCTCTCTACAATCCCGACTTGGCGCCTGCTTCCGCCGATCGCAGGCATTGGGGTACCTATAACTTCGCCGCACTCTGGATTTCGATGTCGGTGAACATTCTCACTTACATGCTGGCTGCCAGCCTGATTCAGGGAGGAATGAATTGGAAGCAGGCGGTCATGACAATTTTTCTGGGCAACGTGATCGTGTTGGCCCCGATGCTGCTGAACTCGCACCCAGGAGCGAAGTATGGAGTTCCATTTCCGGTGCTGGCTCGTGCGTCATTTGGAGTGCTTGGAGCGAATGTGGCTGCGGTCCTTCGCGCCCTGGTTGCGTGCGGATGGTTCGGTATTCAAACCTGGATCGGTGGCGAAGCAATCAGTATTTTGCTGGCTACGCTTGCCCCAGGATGGAAGAAGTTTTCTTACGCAACCGCCGTTTGCTTTCTTTTATTCTGGCTAATCAACCTGGCCGTTATTCTGATGGGGATTGAATACATCCGAATCCTGCAGGGCATCAGCGCGCCGATATTATTAGGTGTTGGATTGCTGCTGCTGGCATGGGCTTATCACGGCGCAGGAGGATTTGGGCCCATGCTGGCCGCGCCATCGCGATTCACCAACTTCAAAGATTTTATGAAATTTCTGATTCCAGCTCTGAATGGCACCGTAGGTTTCTGGGCGACAGTCTCGTTGAATATTCCTGATTTCACGCGGTTCGCCCGCAGCCAGCGGGAACAAATCATCGGGCAGGCGCTAGCGTTGCCGACGACGATGACTCTCTACGCTTTTATCGGTATTGCAGTGACTTCGGCCACAGTGGTGATCTACGGCACAGCCATTTCGGATCCAGTCCAATTGCTCAGTCGCTTCCATTCTCCCGTTGCCGTAGCGATCTCACTGGTCGCCATTCTTCTTGCGACTCTGAACGTCAACATTGGAGCGAACGTTGTCTCGCCCGCGAATGATTTCTCCAATCTGTGGCCGCGAAAGATCAGCTTCCGTACAGGAGGGGTGATCACCTGCTTAATGGGTATCGCTTTGATGCCGTGGAAATTGCTGGCTGATTACAACACATTTATTCTCGGCTGGCTCGGGGGGTACGCCGCGTTTCTAGGGCCAGTGGCGGGCATCATGATCTGCGACTATTTCGTCGTGCGGAAATGCGTCTTGCAAATTGACGACTTGTATCTTCGCGGCGGAATCTACGAGTATTCAAAAGGTTTCAACTGGCGCGCGGTGATTGCGCTTGCGGTAGGAGCGGGAACAGCGCTCGTGGGTTTAGCCGTTCCATCTGTGCGCGTTCTTTACGACTATTCCTGGTTCGTGGGCTTTGCCGTTTCGTTTGTGCTCTATTACGCGATGATGAAGTTTCCGCCTCCGCTTGTGCTCTCGCCGATTCGAGTCGCGCAATCTTAATTTTTCGTGCCCAGGCTTTTCGAGAGTCCCGGCAAGACTTCCCGCTGGTAGGTTTCAAGGGATTGTTCTTCGTCTCCGCACATCAAGTACAGATTGAACTGAGTAACGCCTACGCTGGCTAACTTCCGCAGTTTCTCCCGGTGTGCTTCAGGCGGGCCGATAACGCAAAAGCGATCGACCACTTCATCGGAAACGAAATTCGCGTTGTCGCTTTCCACCACGCAGTGGTGCAAATAATCATAGCCACCCCGATCCTGCACATACGAAGTGAGCGCCGGAGGCAGGTCTTCCGGCTTGTACTGTCGAATCAGATCCATCACATGGTTGGAAACCAGGGCAGGGAACCAGCGCACGCGTTCTCGGGCAACGGCCAAATCATCAGAAACCCAAACTGGAGCCGCTGACATAACTTCAATCTGCTTTGGATCTCGTCCTGCCGCGCGGGCGCCGTCTCTTACGAAGCCGAGGCACCATGAAATCAAATCAGGATCGGCGAACTGCAAGATAATGCCGTCGGCGACGCGCCCTGCCATGTGCAGGACCTTAGGTCCGTAGCCCGCGATCCAGACTCTCGGAGAAATTTTGGCCCACGTGAGGCGTGTCGGCTGACCTTCATATTCGATTTCGCGGCTGGCCGTGAGATCGCGGAAAATCTTTACGGCGGTTTCCAACTGAGACCAACTGACTGGCTTCTTACCCAGCACGCGTCTCGAACTATCGCCTCGACCGATGCCAAGTTCCATCCTTCCATGAGAGATCAGACTCAGTGTGGCAAACAAGCTGGAGGTCACCGTGAGATCGCGAACCGCAGGATTCGTTACCAACGTGCCAAGCCGCATCCGCTGCGTGTTTGCGGCCATCAACGTT
This sequence comes from Candidatus Sulfotelmatobacter sp., assembly GCA_049684755.1. Lineage (GTDB taxonomy): Bacteria > Acidobacteriota > Terriglobia > Terriglobales > Acidobacteriaceae > Sulfotelmatobacter. Next base: position 20,432 of record JBAVGI010000204.1, read on the forward strand.
AGCAAAGGGTAAGGGTCCATCCATAAAACATGGGAGTCGAACAGCCATCCGTACTCAAAGCCGGCAGCTTCCGCTTGACGCGTCAAACCGACGATCCGCTCAACCGAAATGTCAGGTTTAAGCGTAATCCCAAATTGCATGATGGACCTTTCATTGCGCGAGAAATATGAGCACCTGAAGTGCGGCAGTGTAGCATAGAATTTCTGTTTCATCTCAGCCGCACGCGGAGGCAAGGATGGGCTTTGACACCATCATCGGCAACGGTTCCGTTGTTACCGCAACAGACACGTACGTGGCCGATGTTGCTATCACGGACGGCAAGATTTCAGCCATCGGCAAAGACCTTCCTCGCGAGAACGCCACGACAGTTTTGGACGCATCCGGAAAATATGTCTTCCCCGGCGGCATTGACGTGCATACTCATCTGGACATGCCTTTCGGCGGGACCACCAGCGCCGACGATTTTGAAACTGGAACCCGTGCCGCCGCCTTTGGCGGGACCACCACGCTGATCGACTTTGCCATCCAGTACAAAGGTCAGTCATTGCGACAGGCCTTTGACACTTGGATGGACAAAGCTTCGCAGAAAGCTGTATGCGATTATGCCTTCCACTGCATTGTGACTGACATCGGCAATGGGCAACTCAAGGAAATGAATTCGCTAGTCGGCGAGGGCGTGACTAGTTTTAAACTCTTCATGGCCTACCCCGGCGTATTTATGTTGGATGACGCCAGCATCTTTCGGGCGTTGCAGACCACGGCGAAAAACGGCGGGTTGATCTGCATGCACGCTGAAAACGGCAGCGCAATCGACGTTATCGTCCAACAGGCGCTGGCAGAAGGGAAGACGGCGCCGAAATATCACGCTCTCACTCGCCCCACTACGGCCGAGGCTGAGGCTGTCTCCCGCGCCATCGCGTTATCTGAAATGGCAGGTGCTCCCATCTACATCGTCCATTTGAGCTGTAATGAAGCGCTCGAGAAAGTGCGCGAGGCGCGCGACCGCGGGCTGCCGGTATACGCGGAAACTTGCCCGCAGTATCTCTATCTCTCGATTGAAAACTTTGACGTACCCGATTTTGAAGGTGCGAAATATGTTTTTACGCCACCGCTTCGAGAAAAATGGCACCAGGAAAAGCTCTGGAACGGCCTCAAGCGGGATCACCTGCAAGTCGTCTCTACGGATCATTGTCCCTTCTGTTTTAAAGAACAGAAGGAACTTGGACGCGGCGATTTCAGCAAGATTCCGAACGGCGGCCCGGGCATTGAACATCGCATGAGCCTGATTTACTCCGGAGGAGTTGCTCAAGGGCGTTTCAGCGTGAATCGATTCGTTGAATTAGTTTCCACGACTCCGGCCAAGCTCTTCGGCCTGTATCCGCGCAAGGGAACGATCGCCGTCGGCAGCGACGCCGACCTCGTTGTTTTCGATCCGAAGCGCAAACACACGATCAGCGCCAAGACCCATCACATGCGCGTGGACTATTCGATGTTCGAAGGCATTCAGGTGACGGGGATGCCGGAGGTCGTTCTCTCGCGCGGCCGCATCGTGGTAGAGGGAGACAAGTTCCTTGGCCGCGTTGGACAAGGAGAGTTCCTGCGACGTTCAACTTATTCGCAGATGAATGGGTAGTTCTCGAGTGCAACTGCTCCTGAGCTAGCGCAAGGCCGCGAAGAGCGCATTTTTCCAACGAGTGTTATCGATCCTCCAACATACTTTTGTCTTACGCTTCGTCCGCAGTACGGGCTCCCAGAGCACTCGGTTACGGTCATCGTCCGACACATTGAGACGATCGACCACTGTCATCCCACGGGTTAGCTCACTTTGTGTTTCGATATCTACGTAATGCTCACTCCACTCGGTAGCGATGGTCGGATCAAGAGCGATGCACATCGTAACTGGATCAGGCAAGCAGATGCCATCTTCCTGAGTCTGCACCTTATAAGCGTGACGAGCGTAGCTGTTGCATTCGACCGCAAAGTCCCCGAGCCCCGATTTTAATCCTTGGATTCTCGCGATATCATTCTGATCGATTACCGCGTCCCCTCGCGAGAGCTGCCAGCCGATAAGTTCAACGGGAAGCCCGCCCAGCATGACGATGCGCGCGGCTTCCGGATCGACCCAGATGTTGTATTCGGCAGCCGGGGTTATATTTCCTTCGCAACAGGGCGCGCCTCCCATCACCACAAAGCGGCTGATTTTGTCGACGATTGCTGGTTTCTTGGCCAGCGCGAGGGCGAGATTTGTAAGTGGTCCAAGCGTGACGAGGACGAGTCCGGGATTGGCTTCAATTGTGTTGATGATCGCATCAACGGCGTGCGACTTTTCAGCAGTTCTACGGGGAGCCGGATAATTGTGATCGCCCAATCCGTCGCGACCATGGAACCAAGTTGCATTCCCGTACGTGCGCAGCAGAGGCTTTTCCGCGCCAACGTACACGGGAACCTCGGCTCCGCAAAGTTCAATGGTGTACAGGGCATTACGCGTAGCCTGTTGGACGTCTACGTTTCCAGCGACGGTCGTAATCGCAGCCACACGCACGTCAGGGGCGCGAACGGCCATGATCAGCGCAACAGCATCGTCGGAAGCAGTATCGGTATCGATCAAAAAGGTGCGTGGCACATGCGTAGGATAGCAAATCACTCAGAATCCTTCCGCAGATGCAATCAAGAGAAAGCTTGAACGCCTAATTGCTGCAGATTTTAACCGTTCGGCATCACAGCAACATGCCGGCGATTGATGCGGACATCAGATTCGCCATTGTTCCCGCCAGCATCGCGCGAATTCCGAGCCTCGCAAGTTCACTCTTTTTGTTTGGTGCGAGCGCTCCGATGCCGCCAATCTGGATACCGATGGAGCTGAGATTTGCAAAACCGCAAAGAGCGAACGTCGCGATGGTAAATGAGCGCGGGTCGAGCGCGGCTTTCATCGGTCCGAGCATGGAAAATGCGACGAGTTCGTTGAGCACCATGCGCGTGCCGAGCAACGTCCCGATCACGCCGCAGTCATGCCAGGGAACCCCAATCACCCACGCAACCGGAGCGAAGACTGCTCCGAAAATCTTTTCCAGACTTTCTGGAAACCACGCCACCCAATGATGTATTCCCGCGAGAATGCCGTCCGCCAGCGCGATCAGCGCCAGGAAGGCGATCAGCATGGCGGCAATATTCAAAGCCATGTGCAGGCCGTCAGTTGTTCCCCGGGCGACCGCGCCGAGAAGATTCTCCTCTTTCTCGGACTGCTCCTCGCCTTCGGGCATCACAACTCGACCGGCGGTTCTCGGCTGCTCGGTCTCAGGCACGAGCATCTTCGCCATTAGCAGCGTCCCCGGCGCCGTCATGATCACCGCGCTCAACAGATGTTTCGGTTCGATCCCGAATGCAATGTAAGCCGCCATGATTCCGCCAGAGACGTGGGCCATGCCGCTGGTCATAACGGTCATGAGTTCGGAGTGCGTAAGATCAGGCAGAAACGGCCGGATCGTGACCGGGGCTTCCGTTTGTCCCATGAAAATGCTGGCCGCGATATTGAGCGATTCCGCGCCGCTGGCACCCATCACCCGAGTCATGAGCCAGGCCGCGCCTTTGATAATGAGCTGCATAATTCCAAAGTGATAAAGCACGGCGAAAAACGCGCAGATGAAAATAATCGCTGGCAGTACCTGAAAGGCGAAATAGAAACCCAGATGCGAACCTTGTTTCCCGAGGTCGCCAAAGACGAACTGTGAACCGACAAAAGAGTAGCCGAGCAGTCGGCTTACTATGTCGCCAGCCTTCTGAAAGAGGCGACGCCCAGCGTCGATCCGCAATACCAATATGGCGAAGGCAAACTGCAGCCCCAAACCCCAGAGCACCGTTTTCAGGCGAATCGCGCGACGATTCGTCGAAAAAGCATAGGCCAAAACGAGCATGGCAAAAAGGCCGAGAATTCCGGTGTAGCGTCCCATTCAGTTTTTCTCTCCAGGATTTCCGATCACGTGTGCTCGATCATGCGCGATCACGCGATGGATCAGCGGTCTCTTCCCTTGCACGGGCAAATCGGTAATCCCATAGCTTTTCACAAGCAGTTCCCTGGCACGATCAGCGAGCGCATCGTGGTTGTAGTGAACCGTCGCCAGCGGTTCGCCAATCGAAACCGCATCGCCAACTTTTTTGTGCAGCACGATCCCCACGGTGGGATCGACCGAATCTTCTTTTCGTTCTCGGCCACCGCCGAGAATTACACATGCTGTGCCAACCTGCTCGCACTGGAGAGACGAGAGATACCCGCTATGCGAACTCGAAAGTGTCATTGTGTATTGCGCCCTCGGCAATTTCTCTGGATCGTCGATCACTCGCGGATCGCCGCCTTGCAGTTCAACCATCTGGCGAAATTTGTCGAGCGCTTTGCCGGACGCGATTAACTGCTCGCTCAGCTTCTTTCCTTCGGTAACTGTATTTGTCACTCCACCGAGCTGAAGCATCCAACCACCAAGCTCGAGGCAAAGCTGCCGCAAGTCTTCTGGACCTGCTCCGCGCAAAAGGTTAACTACTTCGACCACTTCAAGCGAATTGCCAATCATGCACCCTAGCGGCTGATCCATGTCGGTAATGAGCGCAACCACTTGTTTACCCATTCGCTCGCCGGTTTCAACCATGAGTCCAGCGAGAAAAGCGGCGTCTTCTTCACTCTTCATGAATGCGCCGGAGCCGGTCTTTACGTCGAGCACAAGCGCGTCGATGCCTTCCGCAAGCTTCTTGCTCATAATCGAAGCGCAAATCAGATATGGACTCTCGACTGTGCCCGTCACATCGCGCAATGCGTAAAGCTTGCGATCAGCGGGAGCGATTTCGTTGGTCTGGCCAATCATCGCGCAACCACAAGTCTCCAGTACGCGGCGAAATTGTGCGACGGAAAGATTCACGCTGAACCCCGGAATAGCCTCGAGTTTGTCGAGCGTCCCGCCTGTATGACCCAAGCCGCGTCCGCTGATCATCGGGACAGTTATACCCGCAGCGGCGGCGAGTGGAGCCAGCACGAGCGAGGTCTTATCGCCCACTCCACCGGTTGAATGCTTATCTACTTTCTTGCCGGAGAGAGAGGAGAGATCGAGAACTTCACCCGACCTCAGCATTGCATCCGTAAGCGCAGCGGTTTCGGCACGCGTCATTCCGCGCAACACAACTGCCATCAGCCACGCGGAAACTTGATAGTCAGGGATATGGCCAGCGGTATATGCGCTTACCAGAGACTCTATTTCACTCGGAGACAGTTCACCCGCGTCCCGCTTCTTGCGGATTACATCGATGACGCGGAATGGCTGGGCTGAGGTCGCGGCTGGATTCACTGGAGACGGAACCCCTCCGGAAGCAGCTGCATAATGTGGGCCTGCCGCGGTCCATCCCTTCCTTGAAAAAAGATCGTTGCATCGGGGCCGAATTCGTAAATCACCTGACGACAAGCACCACAAGGCGAACAAGGAATGCCCTGGTCATTGACCACGGAAACTGCGCGAATCTCGATCTTGGGTCCTAACTGTGCGACTGCGGAAAAAATCGCGGTGCGCTCTGCGCAATTGGTCATTCCGTAAGATGCATTCTCTACATTGCAACCGTTGAAGACTTTGCCATTCGAGAGAAGGATGGCAGCTCCCACCCGAAACTTGGAATATGGGGCATGAGCATTCTTCATCGCTTTCTTCGCTGAGCGCACTAATCGAGTCTGCAAACTATCTGAAAGATTTTTCTGGACCATATAGAGATGAAAATCTAGCCTACGCGCCGAAATCGAAGTCATTGTAACCCTTGAATACCTGACGCAGGACTTTTTATTAATTCAGTAAGCGCTGTCCTTCATGGCCCACACAACGCGAAAGCGTTGCTCATTCAGGCCTATGCGGTCAACAAGTTTGCGTGACGTTCAAGCTGGCAAATAACGCACGCAACTTTTGCGCATCCAGCTTTCCTTCGCTGCGTACACCCGTGCAGATGTCAAGCCCGAAGGGACCAACCTCCAGCACGGCTTCGTGCGCGTTATCTGGATTCAATCCTCCAGCCAAAAATATCGGTATATCAATCTTCTCCCGGATGCGCCGGCTCAATGCCCAGTTGTGCCGCCGCCCGGTGCCACCTAATTCTTTGGTTGCAAGCATCGGATTTCCTGAGTCGAGGAGAAGAGCATCCACATGGGCCGCAACCGCAATGGCTTCTTCTACAGATTCCTCGCCGGTTACATGCACGACCTGCACAATCGAGATTCCCGGGAGCGCGACCTTAAGCTCTTCATACGATCCCAGAAAACAGTCCACAATTTGGATCGTGTTGGTTCGGCAGCGTTGCTGCTGAGCAATGATGCTCTCCGCATCCTGCTTTGATGTAAGTAAGAAAGTAGCGATCGGCGGAGGAACGGATGCAGCGATATCTGCAATTTGTTCCTCTGGGATTACTCCGGGACCGCTGGGCATGGCGGAGACCAAACCCACAGCACTGGCGCCGCAATCAATAGCGAGCTGGGCTTCCTCACGGCTTGAAATGCAACAGATTTTAACTCTCGGGTGCTTGGTTGCCCTCATGTTTAGAGTATGCGTCTTTTAGCCGAGCCCGGGCCAGCCGAATCGCAATTGCTTTTGTCCTGAGTCAGGGCTAGCATATTCCCGTTATTCTCTTCGCTCGGCATCTTTTAGTTTTCGCTTCGCGTCATGCAAGTTCTTGCTCGATCTCTCGTTCTTAGTTAAGGAGGATGTTATGGGTATCGCAGTGTCACCGCAGATTCATCCGCAAGTGGCTGATTTCATCGAGAAGCCGCGCAAAATGTTGATCAACGGCAAATGGGTGAGCGCAATTTCCGGGAAAACATTTCCTACTTACAATCCCGCCACTGGTGAGGTTCTCGCTCAAGTTGCGGAAGGCGATCGGCAGGATATTGAAGAAGCAGTGAAGGCCGCACGCAAGGCCTTCGACCACGGTCCGTGGCGTCGGATGACGGCGTCCGAACGCGGACGTTTGATTTGGAAACTCGCCGACTTACTGGAAGCACACACCGAAGAATTCGGCTACCTGGAGAGCCTCGACAACGGCAAGCCGCTTGCAATCGCGAAGGCTGCCGATGTGCCTTTGGCGGTGGACCTTTTCCGCTACATGGCTGGATGGGCCACGAAGATTGAGGGCAACACGATTCCGATCTCAGTTCCATACACTCCCGGCGCGAAATACCTCGCTTATACGCTACGAGAACCAGTCGGGGTTGCGGGGCAGATTATCCCTTGGAACTTTCCCCTGCTGATGGCTGCCTGGAAACTGGGTCCAGCATTAGCGTGTGGCTGCACAGTGGTATTAAAGCCGGCGGAACAAACTCCACTTTCAGCGCTGCGCCTGGGTGAACTTATTATGGAGGCAGGTTTCCCCGACGGCGTAGTCAACATCGTGCCGGGCTATGGCGAGACCGCTGGCGCAGCGCTGGCAGGTCATCCGGAGGTCGACAAAATCGCTTTCACCGGTTCCACCGAGGTCGGGAAACTGATCGTGCATGCCGCAACCGGCAACTTGAAAAAAGTTTCACTCGAACTTGGCGGAAAATCGCCGAACGTGGTATTCAAGGATGCCGATCTCGATACGGCCATTCCGGGCGCAGCCAGCGCTATCTTCTTCAATCACGGACAGTGCTGCTGCGCTGGCTCGCGCCTCTACATCGAGAAACCGATCTTTGACCGCGTTGTGGAGGGAGTGGCCGACTATGCAAAGAAAATCACAGTCGGTTCCGGCCTCGATCCCGAAACCCAAATGGGTCCGCTCGTTTCGCAGGAGCAGTTAAGCCGAGTGTGCGGATATCTCGAATCTGGTTTCTCCGAAGGCGCAACAGCTCTTGCAGGTGGTCACAAGAAAGGGGACAAGGGCTATTTTGTGGAACCCACTGTTCTCGTGAATACCCGCGAAGATATGAAGGTGGTACAGGAGGAAATCTTCGGGCCGGTGGTGGCAGCAATGCCGTTCAACAATCCCGAAGAAATCTTGCCACGAGCCAACGATAGTGAGTACGGTTTGGCCGCAGCTGTCTGGACCAACGATATCGGCAAAGCCCATCGAACTGCTGAATATCTGCGTGCCGGGACGGTCTGGATCAACTGCTACAACATTTTTGATGCCGCCATGCCATTCGGTGGATATAAGCAATCCGGATGGGGCCGTGAGATGGGGCACGACGCTCTCAGCCTTTACACCCAGACGAAGGCGATTTGCACGAAAATTGCGTAATTTCGCAGCTTCAAAAAATTTGGACGGCGAGCGATCGCCGTCCTTTTCTTTCCCAACTTCGCAAGATTATTTTTCCATCAGCAGAACTTTTTCCGCGTCATCGATTTCCGTGAGCTTTACCTCAATTACCTCATTCATGGTCGTCTGAACGTTGCGGCCCACGAAGCTGGCCTCGACAGGCAATTCGCGGTGCCCGCGGTCAATCAACACGCACAGCTGCACCCGGCGCGGCCTGCCATGCGCAAAGAGCGCGTCCATGGCGGCGCGCACCGTCCGTCCGGTAAAGAGGACATCATCGACCAGAACAATATTCTTGTCCTCAATCGAAAACCCGATCTCTCGTTCCTGAACCACCGGCTTCGGGCCCAAGGTAGAAAGATCATCGCGATAGAACGTGATATCCAATGTGCCTACTGGAACGTCGGAATTTTCGATGCGACCAATGATTTTGCCCAGGCGCTCGGCAATCGGCACGCCACGACGACGAATTCCGATCAGCCCTAAGCCCTCCACGCCGCCGTTTTTTTCGACAATCTCGTAAGCCAAGCGCACCAAGGTGCGTTCAATTTCGGACGCGGACATTAATTGGGCTTTCTGGTGGAGAGCGGTCTGGCGCGGAGAAGTTTTTGGATTCATCGTCGAAAGTGCCTCACGCATTTTTCGTGCTTGCCCAGTGATTGTAGGGCCTAAATCACTTTAGTGGCATTCCGGTTTATCTGCAAGGAGGCGATGAATTCAGACGCCCGTCGGTTTCTCCGAGGTCAAGGCTTCGGAAATCACTTGTTTCAAATTGCTGAAGGCAATATTGTGCACGGTCACAGCACAGGTCAGAACACCAATATCGTTTTGCAAATCGCGCAGAGAAATTTTGTGCTGCGGGGCCCATGCGGCTTCAACCGGCAAAATTCCGATCCCCTGGTTTCTCCCTCCGGCCTTGGCCCGATAGAGCGCAGTGTCCGCCAGTTCAATGGCCTCTTCCGCGCAAATAGCTTCATAGGCGCGACGGCTCCAGGGGAAAGGCGCCCAACCCACCGAACAAGTTTTTCGCACGTGAATGCCGTGTCCAAGGTCAAAAGGCTCGGCCGCCATTACATCCAGAATTCGATCGCAGAACGCCGGTGTGCCGGAAGGATCGGCGGAACGCGACATGATCAGGAACTCTTCGCCTCCCCAGCGGACCAGCACATCGGATTTACGCACGACTTTGCTCAGCCGTTCGGCCACCAGTCGCAGCAGGCGATCGCCGGCGGGATGGCCGTGCAGATCATTGACTTCTTTGAAGAAATCCACATCGACCATAAGAAACACAAGGTCGCGATGATCCATCTTCTGGATATCGCCGCCCCGCGCCCTTTCGTAGTTGCGCAATACCTGTCCAGATTCGGCTGTCAGGATTTCTTCCAGGTAGCGCCGGTTCCAGACGCCGGTGAGTGGATCGGTGTAGGAAATCTCCTGCAGCTCGAGATTCTTGCGTTGCAGTTCCAGACTATGCCAGCGAAGAGACTGTTCTTTATTTTCCAATTCGTCTTTCAACTGGCACATCTCATCGAGATTCTGGCGAGAAAGCCGCAACAAATGAAGCAGTTTGCGGTCCATCCAGTGCTGTTTGACGAACACTAGCGCGCCCATCAAAACCATGGCCGCCGCGGTTAACAACAGCCTGTATGAGCGCACGCGCTGCGGAGCATGTCCTCCAAATTCCGCCCACACCACCATAAGCGGCGTCGAGAACACAGCTAGCATCGCCAGCCTCGCGGTCCACATGCTGTGTCCAGTTGGAGGTTGCTGATCAGAGGGTGCGTCGGTGGAAAGCCCGCGTGCCATGAGGCCAATCGTCGTGAACCACGCCATGGCCGCGACCAGCGGAACGTCGTAAAGGCTGCCGGTATAGTACCGATGAAAATCAATGGCTACGCCGGCCAAAACAGAACCGACACTGTAGAGCAATGTGGCCTTGAAGAACTGCCCGTAGATGACCCGCCACGAGCCTCGGCTGTTCTTCCAGGCCAAGCTCACGCCGATAACCAGCACGACTTGTTCACAAGCGTAGAGCAGATCGAAGCTGCGTCCGTAAATAACTTCGTTCGGAGAAACATATTGCCACGGAATCACGATAAACAGATACAAATAGAGCCACCACGCGAGCAGTAGAAAAAAATCCACACTCGCGAGCCGGAGAGAATGATCATTTCGGCGAATGTGAGGTTGCACTGCCAACGCCGCCATCATAGGCACGATGTGCAGGAAAAGGCCCACATCCGCGACAAATGGATTCGGCACTTCTTGGCGAAGGAAGACTTCGAAGTAGGTCCACAAAACCTGCACGCAGAGCCACATCCCGCAGCCCAAGGCCATAAGGGACCAAAAGAGCTGGGTCTTTTTATCGGTGGTTCTTATGTTGGAGAGGATGGACAGCGTTCCACCAAAAAGCAGAACGCACTGCATGAGATCCCCGAAGGCTGTGAGTCCAATACTGTGCGATGCCAGCAGCGTTACTAAAATGTGGACGCAAACCACCGCGCACACAATTCCCGTCCACTTGCCCGGTTGTCTCACAGAGATCAATCCCACTTTAAGAGTTTATGTTCAGGCCGCGACATCGCCGCGTTACGGAGGTAATCTCAGGATTGAAGGGTAGACACTTTCGGGAATCTATCCAATCGCGGCCGCAAATCGCCGGGCAAAACGGAAGACGTCGCGATAAGAGTTGTAGAGCGGAACCGGTGCAACGCGAAAGGTATCAGGCTCCCGCCAATCGCCGACGATGCCTTCTTGCGTGAACCGTTGACAGAATGCCCGGCCGTTTTGCGGAATTCGGATAGAAAGCTGCGCTCCCCGCCGATCTCTTTCTTGCGGCGTAACGATTGAAAAATCGGAAGCGAATTTCTGGTTCGACAAAATCTGCTTCAACAAGAATTCCAGATAGCCGGTTAACATCACACTCTTAGCCCGCAAGAGTTCCATACCTGTCTCGTTGAACATTTGCATGGAAGCGCGCAAGGCAGCCAGACTGATAATCGAGGGATTGCTTAGCTGCCAACCCTCAGCGCCGGACATTGCCTGAAACGTCGGCCCCATCTCAAAGCGAGAGCGTTCGTCGTGACCCCACCATCCAGAAAAGCGTGGCAAGTCAAAGGAGCGAGCGTGCCGCTCATGAACGAAGCAACTAGCCACGCATCCTGGACCGCCATTCAGATACTTATAGTTGCACCAAACCCCGAAGTCTGGTCCCCAATCGTGCAGTCTTAAGTGCAGGTTGCCGGCAGCGTGGGCCAGATCGAATCCAACCACGCAACCCTTTGCGTGACCTGCGCGCGTAATTCCTGCCAGATCGAAAGCTTGGCCCGTTGCGTAATTCACTCCGCCCAGCAGGATCAACGCGATCTCATCCCCCGAACGCTCGATCAGCAAGTTGATTTCTTCATCGCGTAGACAAGATTCGCCCGGCAGCGGATTCAATTCAATGAGAGAGCTGGAAGGATCGTAGCCATGAAAAGCAATCTGCGATTTCACCGCATACTGATCGGAAGGAAATGCCCCACGCTCGACAACAATTTTATGTCGCGCGGGCCTCGGCCGGTAGAACGAGACCATCATCAGGTGAAGATTTACCGTGAGCGAATTCATCACCACCACTTCCACTGGCTTGGCCCCTACAAGTGCAGCTGTCTGGTCCGTAAGCAGGCGGTGATAAGGCATCCACGCATTCGGGGCTTGAAAGTGCCCCTCGACGCCAAGTTCGGCCCAGTCTTTTAGCTCCTGTTGTATGTATTCCGCAGCTGTTTTAGGCTGAAGTCCCAGCGAGTGTCCGCAGAGGTACACGCATTTTTCACCACTGGCGGTTTTGGGAAATAAGAAGCGCTGTCTGTAATTTCGCAGCGGATCGTGTTCATCCATCGCGATGGCGGAATCCTCAGTCGAACTAAATTCTGGATTCGTCACTGTCATAGCTCCAGCGGGGTTAAATCGCGATGAATCAATCGGTCTGCTTCATCCCAGTCGAGATCCTCTACGCGATGGATGCTCTTACTGAGTTCGTTCAGGATTCGCTCCTGGATCGCACCTCGAGCCAGAGCGACGGAGTAGGGAATCCGGTGAAAGGTGACCATGGCATACTTCGGAATGAAGCGGTTCGGAAACCGCGCCTCTAGCGCCAGTTCCACTTTCTTGCCGAATAGAAACTGCGAGTCGGCAACCCGATCTCGCATTTCGGTAAAGTTTTCAATGGCCATATCTGCTATGGCATCAGTATTCACCTTGCGATCTTTTTCGAACTCCGCGAATACTCTGGTCCAGTCTGCGCCGTACCGGTCGATCAATTTGACCAGGTAAGAGCAATCTTCAAATCCACAGTTGATGCCTTGGCCAAAGAAGGGAACGATCGCGTGAGCAGCGTCGCCCAACAGCAGAGCCCGTCCATTTACGTGCCAGGGAGAGTACTTGATGGTGACCATCGCTCCGGTCGGATTGGCGGCATAATTCTCCGCGAGCTGCGGCATCAGTTGATTGGCGTCAGGAAATTGCTCCTGAAAAAAATGAATTACGTCCGTTCCTGTGCGGAGGCTGGCAAAGCTGTCTTTACCCTCGAATGGCAAGAAGAGAATGCAAGCGAAGGTGCCATCTATATTTGGCAAGGCAATCAGCATGTGATTACCGCGCGGCCAGATGTGAAGTGCGTTCGGCTCCAGAAGACGCTTTCCCTTGGGACCGGCTGGAATTGTCAACTCTTTATACCCGTAGTCGAGATGCTGTTGAGAGAAGTTGAGGTGACTCAACTTGAGCATCTCCGTTCGCAGAGCCGATGCTGCACCATCGCAGCCAATCAGAACCTCAGTCTTGTGGTTGGTTTCTTCCGTCGCTTCCTCGTTACGTACCCGGATCTCTCCGGTCCTGAAGTCGTATCCCGTGCAGCGCTGATGAAAATGTATGGTCGCACCCTGTTCTTCCGCGGCGTTCATGAGCGCTATATTCAGTTCCGCCCGCGAAATCGAGTAAATAACTTCTGCTTCATTCTTTCCATAAGGTTGGAACGTAAGTTCTCCGGCCAGCGAATGCATCATCCTGCCCTTCATGACGATGGTGATGCGGCGCATACCCTCCCAGAGGCCGGCCTGCTGCAATGCATGAATTCCTCGTGTCGATAGCGCCAGATTAATCGACCGTCCCGCGCTGGTGTGCGTTCGCCGCATATCCGGGCGTCGCTCATAAATTTCAACAGAGAATCCGCGCCGCATCAGGAGAATGGCAAGGAGAGGTCCGTTCAGGCCGGCGCCGATCAGCGTTACTTTTTCCGATGTGGCTTTCATTCCAGATGAAACGTACGGATATTTGCTAAGCATGGGGCGTTGCTTGCTTCACTCCGTCAACAACGTCCTGGCTTCCCACAACTCGGGAAAAAATTTCTTGTCGAGCGTCAATTTCAAATAGGATGATCCCGCGCTTCCGCCAGTTCCCATGCGAATGCCGATAATGCGCTCGACCAACTGAATGTGCCGCAGGCGCCAGCTCACCACCAACTCGTCAAACTCTGTGAGACGTTCGCAGACGTCGATCCAGTCCCGATGATGACGCTCATCTTGATAAAGTGCATGAACCGCGCGTGCGCGCGCTTCGAACCGCTCTTTTTCGGGCGTGCTCTCATTGAGGGCCGGGAGCTTGCCCATAGCCTGCAATGCCCCGAAAAATACGTCGCGCAGCGAAGGCTCTTCCAATCGGCGTTTGAGACTAGCGTAGGCCTCCGGAGTGGGACGATGATAGCGCAGCATTTTCTCATCTTTTAAGCCGCAAAGAAATTCGATCTCTCGAAATTGCTCCGACTGGAATCCGCTGGCAGGTTCCAGCAGGCCGCGAAAAGCCAGAAAATGCGTCGGGAGCATCGTCTCCAGAATAGTGAACTGCTCTACCAACACTCGGGTAATTTCCGTACACCGCCGCAACAGCCGTGCCGCTTCGTAAACCTCATCATGCGATTGCGCAGCCGCACCCGCCCTTTGTAAGTTTGCAACCACCGCATCGAGATCGTGCAACAATTCCTTGAACCACAACTCGTAGGTCTGATGCACGATAATGAATAACAATTCGTCGTGATGTGGTGGCGAAGATTTCGGCTGCTGCAACTGAAGCAGTTCCGGAACCTTCAGATACGAGCTATAGGTGAGCTGTTCGGGTTCTGGCGCTAACGGGCTGGACTCGACTGCAGCGATAGATCGTTGGTTATCGTCGGGTTCCGGCGACTCAGTTCCAAGTTTCAAGAACTCAGTTGCGTTTCCACTCAGCAGTTTGGCCTTGGTATGTTGCGGCAAATTGCTTTGGCGGATCAGAGCTCCTACTCTTTCTTCGCCCAGAGGAAAAGGATAATCCGATCCCAGCAGCACCCGATCCGCTCCCATCGTTCCTACCAGAAATTGCAACGTGCGCTGGTCGAACACAGCGGAATCTGTATAAAAGCGGTTGAGATAGTAGCTAGGCGGATGTTGGCAATCACCGCGCGCAACCGGATGGTGTTGCCAGGCATTTTCCAGGCGCCCCAGCAAGAATGCGAAACTTCCGCCGCCATGCGCAAAACATATGCGGAGCGAGTGGGGCAAGCGATCAAGTGCTCCACTCAAAATCAGAGCGACGACCGATAGTTGTGTTTCCGCCGGCATACCAACCGTCCACGGCATCATGTATTTCGGCATCCGCTCCTGCCCCAACATTTCCCAGGGATGTACGAGCACCGCCGCGCCTTCATCCGCGCAATGGTGCAGAAAAGTCACAATGCCGGCGTCATCCAGATTCTTGCTTCCTACATGATTGCCAATTTGTACGCCTACATGCCCAGTTTTCATGCAGCGGCTGAGCTCCTTGCAAGATGCGTCGACATCTTGCAAGGGCACTTGGCAAAACGATTTCAGCCGGCCTTTTCCGCGATTGCAAAGTTCGAGCGCCGCATCGTTGAACATTTGCGCACAATCGAGCGCATGCTGGACGGGACGGTCGTAGGCAAACAGTACCGGTGTGGCAGACAGTACCTGCAAATCAACACTGTCGCGATCCATTTCACGAAGCCGTACTTCCGGATCCCAACACGCCGAATAAATGTGGCGGAAGAATCGATCTCCCACCATGATGTCGGCTCTTCCCGGCTCTGTATGTTTGATCCAGGGCCAGTTCGGCGTACCATAGCGCGCCGCGAGGTCAGGCCAGGAGCTGGGGAAGAAATGGTTATGGATATCGATAACTTTCATGCTTCACTTGCCGGGATGAACCGTGCCGCAATGCTTGCATTTGCGCTTGCTCTCGTTGCCATAGAACTGTTCAAACACAGGCGGCAGATCCTTTACGATGCTCTTCAGTTTTAACTCCGCTCGATATACCAACTGATGGCAGTTCGGGCAATACCACTCGAACGCATCAAGCGAGCCTTCAGGGCGCGGTATTTCGATGACCACTCCGATGGTTTCAGCCGGCCGTTGCGGCGAGTGCCGCATGTGCTTGGGTAAAAGAAAAATCTCGCCTTCTTGAATCGGGATGTCCAGCGGCGGCTTGCCGGGCGCCTCCATAACGCGGAGAACAATATTGCCCTTTAACTGATAGAAGAATTCTTCAGTGGGATCGTCGTGGTAGTCACGCCGTTGGTTGGGCCCGCCTACGATGGTCACCATCATCTCGCCGTCTTCCCAAACTTGAGCGTTGCCGACCGGAGGCTTGAGCTTCTCCTTGTTCTGTTCGATCCAGGCCTGGAAGTTGAAAGCCTTCAGATTCTTGATGGACGCCATCGTCTCTCCTATTTCTGGGGCTTGTAAGCCGTTGCTTTGATCTCGATCAGCAAGTGCGGATGCGGCAGTTGATGCACGGCTACGGTCGTTCTTGCCGGGCCGTCGTATCCGAAGAACTCGCCGTACACTTCGTTGTAGCCCGCGAAATCGTCCATGTTTACCAGATAAGTGGAAAGTTCTACTACATCTTTCAGCTGCGCTCCCGCGCTCTGCAGAATGTCGCGAATGTTCTCGATTACAGCTCGGGTTTGTTCGCGGATATCGAGCCGGGTGGCGCCGAGCGGATCTACTTGTGCTCCGGCGATGGTGTTATCGGCGCGGCGTGCGCTGGTTCCGGAAACGAAAAGGAAATCACCAGCACGCTTGATATGAGGATATTTGCCGCGCGGTGTTGCTTTCCCTTCAACTACTTTGCTCTCGATTATGCCCATATTCCTAAAGACGGATGCAGATATTGTTCAGCTCGGAATAAAAATTCAGCGAATGGATTCCGCCTTCGCGGCCAATTCCTGAAAGACCAACTCCTCCGAACGGAGTTCGCAGATCGCGCAGGAACCAGCAATTTACCCAAGTGATTCCCACATTCATCTGTTGCGCTACGCGATGTCCGCGTTTTAAATTGCTTGTCCATATCGACGCGGCCAGTCCGTACTTCGTATCGTTCGCCATCGCCACAGCTTCTTCTTCCGAATCGAATGGCGCGACGTGACACACCGGACCAAATATCTCTTCCTTCACGCATCGAGCCGATTCCGCTAGCCCAGTATAGATGGTCGGTTGCACGTAGAAGCCGTTGTTGCGGGTATCATCAAATTTCGGAGTGCCACCGCCTGTGACTAACGTCGCGCCTTCTGCTTTAGCCAATTGGTAATAGGAGAGAACTTTCTCTCGATGTTGAGCGGAGATGAGCGGTCCGAAATCGGTCTTCGCGTCAGTGGGCCAGCCTGCATTCAGGCTTTCCGCTTTTTCTTTGAGAGCGTCGACCACCTTATCGAAAATATTGCGCTCCGCATACACACGCTCCGCGCACAAACAAACTTGTCCTGTGTTAAGAAAGATGGCGTCGGATAGACCGCTGATAGCCTCTTCGAAATTACAATCCGCAAATACGATAGCGGCATTTTTCCCGCCCAGTTCAAAAGAAACGGGTTTGACCGTAGGCGCCACGGCTTTCATGATGGCTGCCCCTGTCCGGGATTCTCCAGTGAATGTGATCGCGTCCACGTCTGGATGATTGGTTAAGAATTCACCCGCAGACCCTGGTCCGAAGCCATGCACCACGTTATAAACGCCATTCGGGATTCCCGCGTCTTGCATCGCCTCAGCGAGAAGTGTCGCCGTGGCCGGAGTTTCTTCTGAAGGTTTAACGACGACTGCATTTCCGCAAGCTAAAGCAGGCGCCACTTTCCAGGTAAGCAGAAGAAGCGGCAGATTCCATGGAGTGATAACGCCTACCACGCCCAACGGCTTGCGTAGCGCGTAGTTCAGAGCGCCCATCCCCTCCGGAGTTTCGGTTTGAAACGCTTCCATCCCAGACATTTTTATGAGCTCGGCGAAGACTCGGAAATTTGCTGCGGCGCGAGGAACGTCGAGTTTGGCTGCGAGAGAGATTGGCTTGCCGGTGTCCGCGACTTCAGCCTGAACGAAGCAGTCAAACCGCTTCTCAATCGCGTCCGCTACTTTGTGAAGCCGCGCTGCCCGCTCCCGTACGCCGAGTTGCCCCCATTCTCCGCAAAGAGATCGACCGGAGGCGTTGACCGTCTCATCCACCTGCTCTTTCGTTGCTTCCGCGACCTGCGCGATCACCGTTCCATCCGCTGGATTCACATCGTCGAACTCGTGTTCTCCACGCACGAAACGGCCATCAATATAATTTTGTATTAATTTCACGAGATCCTCAGGCAGGTCTCCGCAATCGTAGCAGGCTGGCGCGAAACGGGGCAATCTCTGGGGAGTTATGTCAATTCAAGTCGCTCGTCAAGTATCGATTTAGCGCATCTTGCCATGCAGGCATTGCGATACTCAAGTCCTCCAGACTGGCGGGCGACAATACCGAGTAAGCCGGGCGCGGCGCCGGACGAGCCATCCGTTCACTACTCGTCGGCCTTACATCTGTGGTCAGGCCTGCACTTTGCACGATCTGTTGCGCGAATTCAAACCAGGTGCAGTTATCCGCATTCGTTACATGGATAATCCCTTCTGCGTTCTTTTGGCACAAGGAAATGATCGATCGCGCTAAGTCGACCACATAGGTAGGAGAACCACGTTGGTCATTGACCACGTCCAACGAGGGACGGCTTGCCGCCAGCTTGAGAATCGTGTCGGGGAAACATTTTCCTCCGACTCCGAACAGCCACGAGGTTCGGACGATGCAGCACCCCGGAATCAGGCCCAGCAGTGTAATCTCGGCCTCCGCCTTCGTCCGCCCGTACACACTCTGCGGATTTCGTAGATCGCTCGTCTCATACGGAGTTGTTTTCTTGCCATCGAAAACATAGTCGGAGCTGAGGAACATGAGCCGTGAGCCGACTTCTCTCGCCGCACGTGCCACATTGGCGGCGCCGTCGCGGTTCACGGCAAAAGCCAGCTCCGCATTACTCTCGCATCCATCCACATCGGTATAGGCTGCCGACAATACGATCCACTCCGGACGAGTGTCCCGTACAGCTGCGAGAACACGACCAGCGTCACGAATATCGGCGTCGCGTGAGTTGAGCCCCGTGATGGCATCTTGTTGCCATTCGCGCATGAGCGCCTTACCCAAAAGTCCGGATGCACCGAAGATCGTGACTCGCATGGAAATCTATCCGAAAGTTTCGGCGTCGGCCAGTGCCACGCCACGCTGATCTTTTGCCGATACGATGGGCTCGCCATTTACCGGCCACTCGATGTCGGCATGAGGATCGTTCCAGGCGAGCGTGCGTTCATACTCAGGTGCGTAAAAGTCGGTTGCCTTGTAGAGTACCTCAGCCTTCTCCGAAAGAACCAAGAATCCATGAGCGAAACCGATGGGAATCCAGAACATTCGCTTGTTCTCACCCGACAGTCGCACACTCTCAGAGCGTCCGAAGGTAGGAGAACTTCGGCGCAGGTCGACGGCGACGTCCAGGATCGCTCCCTCCACGACTCGAACAAGTTTTCCTTGTGGATGCTTCACCTGATAGTGCAGGCCTCGCAGAACGTTGCGTGAAGAGCAGGAATGATTGTCCTGCACAAAATTATCAACGATGCCGGCTTCCGCCATGATCCGCTGGTTGTAGCTCTCAAAGAAAAAGCCGCGCTCATCGCGGAACACGCGAGGCTCCAGAATGAAAGCGCCGGGAAGCGAAGTGGGAATTTTCGTGATTCCGCCGCTCATGGATCGAATCGCCGGACTACATTCATCAGAATACCTTCTCTCGCAGCAGTTGGAGCAGGTAAGCGCCATAACTATTATTCTTCATGGAAGCGCCGCTTCTTTCCACCTGACCCGCAGTGATGTAGCCGGAGCGCAGGGCAATCTCTTCGGGGCAAGCCACCATGAGGCCTTGCCTTTTTTCAATGGCCTGGATGTAGAGCGATGCTTCCATGAGCGATTCATGAGTGCCTGTGTCCAGCCAGGCCATGCCCCGTCCCATGACGACGACCTCGAGCTGGCCGCGCTGCATGTAGGCTCGATTCACGTCGGTAATCTCCAACTCTCCTCGCGCGCTGGGCTTTAACGCCTTCGCAATTTGAACCACCTGGTTGTCATAAAAATAAAGTCCGGTTACTGCGTATCTCGATTTCGGTTGCTGAGGCTTCTCTTCGATGCTGAGCGCGCGCCCGGAACCATCGAATTCCACGACTCCATACCGTTCGGGATCGTGTACGGGATACGCGAACACTCGCGCACCCTGACTCTTACTCGCAGCGTCCCGCAAGTCCTTCGCCAAGTCGTGCCCATAAAAAATGTTGTCACCGAGTACCAGGGCACAGGCCTTATTGTCGATGAAGGTTTCACCCACCAGGAAAGCCTGCGCGATTCCTTCCGGCTTGGGTTGCACTTTATATTGCAAGTGGATTCCAAACTGACTACCGTCTCCCAACAGGGCCTGAAACTTCGGCACATCGTCTGGCGTGGTGATAAGAAGAATATCGCGTATGCCCGCCAGCATCAGCGTGCAGAGCGGGTAATAAATCATCGGTTTGTTGTAAACCGGCAGCAGGCTTTTTCCCATGGCATGCGTGATGGGATACAGACGCGTTCCCGAGCCGCCGGCCAGAATGATTCCCCTGTTCATTGTGCTACTCACGGATTGCGTCATGAGGATTATCGGTTCGCTAGTCGAATTCAAGAAGCGTAGTGTGTTTCAATCCAATGCCGGTAGCTTCCACTGGTGACATTGCGGACCCATTCCTCATGATCCAGGTACCATTTCACGGTTTTGCGAATTCCTGTCTCGAATGTTTCCCGGGGACGCCAGCCAAGGTCGCGCTCAAGCTTACTTGCATTCATGGCATATCGACGGTCGTGGCCGGGGCGATCCTTAACAAACGTAATCAAACTGCGCCGGGAAGCGTCGCGGCTGCCGGCCAGTTCGTCCACAATGTCGCAGATTGTTTCGACGATGTCGATGTTGCGCTTCTCATTCCAGCCGCCGATGTTGTAGGTCTCTCCCACGCGCCCCTGCAGCAACACCGTGACAATGGCTTCGCAATGATCCTCGACATAAAGCCAGTCTCGAACGTTCTGGCCATCGCCGTATACCGGAAGGGGTTTGCCATTGAGGGCATTCAGAATGATGAGCGGTATCAATTTCTCGGGAAACTGAAATCGTCCGTAGTTGTTCGAACAATTTGTAGTAAGCGTGGGCAATCCGTACGTGTGGTGATAGGCACGCACCAAATGGTCTGAAGCCGCTTTAGATGCTGCATACGGACTATTCGGAGCGTAAGGGGTATTTTCTGAAAAAGGCGGATCTGCGGGGGCAAGTGAGCCGTAAACCTCATCCGTAGAAACGTGCAGAAAACGGAAGTCGGTTTTTTCAGGCGCGTCCAGATTACTCCAATAGCTCCGCACTTCTTCCAGTAGAGCGAAAGTGCCGTCAACATTCGTGCGGACAAAATCTTCCGGCCCTCTAATCGATCGATCCACGTGGCTCTCGGCGGCAAAATGCACGATGGCTTGCGGCTTTCGCCGATCCAGCAGGCTCGACATCAGCGCGCGATCCGCAATATCACCATGGATAAACTCGTACCGGGTATGGTCCGCGACAGTCGCCAGGTTGTGAAGGTTTCCGGCGTATGTGAGCTTGTCCAGGTTTACAACGGATGCTGAACCCCGTTCCATCCATTGCAAAATAAAATTGGAACCGATAAACCCCGCTCCGCCGGTGACGAGGATCGTATTGTCCATAGAGAGATAATGCCACACCGCGCCACTGCCGCGACTTGTGCCTGGATTGCGAAAGTGAACGCCAATTGTAAAACAAAAAGGACGGGAAACATCCCGTCCTCGTGACTTATGCTGATTAGAAGTGAGTTTCGCGCCGCTGGCGCGATTGAAGACTTTATCCGACTCTCCTCGCGGTTGATGGACCAAGGGCGCCTACTCCCGAGCTTGGCTTCCTCGTTGTCGACTCGCCCGCGCTGGTCCAGCCCATCATCTCGAAGTAAGTCTGTTCCACTTCCCTGGCAACCTCACTCCACTGGTATTGATCGCGAATGCGCCGCTTCGCCGCTGCTCCTGCAGCTTCTCGCACTGCGGGATTCGCGATTAGAAATCGCAAGCGTTCTTCTAAGTCTGTAGGGTCGCCCCTTCGGAATGTGAAGCCCGCGTCTTCGACAGTCTCACGGTTTTCCGGAATGTCACTGGCGACGACGCACAGGCCGGCACCCATCGCGTCGAGCAAAGCAAGGGATAATCCTTCCAGATCTGACGGCAAGACGAACAACATCGCATTTGTCAGCAACTCATCAAGCGTTTCACCTGACACCCAGTCCAGCATTTTTATTCGTTCGCCGGTATGGGTCTTAAGGTCGCGGGAGTACCCGTCGCAAAAGCTCGACCCCCCGGCCAGTACCAGCTTTACGTCAGTATCTAGACGTTCATATGCCTCCAGCAAAACATGGCAGCCTTTTTCCGGCGAGAATCTTCCGAGGAAAAGCATGTAGCGTTGCGGCTGCAGTCCCCACTGGAGGATTTTGTCAGGCGTTCGCCGCTCCCGCAGCAACCCACCATTCGGCACATAGCGCGTTTCCGCGTCGTAGCGATGCCAGTAATGCTCATGCAACGTCTGCGAGGCGACTATCGTGCGGGTCGGCAAACTGACTGCGGCATATTCTCCAATCCGGAGCACAGCCGACGCTAGACGGCCCCACTTTTTGCGCTGCCAATCCAGGCCTTGCACGGTAACGACCGTCCTTTTCCCGGCAAGGCGCGGAATAAACGAAAACAACGCCGGACCCAAGGCGTGATAGTGCACTATATCGCAGGGCTGTAGGAGTACATGGAGAGTACTAAGAAAAGTGTGCACCAGTGTCTCCAAATGTTTGGACCGGATCGTCGGGAGCCGTACCACTCGGATGCCATTGTGTTCCTCTACTGGAGGTGTGAAATAGGTCCGGCAGTAGGCCGTGATCAGATGGCCCATGTCCACTAGCTGCTTGCCGGCTTCTTCGTAGTAAGTTTCAATGCCGCTATATTTCGAAATCACTCCGCGTCCGCCGATGAATGCGACTCTCAGCGTCGGTTTGGCTAACCCCATCGTCGGCATCGAGTTCAGTTGCGGTATTGGGACTAACCCGAGGCGATGCAGTGGAACGAAACCACTTCCCGCGGATCGATGGGCACCCGCTTGTGCGGGGGCAAAAGCCGTTTTCGGGCCTGGCGTCTTTAAGGCTTGGGAGGTCTGCCCGGAGCCGTTAGCCAGCCGCTCGTACAAGTTGATCAGTGCTGCGTAATGCGCCTCCGGGTTATAGTCTCGCTCCAACATGTCGCGTCCCGCCAGTCCCATTTCGCTTGCCAGTTTCGGGCGCGAGCTCAGAAACCTGAGCGCAGCCACTAACTGAGGTACGTCACCAGTTCTATAAAGCAGACCAGTTTTGCCTTCGTGTATCAGTTCGCGTCGCGAACCGAGGTCGGACGCAACCACGGCTCGTCCGTGCGCGTAGGACTCAAGTATGGTCTTACCGAAAGTCTCATACGCATGGGACGGAAGCACCGTAAAGCTCGAACTCGCAATTGTTGAATCCAGTTCTTGTCCTTTCACATGGCCGACAAATGTCACGTTAGCCAATCCCAGCTTCGCGCGCAGTTGCTCCAATTCGCAGCGCTCTGGTCCTTCCCCAGCTACGATCAGAGGGAGATGAGGGAGTTGCTGCATCGCGTGAAGTAAATCGGCGACACCCTTTTCCTTCGATAGCCGGCCAAAATAAAGCAGCGGCGCGCTCTCTGCGTTGCGCTCGGTTAACTGCTGGATCGGCTGGAAGTGTGGAAGAACCTCGAATTTAGCCGGATCCCATCCGTGTTCGACAAACTTGTCGCGCACAAACCGGCTGGGGGCCAGAAAACAATTCACGCATTCGCGGTAGGTACCGAGTCTCTTGTGAACGTAAGCCTCCGCAACTAAAGTTATCCTCGCCGCCAATCCTGGATAGCATTTCTCTTGCAGCATGTGCCAGTACGCTTCCCCCTTGCAAGCCTCACAAGCCTCGCCGCGTGAAACCAGGTTGTAGTTGGGGCACAGGACTTTGAAATCGTTAACGTGATATACAACGGGGACCTTTTGCGTCTTAAGTTCCCACAGGATCGACGGCGATAGGTGATGGTAAATGTTGCGCACATGGGCTACGTCTGGGCGAAATTCGGCGATCATTCCTCGAATCTTTCGCCGAGCATCGACTGAATAAATCGCCTGGGCCGCCAATCGAGCTTTGTGGAGCATTCCTTTTTGGTTCTTAAAATCCTTGTGCGGTACAAAATGGTGATCATATGGAGTGGCCTTGCCACGCGGGTCGGCCATGGAAAATAGCGCCACTGTGTGCCCCTTCGAGCGCATAAGCTCCATGGCCCCGAACATATATGCCTCAGTTCCACTGAATGTGAAGTTATACTTATTGCAATAAAGGATGCGCATGGGGAGAACTCTGAGGGGCCTGAATCGGCCGCAGAAACGCGTCGGCGAATCGGGTTAGATTCTTCTGGCGATTAAAATTGTGGAGAACGTGAACTCGAGCTGCATGGGAAATCCAGCACAGGGGCGCTCCAGAACGCTTATTCTGGGACGGCATCAAAGATCGAAGGAGAAGGATCCTTCGTAGAAAATCTTCGAGATCCCCAGGTTTATAGAGAAATCCCGTTTTTCCCGGAATCACTAGCTCAGGGATGCCTGTAATCGCTGGAGCTAGCACAATCCTGCCTCTTGCCATTGCTTCCATCAGAACCAATGGAATGCCCTCGCTGAGACTGGTAAGAACGACCACTTCCGCATCCCGGTAGAGTGCCTCCATCTCCTCCCGCACCACGTGGCCGAGTAAGATGACGTGTCCTTGCAATCGATAACTTCGGATTAACGATTCAAGGCGTTGCCTTTCCGGCCCTTCCCCGGCGATCGCACAGTTAAAGTCCAGTCCGGCATCGCGCAGCCGCGAACAAGCGCGGAGTAAGAACGCGTGACCCTTGACTGCATGTAGCCGGCCTACGGCTAGTAGCCTGAAACTGTTCGACGGAGTGGGAACAACTCTTCGCGATGGCTTCGCTGCCGGCAGCGTATCGACTCCCAGCCGCGAAACTATGACTTTATGCGGATCAATCGCCGGGAAATGATCGAGAATATAACACCGGTTGTAATGGGAAATGGTGAGGCAAGAGCGACAATACTTCAACTTCGTGTCGAGAAAGGCGCCATGCAGCAGCAGGTCCGACCCGTGCAGTGTGAGGCTAAAACTTATTCCTAATAAACGGGCGGCCACCATCGCAATCCACGAGCCGAAATAGCCGTGATGCACATGGATATGGTCCACTTCGCGTTTCTGCAATACGACGGCATAATAGGCTCCCAGCCAAGTATGCACTAAAGCTCGCAATCGGAGATTCGGGCTTTCCTTACCTTGAAAGAGTATCCGTACCAATATGATCGCAACCCGTTGCCAATGAGTGGCGGCGAAAATGAGAGACCTCAGCAGAGTCAGGACGCGAACCGGCAGAAGACACAGAGCTGGCGATCCAGGGGCCCCATTTGAGGATGGGTTTTGCGACTTATCCGGCCGCCGCACGCTCCCCGAAATGACCGAAAGCCCCCGCCGTCGAAGTTCCTGAATTTCTTCGCTGACATAAGGCTCAACCGCAGTTGGGAATTGATTTGCGAGATAAGCGACTCTGAGCACAAGCGCAGATTGCAAAACTAGAATGAACCGGATTCAGGCTGCGGAACTACGCGCTGCCTGGAGAGGAAGGATTCGTTTGTTATCAGAGGTTGCTTTAGCGCGACGCTGCTGCGCTGCCAGCATTCCCGCCAACACAAACAGAAGTCCGTTTACGAACTGGTAGTTCATGACCACAACAAACGCATTGGCAAAATAAACGCCCAGTAAAACCGGCCACATGGCGTGAAACTGACGATTCAATAGTCCTTTACATTCGTCTCGCGGTACCGCGCCGCGACCTAACCTGAAAAGCTCCCAAATCAGCCATAAATAAAGAGCCAGCCCGACGACACCATGTTCCACCAGCAGCTCGAGGTAAGTATTGTGTGGATACAGTTCCTTTTCCTTGTAACCGCTCACGTGCCGGGCCAGCTCCGTGGGCATTTGGTTCACCCCCCAGCCAGTGAACGGCCTTTCAAGAAACATTTGCCAACCGCCGGTGTACACGGCTTCCCGGAAATCCAGCGGACCAGATTCGTGCAATCGATCCATGAGAGCGCGCCGCTGATCGTCAAAACTCAAAGTGGCTAGCAGAGCGATCGCCCCCACTACCGCTACTGCGACTGAGACCCGACGAAGCTGCCGATCATGCGACCGAAAAATCAGGATGCCCACGCTGGCGACGAAGGAAAGCCAAACCGCCCGGGTCATCGTTGCGAGAATTGCAAGCGGCAGGGAGGCCAGTAGTATGGCCGCTTTGAGTCCTCTTATTCTCCCCCGCAGAATCGCGTGCAGCGCGAGCAGACCGAGCAGATTCAGGGAAACCCCGTTTGCCACGGCCTGCAGCAGCGGCCCTCGCGCCCGGTCAGCATGGTAGCCCAGGCTCTCATCCAGGATGAACCGTGGAAAAATGAATGACTTTGCGCCCACCAGAAACGCGATCGAAGTGAAGCAAAGATACGCGAGCAATGCCAAGGCGAAGAGTTCGAAAAGTTCTAACCGCCTCTGATCTCGAAATAAGAGCACCGACAGGTGAAAAAGCGTAAAAGGCACAATGAACTTCGCCGCCACCAGTGACCATGTGCCGTTATCAAAGGGCTGATCGATGACGCTGGTGACGGCTAACAGTGTCAGCCCGATCATTGGCCAAGACGCCCGTTCGACGGTGCAGAGCCGCTGTCTTGAAACTATTGCCTGCCCAACCACTCCCGCGACCAGCAGCGCGAAAACGACTCGATCAATTTCGTAGAAAGCAACGTCAGGAGGTCGTAGTAGCATAGCGGTCAATGCCGCCATCAGGAGCGCCATTGGCATTACGATCAGCGCGTGCAGCGGGCGTAACGCCAACTGAAGTGTTCCTAAGGCGGCATTTGTCGGCCACTCCGCCGACGACTCTGTTCTCGTCGGGAACCGCGACATCACTCCCCACTTCCGCGCAGTACGGCCGCAGCTGTCCTTAGCAAAATGGATAGGTCCATTCTCAAGCTCCAGCGGTGGATGTATTCGATATCGAGCTTCAATCCATTCTGAAAAGACGGATCCTGTCTTGCCGTCACTTGCCAGAGCCCCGTAATCCCCGGCGTAATGTCCAGCCTCGGCAAGTCCCCAATTGCATACTTGGAAACATCGTCTAACGGATGGGGCCGCGGCCCAACCATACTCATGTCGCCCTTGAGCACATTCCAAAGTTGGGGCAGTTCGTCCAGACTGTAACGGCGAAGGAATCGTCCAACGCGCGTGATACGTGGATCGTGCGTAATTTTGAAAAACGGTCCTGACCTCTGATTTCGCTCGCGCAAGCTTTCCTTAATGTCATCCGCGTTGCTGACCATAGTGCGGAATTTGTAGCACGGAAACGGCCTGCGCTTGCGTCCAGCCCGCGGCGCCTTATAAAGAATTGGCCCGGACGACTCCATTTTGATCAGAATCGCGATCAGAAACAATGCAGGTGCCAGAACGATAAGTGCGATTCCAGCGGCGGCCACGTCCATTGCGCGTTTCAAAAGTAGTCGAGTTACCGGCAGTTTTTCTTCATGCAGAGAAATTAATGGAATGTTTCCCAGGCTTTCCATTCTCCCATCCGGCTCACAACCAAAGAGCTGCGGCGTCATTTTCAAATCCAGGCGCAGTTGCCGGGCGGTATGCAGAACGCGCAGCATGACTTCCTGGTCTTGTGGTGACGTCAGAATGACTTCGTCCACGAATCCCGATCTCGCCAGTTCTGTGAGGTCGCTCGTGCGGCCGATGATGCCCTTTTCCAAGGGCCTCTTGTCGTCGAGAAAGCCGTACACCGACCGGTCGATCTCCGGGTGCTCTGCAACGTGTTTCGCTATTCTTCGCCCTACAGTACCTGCCCCTACGATGAGCACATGTCGCACGCCTCGCGTAGACCGCAAGCAACCTTCGCAGCTATCTCGTTTTACCCATTTCCAGGTCGAAAGCAAGGCGAAGGTCAATATCGCGGCGCTCCAGAGTGCAACCTCGGCTGGTCCGGTGCAGCCTTGCAGTTGCAGCGCCGCGCTTAACACCAGCGTTCCCCAGAAGACTGCCTTGCCCAATAGCTGCACTTGTTTCCGTAAATCGGTGTTTGCGGTTTGCAGCCTGCTTGGCGCGTTCAACCGGCTAATTAGCACGCCATGCAGTAACGCGATGCCAATGAGGGCGTGCGACACGGGAGAGACGGGAAACAAGTTAGCAAACAGAGAAAAGCTGGGGAACTCTATGTGAGCCCTTACGCCGATCCGTGCGATTAGAACCCAGGCGAGCATCACAATTGCATAGTCGGGCAGTGCTGAGCGCAGCCAATTCGCGGGGGCTAACCCTGCCACACCCGATTTTGGGCGAACCGACAAACGCCCAGAATCCTTCGTTCCTTCGAAGGGTAACGACGTAACGAGAGTCCGGAAGAATACTTTCGCGCCTGTGCTCCGCCGCGCCTTTCTCTGGCTCACCGACGCGCCTGCACCTGGGATTAACCGCGCAGCCCAGTCGGGTCCTATCGGTTTCTGCTGCCTGGGATGTAAAGGAAGAGAAGACACTTCAGATCACTTCCAGCTCATACCCCTCGATATCAATGGCCAGCGAGCGCTGAATCGATTGAATCGAGATCACTAGCTTTTTCGTCTCGTTACGCACCAGTATTCCTTCCAAACCGTGCAAGCAGCCTCCTCGGATACGAACCCGTTGCCCCGCATGCACAAACGGATGGAGAGAGAAGAGTCCGTTTTGCCGTAGCAGCAGTTGCAAGTGTTCAATCTGTTTTGGCGGCACGGCAACTACGATCCCTCCAAAACTTACAAAGCGGATCAGTCCGGCAGTTCGCAAGACGATTTGCCGTGAATCTCGCGACTGATCGACAAAAACGAACGCATACCCGGGAAAGAGAGGAACCGTTATTACTTTTTGGCGGTCACTCCACCTGTGATGTTCGGTCAACAGCGGAAGGAAGACCTTAAAGCCCAGGTGATCCAGTTGTGCGAAGACTTTTTTCTCGAAACGATACCTCGTCTCAACTGCAAACCATTGCTCCGAAGCGCCCGCTGCAACCGGTTGCGGCGAGGAGTCTGTTCCGCAGCAAACGGCCTTAGCCGCGCCATAGCTACCGCCCACTGAGTCCCACCAGCATTTCATCCTCACTTCGCTTTGCCCTGCAATTTATAGTGCAAACCTATTCATATTTCCGTGCCGCTGTACCCGTCCTACAGACGGCGATAAATTCGCTCGGGAATCGGAAACGTTCTCTGTGTGAGTACCGTTCCGAGCGTGCGACATTGCGCTGCATCCAGTGTTTCCTTGGCCTTCCGCGCGGCGGCTCGACGCGTACTGCCAGCATCCAGGACTAGAATGATGCCATCCGTCAGTTGTCCCAACGATGCAGCTTCACTCGATGTTCCAGCGGCAGGGCCTTGGATGACCACAAACTCGAATTCGTTTCGCAACTCTTCCAGCAAGCGAAGCCAATGTAGTCCGGTTCCATATCCGTGGTCGACTTCTCCGGTCACGCCCTTCGGTACTCGCCAAAGATTGACCGCAATTCGAGCGGAGCGTGACTTGATTGTGGCGCTCCTAAGCGAGGAAGGGCGAATGCAGGTTTCCTCTACAGGTCCGTAGGCCGCGTCGACGAGGGCAACGTGCTCGATTGTCTGTTTCGCCAAAGCGCTCGCCACTCGGTCGCAAATGCTGAGCACATCGATGTTCCGTTCCACCGCGCTGAAAACAACCTGTCTCGCGGGGCGAGCGCCATTCGCAAAGAACACGCGGCGAACCAAGCTCAGAATTTGCTCGCGTGCGAAATCCTCAGGATTCCACCGATTGACTGCGCAATATGGCGTCTCTGCTCGCAATGCAGATTCCCACGTTGATGACCTTATCGCCTCGTGCCCTTTGACAGCGTTCGCATTCGCGCTCATCGAATTCCCTTCATGCTGATAGCCTCCGTCCAGTTCCTTCCGGCAATGACGCTAATACCGGTAATTCCAAACAAGTGAGGGCATCCTCTGGCGTGCGCAGTGCCGGGTCGAGATAGTCTGCGGCAAATGCTGCACCCGTACCCGAGGCTAGTGCTGCTACGATGCCTGCCAGCACGACAGCCGTTTGCGGCCAAACCGGAAGCGCAGGGGCGACCGGCTGCTCGGCTATTGCTACATTCACGATGCCATCTTCGTCCAACGCATCACCGATCCTTGCTTCTTCGCGCTTCTTCACATAGAGCAGATAGTTCTCCTGTGCCGCCTTCTCACTGCTCATGAGATCATCCTGAGTAATGGCGTCCTCGCCCAACTGCCGCGCCTGATTGCGATATTCGGTCAACTGAGCGCCGGCCGTTATCTCGCGTGCTTGTAGTCCTTTCATGTCAACGCGGGCTCTCTGCGCTTCGGCTTTCGCCCATTCGTAGCGGGCATTCTGGTCAGTGGTTTCGTCGCGTACCGGAGCTAGTGTTTGGGAAGCTATCGTGGATTCCGCCTGCCGGATTTGCTGCTCTGCTTCCTGCACGAGGCGGTGGCCAGGTTCGAATTTGGTGAGCAGCTGGATCTTCTTCAACTGCAGGTCAAGCAAGCTTGCCTTCAGAGCCCGCAATAGTTCCGGATTATCGGCGGTGCGGACTTGTGTGGTGACTCGCTGCGGTAACTCCCCGACCTCGGACTCAAGCTCCCGCGCGCGATGCTCCGTCTCGGAGATTTGCAGTTCGGTTCGTCCGTAACTCCCCTCTGCCGCGTCCAGTCTCTGCAATAGGAGGTCGCGCTGTTGAGCCGCGACGACTACTCCGCGGCTTCTTGTGAAGGCCAATAACTTCTGTTCAGCGTCCTGGAGCTGCTTTCGCGACTCCGCTGTCTGCTGATCAAAAAAGAGAAACTGCCCAGCGGGGCGGTGCACCTGCATGTGTTTTTGAAGATAAACACTGGATAACGATTGCAGCACATGCGCCGCTTGTCGCGGGTCAGCAGCGTCGTAACTCACGGCGATTAGATTTGACTTTTTGATCGATTCTACGGTCAGGCGATTGGCGAGCCGCTGTGCCGCACGCTCGACGCGAGCTTCCGACTCTTCCCGCGGCCGGATCCAGCGCAGCCAATCATGTGCGGCTAAGTCGTTGGCTTCCGCCACCTGCCGTAGAACATCGTCATCTTTAAGCAACTCCACTTCAGAGTTCAGTTCTTCCTCAGTGACTTCCACTCGAGAGAAATCGGGAGGGGCATTCTGCTGGCCGGTTACCGGAGGATCGGAGCGGCCTCGACGCACCAACACACGCAACTGCGCGCGGTAGGTGGTACCGGCCAAAGCGTAGATCACGGCCAGAACAAAGACAAAACTTGAGATCCCGACAAACAGCGTTCCCCGCCGGAACAGTATCATCGCCAACTCTCGCGCTGTCGGCGCTGGGTGCCCTTTATCTGAGTTCGCGTGATCCTCTTCTGACATGTGAATTGGCCTGCCGCTTAGAACTGGGTTGAACTCACGTACATGCTTAAGGAAGGTTTGCTGATCAAATGCTCAATCTTGGAGATGGAATTTTGAGGAACGAACACCAGATCGCCTGGCCGCAGGGTGGGAACTTCGCTCAAACTCTTTTCTCGCAGCATCTTCTTTATGTCGAAAATGCGCGCCTCCACCTGGTCATCGTTTACGTGGCGGAACAGCACGACCTGAGAATGCTTCGCCTCATGAGTAAATCCCCCCGCGATTTGCACGGCCTCGATGATCGAAGTGTTCGAGCGCAATTCGTATTTCCCGGGATGTCCCACTTCACCGCCCGCTACAAAGTAAGGGTGCTCAAATTCCTTGAGTGCCACGGCGACCTGAGGATCGTGCAAATATCCGCGGTATGCCTTTCGGACCGCTGATTGGAGTTCGTCAAGCGTCAAACCATAGGCGAGCACTGCGCCCGCATCCTTCAGAAAGACATAGCCATCGGGCTGGACGATAAGGATCTGATCGAACTCGGGAGACAGGGTGAAGCTGAGTGAGACTACGTCGCTTCGATTGAGCCGGTAAAGCGGACGGCGTAATCCTCCGAGCTGAGGGTTTCCCAGGCCGTCCGCTTGCACCGGTTTTGCAGCCGCCGTTCCTCCGCTCCCCACGCCAGCCCCGGTTTGGCCAGTTTGAGAAGACAGTGTGCTTGGCCCCAGGTTTTGCCCTTTTGCTTCGTCCTGGGAGAAGACGGCCACGCAAAGTTGCGATATCAACAGGCCTAACAGCGGAAATATGGTCAGCCAAGCTCTCTGCTTCATTGCCTTAATATCGCTGTCAGCAAGCTATCTTTCCTCAATCTCCGCGGCAAGACATGGGAAGTACGGTCTACCAACGTGGTCACGGTGAGTTTTCAAACGGAAATATGTTGCTTCAGCGCGCAGCACAGCAGTTCTTCGCCCCAAGGCTTCTCCCATGGAGTCGTAAGGCTGCTGCCTCACCGGCTACCCACGAAAGTAGACTTGCATGTTCGCTGAATCACAGGAAGCCGAACAGATATGCGGGCAAAGCCCTTCGTCTAGGCGTTTCGCCCGCCACCATTCACCCGAAGTTCTTCAAGAAACCGCCTGACCCAACTCGCAACCCCCAAGGCATCCCCATATTTTCCACAACCCGGGAATTCATTGTCCCGAATTGAGAGTCGACCCGGAATTTTGTTACGTCTTTCCTTGAGTACTGCCCGATACGCTCCTAAGATCAAAACGCAGTTCAATCCGTTTCATTCGGGGTGCCAGCTTCATGAGTCCGCTCCCGGCCGCCGCTTCGGCCGCAACACCCGTTCTTATTGCGGACTCCAACCGTATGCAATCTCACTTGCTGACCAGCGCTTTGCGCCGGCGATCGGAGTTTCGCGTCTCCACCTGTCTGGTCGACATAGATTCCATCCTTCAGGCAGTAGCATTCACTCCGGTAAGAGTTTTGATTCTGTCCCTCAATCCGTCGGTTGAAATCGCCAGTCAAATGGCGGCCATGCGCCAGATTCACCTCTCCCATCCGGTAGTCGCAAAAGTGCTTTTGGCTGAAGCCTACGATCGGGAACTGATCGTCAGCGCCTTTCGCTCCGGCGCCAGGGGAATATTTTGTCTCACTGACTCGCACTTCCGCTTGCTTTGCCGATGCATCCAGCGGGTCGCCGAAGGTCAGATTTGGGCCAATACCGAACAGATGAACTTCCTGCTGGATTCGGTCTCCGAAGCGCCGTCGCTGAGGGTGGTGAACTCCAACGGCCGGATGCTCCTTACTCCCCGGGAAGAACAGGTGGTCGCGCTGGTTGCTGAAGGGCTCAGCAATCGAGATACGGCGCGCGAACTCAATCTCAGCGAGCACACCGTCAAGAAGTATCTGTTCCGCATCTTTGACAAATTGGGCATCTCGTCCCGAGTTGAGTTGGTGTTATATGCCGTGCACCACAGCGATCCTCGTCAAGCCCAATGGCTTGCTGGCATTAGCCGCTCAGTTCTCACCCCCTGATAGCGCCATCGCTCTCTTATTTCGTCGTATTCGAAAAGTCCGAGATTTGAAAAGCTCTCTCCGCGCCTGTATAAATCTCAGGAAAGACTTTCGTGTCTAATATCTCGCCCAATCCCGGTCCTGACTCTCCGCCGCGCCGGTCGACGATCCTCGCAGCCGGCTTGCTACTCCTAGCTCTGGCGCTGGTTGTGATTTATACCAGCCGCGGCGCGTTCCAGAGTCCGCTCGCTTTGGTGGTGGTTGCTGCCATCGGCTTGGCTGCGCTGCTTTTGCAACAGCGCTTGCGTCCCTCTCTCTCTGCTTCCGTACGGGTCCCGGTCTGGCTGAACGGGATCGGCGTGGGCTTGGCCCTGGCAGCCGTCTTTGCCGACTTTCTTCACCTGAGCGCAGCGCTGCGGCTGATTGCGGCTCTGGCTGCCGTCCTTTCTTTTGCTTTAAGCGGCGTCATCGTTCTCAATGCGATGCGCAAGCGCAGAGTTTGAACCCGCAATCCTGGTTTCGCGCCAATCCATGACTCAATCACGAAGACTGCCTGGCGGGAGGCTCCGTTTCGCCTAGGGTTTGAACTCAACGGCTACTGTGGTTTCCACTACCTCGGGATCGCCGTCAACACGGTAGGGCTCGAAACGCCACCAGCGCATGGCTTCCATGGCGGCCTGCGCAAGGATTTCCGGGCCATTCAAGGCACGCACTTGAGCGACCTTGCCATCGCGTCCTACTACTACGTCAAGAACAATCACTCCCTGCAGGTGTCCGGGTCGCGCACCTGCGGGATAATCGGGATCTACGCGGTGGGTTACCAGTTTCTCCATGACCTCGGCAGGGACATGGGCTTGCGGCTGGATTGTACTTTCGCCTCTTCCCAACCCGGATTCCAGATCTTCCCACACCCGGTTCCAGCGCCACCAAAAAAGAGCCAATAGAATGGCGGCCGATACCAGAAAAAACCCCCATACTTTTACGCGTTGTTTGCGGGCAGAAGGCTTTGGATCGCGCGGCTGCCCGCCTTC
>JBAVGI010000205.1:0-2033 GCA_049684755.1 Candidatus Sulfotelmatobacter sp.
ATCATCGTCGCCGCGCATACGTCGCTCTGTTCCAATCACATTTTTCTTGCCGGCAGCGAAGCGCAGAAGAAGAAGTATGTCAGCAAACTTGCTACGGGCGAATTCATCGGCGCCTGGGGATTAACCGAACCTTCGTCGGGCTCTGATGCCGGAAGCGCGCGCATGACCGCAAAGCGCCGGGGAAACACCTGGGTTCTGAACGGCACCAAGACATTTTGCACCAACGGCCACTATGCCGATGCCATCGTCGTGATTGCTGTGACCGACCGCGCCGCCAACACCCACGGGCTTTCAGCCTTCATTGTCGACAAAGATACGAAGGGTTTCCGTCCGGGGAAAAAAGAAAACAAGCTTGGACTGCGGGCCAGCGATACGGCGGAGCTGATTTTCGAGGATTGCGTGATTCCGTCTGAGAATTTATTGGGCAAAGAAGGTGACGGCTTCATCGACGCGATGCGCGTGCTTGATGGCGGCCGCATCTCGATTGCCGCTCTGTCGCTGGGCATGGCGCAGGGCGCGTACGAGGCCGCACTGAGATATTCGAAAGAGCGCCGGCAGTTCGGCAAGGCGATTGGCGAATTTCAGGCGATTCAGTGGAAGCTGGCTGACATGGCCACGGAAATTGATGCGGCTCGCTTGCTCACCATGCGCGCGGCGTCCATGAAAGATGCCGGAATGAAGACCACGCTTGAATCCTCCATGGCGAAACTTTACGCCAGCGAAGTTGCGGTGAGATGCGCCAACGAAGGCGTACAGATTCACGGCGGCTACGGCTTCATCAAAGACTATCCCGCCGAGAAGTATTACCGCGATGTAAAGCTCTGCACGATCGGCGAAGGTACGAGCGAGATTCAGCGGTTGGTAATTGCCCGGCAGTTGTTGAAAGACTGAGAAGGCGCGAGGGGTTAATGGCATGGCTATCCCAGTAAATCTGTCCGTCACAGCGTTGGTAGGAACGGGATGGAAATCGGTGGAGGGCCAATTGCTAGCCTCGGGTGTGCTCCTGGTAAGCGGCCATCAGGATATAGCGTTGCGGTCCCGCGTGGGTGCGGCTTTCGGGTTCTTTATGGCTATAGCCTTCGGCATCTCCGCCTTGGTTACTGCGGTCCGGGCGAACCTTTCGTATGCTGCTGCGACTTGTGCTGTAGTACTTTGCTTCGAAGCTTTTCTAATGCTGCGCTCGTGGCCTCGGTGGACCTCCACGTAAGCACATAGGGTGCACGCGGGGGACATGTTGTTCTCGTGAGCACCATCGTCGAAGGCGCTCGGAGTGCGAGAATTGTTCGTGCCAACACGGCGGTAGTCGATTACTCTGGCCCAAATCCATGCCGCGGATTTCTTCTTCTTCGCGCCCTGCTTTACACTGGCTGTTTGAGCCAAATCAAACAGCCATGGGTCGACCAAATCCGCTCCGGCGACATTCGCGCGCTCTCTCGCGCGATATCAACTGTAGAAAACCATGCGCCGGGATGGTCTGAATTACTGAAGGGACTATTTCCGCACAGCGGCAAGGCCCGTGTGCTCGGCCTGACCGGGCCACCCGGAGCGGGGAAGAGCACGCTGGTCGACCAGTTGGCTCGTTTTTATCGTAAAGATAATCGCACCGTCGGCATTATCGCCGTCGA
Source organism: Candidatus Sulfotelmatobacter sp. (assembly GCA_049684755.1). Taxonomy (GTDB): domain Bacteria; phylum Acidobacteriota; class Terriglobia; order Terriglobales; family Acidobacteriaceae; genus Sulfotelmatobacter. Next base: position 1,626 of record JBAVGI010000205.1, read on the forward strand.
CCCCACCAGTCCCTACACTGGCGGAGCCATTCTCGGCGACCGCATCCGCATGCAGGATCATTTTTCCGATCCAGGCATTTATATTCGCAGCATGGCCACGCGCGGCTCACTCGGTGGTCTGGCGCGCACCACCGCCGATGTGGCCACAGTGCTGGACGCTTCGGGCCGCGACATCATCATGATTGAGACGGTCGGCGTAGGCCAGGATGAAGTGGATATCGTGCGGCTCGCTGATGTCACGATTGTGATCCTTGTCCCCGGTATGGGCGACGATGTGCAGGCCATCAAGGCCGGGATCATGGAAATTGCCGACATCTTCGTGATCAACAAAAGCGATCGCGACGGCGCCGACCACGTCGAGCGCGAAATACGCGCGCTGCAATCGCTCGCTATGCGCCACGATGGCTG
>JBAVGI010000206.1:0-2445 GCA_049684755.1 Candidatus Sulfotelmatobacter sp.
TTGGCGGCGTTGTCCAAATGCCAAAAGGTCGCCGCGTTCGCGTGGACGACTTCGAGAATGGCATAGAAACCCGCAGCCATATTTCCCGTAGTGAACAGCGACGGGAGTATGTACATCCCCTTCCGCATCCGGCGCGGGGGGCGTCGCCCTTGCTCAGGCCGATTTTTTTCCGGAGAGTCGTCCATCACCGTGCCTCTTGTGTGGTAGAAAGCGGGCTGGTAGAAAGCGGGTCGGCAGAAACTTTTCCCGCAGTTGCCAGCTCGCTGCTGGGCTGAAGGAAAGCCAAAATGCTAACCCCGCCACGCACCCGGTCGCCCACCTTCACGTGCAGCCTGGCGCTAGAGTCCAGCAGTACGTCGGTTCGCGAACCAAATTTGATCAGGCCCACGCGCTGGCCGCGCTTGAGGCGATCGCCAGTCTTAGGATGAAAAACGATTCTGCGGGCCAGCAATCCTGCGATCTGTTTGAAGACCACTGTTTGCCCGTCGCCTTCAACCCGGACAATGTTCTGCTCGTTCTCCTCCGCCGAGGCCGGATTCATGGCGTTCAAAAATTTTCCCCGTTGATAACGCACTTCGCGAACGATTCCAGTGATCGGCGAACGGTTCACATGGACATCGAAAACACTGAGAAAGATGCTGATACGCGTCTGCTTTTCACCGCCAACTGTAATGTATGAGACATCTGTAACTTTTCCGTCTGCAGGTGAAACCACAACTCCTGCTCCATCAGGAATATCGCGCTCAGGATCGCGGAAGAACCACAGAAAGAACACCGCGAGCAACACGGGCACGAGTGCCAAAGCCGGGCGTGCGAACCAGCCGACAAGAATTGCCGCCACCAGCAAGCCTAGCGCGTAAAGGTAGCCGTCACGAACCATAGGTCAGATTAAATATCGAAACAAATCAATTATAGAGCAGGAGCGCGAGACGGGATCAGACTTGAACCTAAGTCCAGATCGTAAGTCCAAACAAAGAAAGGCGCTGATCAGCGCCGGAGTGCGGACACAACAATCCTGTAGCGGCACAGGCCGAGGTTTCGAGTGGGAAGAGATTAAGCTACGTGCGTGCCGTACTGTTGCCTGTACTGCCGCTCAATCGTCTGCATCTGGTCTTTGAGCCGCAGTTTGAGCTTTTTGAGCCGGACTTCCTCCAGCTTTTCGTCTTCGCTGAGGTAACGTTTTTGGGTGAGTGAATCAAGACGGGTGGAATATTGCATATGCTCCTGAGCCAGCTTGCGAAATTCATCGTGGTTGGTCAGTAGAGCGCTATTCGAAGTCAGCATCCAGGCAGACCTCCAATTGGTTTGATAAGCCCACGCTACCACAGCACCATTAGCGGTTCAATGCCATATTTGTGGTGCAGTCTCGTTATGAGAAAGAGTTAATCGATAAATAACTGCATCTTCGGGCGGATTGGAGTAGTAACCTTTTCGTGACCCGAGTTCTACGAAACCGATCCTGTCGTAGAAGGCCCGCGCACTTTCGTTCGACCGGCGAACTTCAAGGAATATGGCATTGGCATTTTCGGTCCGCGCCAGCTCGATGAAGTCGCTCAGAAGTCCGGTTCCAACGCCGCGCCGTCGGGAATCTTCGTTGACAACAATGTTCTCCAGTTCCCATTCCTTGTCCACCCGGCGCGCAACCAGGAATGCGAGGATCCTGTGCCGACCTGAGGCTTCCGCAGCCAGCATTTCGGAAACATCCTCCGCTACGAGGATGAGCCGTTGCGACAATTGAGAATCGAAACTCGAGAAAAGACTTTCATACTGCTGAACGGACCAATGCGCGGCAGTGGGACTCTGATGATTCAGCTCAATCATTGCGGGGACATCGGCGCGATTTGCTGATCGAAGACGCAAGCTAGGAACCGATTTTCTCAAGCATTTCGGCATCGCTGCGGCGGATATAATTGGCCTCCAACTGCTCCGGCGTCACGACATGGCCGGATTTAATCTTGTGCCAGCCTAGGCGTGCGACCTCAGCCGCAGAAATCGCCGGCAGCGTTAAAACGGTCAAACCAGCGGCAGAAGCGGCCTCGGCGAGAACAGAGTCTGGAGTCACGACCTTCCATCCCACAGCTTGAGAAACGAATTCGCTCCTGTTCAAGATACGCTCTCTCGAAAGCGAGCTCGGAGCGTCGGGGACTTCATACTCCCCGACGTAGACATCCGTGCGGCCTGCGTCGAGAGCAGCCATGATCTTGCCCTGAGTGCCGCTGGCAGAGACGCAGGCTTCCAGCAGCGAGACTGCGGCAATTGGCTTGCGCAAGACTTCCGCCAGAGCTTTGACGGCAGCCAAGCCGATTCGCAGGCCAGTGAAGGATCCCGGCCCAGAAACCACGGCGAATGCCCCGATGGCGGTCTTCATGAACCCATTGCTGGATAGCAACTCGGAGACCTGGGGAATAAGCTGCGCCGAGAAAGTGCCGCCCACCAGCGGCGCAA
>JBAVGI010000207.1:0-2865 GCA_049684755.1 Candidatus Sulfotelmatobacter sp.
CCACCCAGATCGGCACCGTATTGGCTGCGCTGAGAATAGGGATTAGCGCCTCCGGGTAGGGCAGCCCAACCAGCGCGATAATCGCGGAATTGCCCGAACGCGTCGCCATGAATTCCATTGGTTCCGGATTTGGTGGTCACGTTTACTGAGCCGGAAGAGGTCAATTCAGTCGACATGTCCAGACTGGCCTGCCCGATTTGAAATTCTTGAATAGCGCTGGCTGGAATGTCAGTGGTAGTGGTGCCAACGGTCTCGTCCGAGACGTCAACGCCATCTACTTCGATGCGGGCGGTGCGGCCATAACGACCACCGAAAGAGATTGAGGAGTAACCCGCCTTGGTGGGATCGAAGTTCTGTCCATCCTGAATCTGTACGCCGGGCTCGAGTTGCGCCAAGTCAAGGAAGTTACGGCCATTCACCGGCAAGTTCTCAATCTGGCTGGCGGTCAAAACCCCCTGCACGGTTGCCTGCTCCGTGTTGACCTGCACCTCGCTGGCCTGCACTTCAACTACGGTGCTCTCTTGGCCGATTTCGAGCTTAATGCTGCCATTCGCGGCATTGTCAACCTTAACGTTCAAAGACAGCTGCGAGGTTTTGAAGCCTTTAGCCTCGACCCGTACTTGATAAACACCAGGGACCAATGCGCCGAAAGTGTACTCCCCCGCCGCATTGCTGCTGGCGTGAAGCGTCTGCCCGGTCGGCCCAGTGACTGTAATTTTGGCATTCGGCAGGACCGCGCCGGTGGCGTCCGTCACATTGCCCTGAATGCTACCGGTTGCAATCGACGTCTGCGCAAACATCAAAGACGAGCAACATAGGGCAAACATGGCCACCAGAACTAGCAGGAAACTGGGGCGGGAGGAGTTGAGCTTCAACATATTAAACCTTCCTTTTGGGTCGTTCTCTTCAAAATTGTTCTCTGCACAACTGCTTACTGGAGCATTTTCCAGCAGCCTTATAGCGAACTCTGCAAATCCTCGATCAGAATGCTGCGGGGCGTCTTTCTCGATTCACCGCAGACCGCAGAAGCCTTACAAAAACAGCGCTACAAAATCGGTTGACGAGGATGTCTTGTTGATCTAAAGCAATTTTCCAGCCAGCCTACCGTCTTTCCCGGAAGGAACACAATCGCCCTTATTTTTCAATGATTTGCCGTAACGTTAACCCGAAAGGAGGGGGGAAGCGTTTGCAATTGGAATGGAGGAAAATCCTAAAAACCGTATATTCAATCTGTAAAAGAAAATTCTATTCTGTTAACTTGCCAGTAAAGAACCTCGCTAAACTTGTTTTGAATTTCAGAAAACACCAGAGAATAACCGAGGTTCGAGGCGCAGGAACTTAGAAGTCGGACTTCGAGGTGTAATAGCCTGCCCGGTGGCGCACTCGATAGCTGGTTGCGTCGGGCGAGCCGGAAACTGTGACCTGGATACTGCGGAATTGGGAGTCCGAGACGCGCTGCGAGGGATAGTAGGCCAGCAGATATTGGGTGCGAAGCTCGTCGCTGATCTGGCGGAAGGCTTCGTCGAGTTGCGCCATTGAAGTGGCGTAATAGTACTTGCCGCCGGTATCTTCCGAAAGCTGGATCAGTGCGTGCTCGCCGCCCGTCTCGCGCCCGGCACTGTTTTCAATGGGGACCACGATGATGCTGTAGACGATGCATTCGGCCTCTTCGGCGGCGCGCAGAGCCTGCTGATAATCGACTTTGCTGACTGTGTCTCCGCCATCGGTGATCAGCACTAAAACCTTTCGTCCCTGGCGGTGACCAAGCGAGCGCGAGGCCAGATAGATGGCATCGAACAGCGCCGTGGCCGCGCCCAGGCGAAGGTGGTCGATGCCGTCGTCGATGCGCTTCAAGTCAGCTGTGTAGGAAGTCGACTGCAGAACCGTTTCATTAAATCCAAATACGGATAAGGCATCCACCGGCCGCATGATCGTGCGCGCAAAGCGCTTCGCGGAAGCCTGTTCCAGCGGGAGATCGTGACGCGTGCTCAAGCTGGTATCGATGGCCAGGGCAATGGAAAGCGGGACGGCTGATTCTTTGTCGAAGACGGAAATCGTTTGATTGCGACCGTCCTCCTGCAATGTGAAGTTGTCTTTCTTAAGACCGGCGACCGGCCCCCCTTGGGCGTTGGTCACGGTCACGTAGACGTTCACCAGCTTTACGTCCACCTTGAGCGTGGAGGAAGAACCCGACTGATTTGGCGCGGAAGCTTGTTGCGAAGGGGATGCGGCGGCGGCCAGCAGGAGGAGCATCAGCGGTGCAAATTTTCTCATTCGAAAAAGAAAGTATACTTCTTGATTTACTGTCGCAACACACTGTGCTGGCAGTTTTTGGCGGACCAACCGTGGCATTCACTTAGATGCACAGCCTGCGCTCAGGCTGCCCGACCGCGGGAATTTACAGGCGACGGGATTCGGCGGGGAACGGTTCGCCGTCGGCCCAGACTGCTCCGTCTTCAAAATATTCCTTCTTCCAGATGGGGACGGTGCGTTTCAAAGTATCGATCAGCCAGCGGCAAGCGTCGAACGCGGCGGCGCGATGAGCCGAAGCCACCACAATCAGCACGCTGGTTTCGCCAATCTCCAACCGTCCCAACCGGTGGACCAGCGCGACGTCGCGAATCTGGAAATCCTTTAGTGCTTGCTCGGCCAGCCGCTCCATCTGCTGCAGTGCCATCTCTTCATAAGCCTCATAGACGAGATAGAGCGTCTTGCGGCCGCGCGTCTGGTTCCGGACCATGCCTTCGAAAACAATGGCTGCTCCATCCTCGCCGCGCTTGATCTTTTCAAGTATTTGCAAGGTCTCAATCGGAGAGCGAATGATCGAAGCATGAGATTCACTCTCGCCTTCACCCGCGCCGCCAC
>JBAVGI010000208.1:0-5242 GCA_049684755.1 Candidatus Sulfotelmatobacter sp.
AACCGGGTTCGAGTGGAAGTTTGCCGCCGATTTTTACGATGGCGACGCTGCTGTTGATGGAATAAACGTCTACCACGCCGATGGCGCCGGGAGTGGAGGCCACTTTGTTGAGCAATTCATCGTCGGACGTGGCGACCAGAATGGCGGGATGCGCAGGGCGCCCGCGATTGGAAGTCACGATGAGACTGTTGAGTTCATTCTCCGACATGCCATAAACCTTTTCCAGAATGATCTTCATTTCGGGTGCGGAGGGCGAGCGCATCACAAAGGTGACCGGCTTGCCATTGGGCCAGTGCGAGGTCTGCGCTTTGCAGAGCCGGACCAGGTCAGCGACGGTGAGAGCGCCCACGGCATTGGACTTATTGGAGACCAGGGCAATATCGCGGGCCGCCGCCAACGAAGCGCCGATCATGATGAAAATGCAAACACGTAGAAAGCGATGGCAGAGCACTCTTCGTCTCCCGCGAAAACATGGAACTTAGAGTGATTGTGCTTGAAGAGGGGTCACGGGATAAAGGTAACGAAGGTCACGAGTGAGGGAAGACAAGCGGGGGTCTTCTAAGAAACGGGCGCGGCCAGGAGGCTGCGCCCGGATTGTTCGGCGAATCGAGTTCTGAGAATCGAGTTCTGGGAATCGATCGGTTAGTTTTTCTTTTTCGCGGCGGTGTGTGGCCGGACTAACGGCCGGGGAACGAACATGTGCGAGTGGGCGATTGCGGACGAGGATCCGGAAGGATTCTGCAGTAAGAATATGCCCGCGCCGACCTGACCGGAGTCGGTTTCTATAAACGGGAAGGTGGTGCCATCCGTGGTGTAGAAGTTAATAAGGAAACCGCCGTTCAGGGTGCCCTGGCCCGTGTTCGGGTTCCCGGCTGTGGCTGAGATTTGGCCGCGGCCGGTGGAGTCTGGGGCGGCATAGTTTCCGTCGAGCGGAAGATCCCCGTTCGGACCCCCGGCAACCCCGCCAAAGCCTCCGGACGAGGCTCCGCTGGGAGAGTTTTCGTCGATGATGCCGGTGACGGTGGCTCCGCTGCTGTTGGCGGTGAACTCCGCGATGTCATCTACTTCAGATGGTGCGCCAGTCTGTGCGCCCAGGTTGATGGCCGAGAGATTTAAAGCGTAGCCTTGCGAGGCGGCGAAGGTTGCCCCTGCAGTCTGCGGGTAGGCCGCGCCGAAGGTTATATTTCCTACGCTGTCGTCTTCCATAAGGAGCAAGCCGCCGCTGGAAGGGTAGGCGACAAAGGTTGCGTTACCCGGAACAAAAGTAGCGAAGTTGGCCAAAGTGTAGCGTCCGGTGCCGGCGGCCGTGTACGTGGCACTGAAGGGTCCGGGATTCGACGAAGCGCTGCCTCCACTGTTGTAGTCTTCGGTGGAAGCGTTTGTGATATTGCCCGCACCGTCGGTCACCATAAAGCCGCCGGCAGCAAGAGGCGCGCCACTGGGGACGGTGCCGTTCAGCGTAAATGCGAGAGTGCCCGCCGCAATCGTGGTGGTGCTTTGCGAGTATGCGTCGCCGGACAGAGTCGCGGTCGAATCCATCTCGATCAACTTCAAGTGCGTGGAATCCACGGCGATTGTGTCGAAGACTCCGTTGAAGGCTGTGGTATCGAAGGTGGTTGCCGGAGTTGAGGAGGGTCCCAGGGTAAGCGAGCCGGTGAGTGCCTGATCGGGATAATTGACCAGGCCGCCCTTGTTAAGATCGTCGAGTCCGGAGAAGGCTCCGCCAGAAACGGCGAAATTTCCCACCGTGGCGTAGAGGCTGCCCCCGGAAGATATTCCGGAAAGGCTGAAGGCGTAGGAACCGGCGGCGGTGGCGCCGGAGGCCTGCAGGTCGAGGGTGCCGCTGCCGCTGTAGTTGAGATCGAAGGCACTAACCAGTCCCTGAGAGTTGTCGGCCAGAACACAATCGAGGATGATGTTGGCGCCAGAGGGGCTGCCAAATGGATTGCCGGGGACGCCGAGCGTGACGAGGCCTCGTCCGTCCGGTCCGATGGTGTAGGTACTGTTGTTATTGATCGGTGAATTGGCGAGCGGACCGGAGGGGAATTCGCCGTCATTGATGTCAATCGCGCCGGCGGTGATACCACCGTTACCATTGGCGGTGAAAGTGCCGAGCATAGCGAAGGGATATCCGTTGGCGTCCGTACCAGAGACGGAGAAGACATATGTCCCTTTGAGATTGCTATTGCTGAAGTTGCCGCTGGGCGGGGCGACAGGATTGGTAATCGTGTTTCCGTTGCCGCAGGCGGCTAGAAATAAAAGCATGGAGAGCGCGGCGAGCAGGACGATACCGTTGCGGACTGGCATAATTCCCCCTGGGAGAAAATCGGGCGTGAGACTGACGATATTTAGTTTTGAGGTTAGCACAAACGAATTCAGTTGCTTCAACCCGAACCATTGGAATAAGTAGCGCGTGTCCAGAATAAAATTTTGGGCAAGTGCAAGATATACATATCTTTACATTCCCAGAGTGGGCCGGAGCTGCGAGCTTTCCGCATCCAAGTGCATTCCATGATTTATTACCTTGGATGCGCCGGAATTATGAGGAGCGGCCTTGAATTCCGGTAGCATGGTTGAAGCTGGCAGAGATTGGGGAATCTTAAGTATGGCAAAGCTCGGGATGGCAAAGCTCGGGCACGGCGCCGTTTTCATGCTGATGGTGTGGATTTGCGCGGCGGGTTGGGAGCCGGCGGTCGGGCAGGAGAATCCACCAGCGGCAGCGACGCAGCAAGATAAGGCCGAACCGGAGACACCCGCGGAGGAAGGATTGGTGATTGAGCCAGACGAGTTGCCGCAGACCTATCCGCGCGGCGACTATCATGTGCAATTTCAGGCGCGGGGAAATTACGTGCCGGTGCTGCAGTGGAAGGTGCAAGGCGGGACCTTGCCGCGGGGCATCAGACTTGAGGAGAACGGGCTGCTGCATGGGTCGGCGGAGCGAACGGGGGAGTTCCAGTTTATCGTGTCCGTACGGGACGGCGGCCAACCGCAGCAGGCGTTGCAGCGCGGATACGTAATCAAGGTGGTGGATGCGCTCACGGTGGCGTGGAAGACGCCGCCGCACGTGTCGGGAAACCGGATTGACGGTACCGTGGAAGTTACGAACGCGGCGGCAGACGACATGGATTTGACCTTTGATACCAAGGCAATCGCGGAAAATGGGCGGGCGACGGAAATTGGATATCAGCATTTCCGGCTGAAGCGCGGCACGGTGGGGATGGTGTTGCCCCTGGGCGAAACTTTGCCGCATGGAGCTTATGTGGTAAACGTGACCGTAGTGGGCGAAGTGGCGAGGAGAAATGCAATTTACCGGGAGATGCTGCAGACTCCAGCGCCGCTGCAGGTGACGGTGGGGCCGTAGCCTGGCCGCATCCAGGTAAGACAGTCGGCTGAACGATCGCTTCACGGCAATAATTGCTGTTTCCATTTCTCGACGTTAGCGGGAACCGATCCTTTGAGCAGCGCGGCGAATGCCTCGAGCGTATTGCGGGCATCGCCGATCAGATAATAGAAGGCCTCCCAGTTGTCACTGTCTTCCCCATCGTGATTTGGAATTATGTAGTCGAAACGCCAGGCCTCTTGTAGTTCGCGGTAGGCGCTGGAAGCGCGCTTTTCGATATCTTCCAGATCTCTGAGCGAGAGGTGCGTTTTCTGGCGCGTGGTTCGGCGCAGGAGCTTGCGCCGCATGATGTCGGTGAGGAGGTCGGGGAAGGAGACGTTTCGCTCGGGAGCATTCAGATAGGCGATCTCTTCCCGGGAAAGCGGGGAGATGAAAATGCTGAGCCGATTGACGCTGGCGAAGCGGGGAATGGTTTGCAGCGCGCGGCCTATAAAAGGACTGCCTTCGAAGAGAACATCGCCACGTTCCAGGAGTGATTCGAGCTCGGAAATCTCCAGCGCCTGCAGATCGGCGCGAACCTCGAGTAACGCATAGCGTTTGTCTGATCGCAATTCCTCAATCTGCGCTCGCGGGCGGAAGTGATAATCCTTTCCATCGATCTCGCCGGGACGCGGGGAGCGACTGTTGAAGAGCACCAGCTTGTGCAAACGCTGGTTCAGTTCCGGATAAAAACGGCCGAGAGCTTTGTGAAGCGGAGTCTTACCGACGCAGGAAGGGCCGCTGAGAATGACGAGCCGGCCGGAGTGAGCGCCCGGATCTTTTTTATTGCGGGGTGGTGGCGATGAGTGCATGGTGCGTGGCATGGGTTTTTCGACACAGGTAGTTTACGAGAAAAAGAAGTAGGCAAGTCGTAGAAATGCCTTGAATCGCTTGTGGTAGTGCTTGCGGGTAAGGGGTTCTTCGCTTCGCTCAGAATGACAATCCGAGTACAGGATACGGGTGGGCCAAAAAAAATTAAGAGTTCCGAGGTGGTGTTGAGTCCATTCGTCTCGGCCAGTAGCTCGCGTTAGACCCTTGCTTGACCTGCTGTGCTGCATTCCCTTGCGGGCGCGCTGCCTGCGATCTTCGCTTGGGCTCCGGGCTCACCGCCAACCGGATAAACCTACTCAACGCCTCGGAACTCTATCCTGCCTCCGACTGGGTTTCTCGTTCTCCTCGACCAGCGCTTTGCTATAGACCCTTGCTTGCCTTCTCTCCTCATTTTTCAATGGGAGAGTGACTTCGCTTGAGCCCCGGACGCTGCACCAACCGGAAAAACTTAAGAAACTGTCAAAGAACGAGTCTGTTGTACTCCTTTTAAAAATTGAGTCAACGAAAAGATGGCGAGTTTATGTGATTTGTTTTCAGTTGAGTGCAGGCGGTTCACAGGGGGGTGACAGGATTTTGTGCAGAGCGAAAAGCAAGATGCGGAGATGCCGCTCTGGACGGGCGTTTTAGGCTTGTGGTTAGGGTGGTGAGCCATCGTGATGAAGTATTCGAGCAGCTTGCCGGCTGTGAAAAACTGATAGAAGTCTTGGTGGGCAAGGGATTTCGCCAGGGATTGAGGTCAACAGACGCGCCCAAAAGGGTAAGATCCGGAGCGTTTAATGGCTTGACAATGCATGTAAGTCTGCTAAAGTTCGAGAAAAGCTGCACAAACACACGATTCGCAAGGTGCCCAAGGTTATGAAGAATGTTTATGAGGTTCTGCGGCAGAAGGAAATGGAGTTGACCCGGCTGGAGAAAGAAGTAGAGGCGTTGCGGCTGGTGGCTCCGTTGCTCTCCGAAGAAAAAGAAATGAACTCTGACATGGTGAAACCGACCCTGGCCACGGCAGTGAACGGGCCACAGGCGCCGCTGCGC
>JBAVGI010000209.1:0-67115 GCA_049684755.1 Candidatus Sulfotelmatobacter sp.
CGGCGGGTGGCCCAGGCTTTTGATCTCGCTGGCATCACCACCACAGTGGGGTGCCCCGTCCTTCGCGTTCTTGGCGAAGGGCGGGTACCACGAACCCCGCAACGGGTTTGTGCAGAACGCAAAAAAGTTCCGTCGGCAGTATCGCTACCCGCCCTTGCAAAATGCGCAAGGACGGGGCACCCTTTGCGTAGATGGAGCGCGAACATCGTCAGAAAGGCGGGCCCCCCCGGCGATTCCTGCAAGAGCGGATTCGGCAGTTGAAATAAAAATTTCGAAGACTTGTCGAATTCCAATGGGATCGTTCGACTATGTAGTGAAGGCCGGGCAACCGGCCCGCCAGAAAGGGAGGAAAGCGATGACCCGAAATCAAATACACAGAATTTTCCTGAGCGCATTCATACTCGTCTCCGCGCTGATCGCGGCGGCGTGCTTGCCCGCGGCTGCACAAGGCCCGGACCAACCATATCCAGCGATGGCCCCGGTAGAACAGTATCTGATGGGTCGCGACGCCGAAATCGCCTTAGCCCGCAGCGCCGCTCCAGAGGCCATCTCCCACGACGCCTCGGTTATCGTGCTAACCCGCCACGGCTACGAAACCGCGGTCGAAGGAAAAAACGGCTGGGTCTGCTGGGTCGGACGCAGCTGGTTGGCTATGTTCGACAACCCGGAATTCTGGAATACAAAAGTTCGCGCTGCAGATTGCCTCAACCCACCAGCCGCCCGATCTATCCTTCCCTACGCCTACAAACGCACCGAACTGCTCCTGGCTGGCCATTCCAAGCCCGAAGTCATCGCCGCAATCAAAGCAGCGATCGACAAAAAAGAATTGCCAGCCCTCGAGCCGGGAACTTTCTCCTACATGATGTCGAAAGGCTCGTATCTCACCGATAACGGCGGCCACAACGGCCCCCACCTGATGTTCTACGAAGCTGCAAAAGACGGTGCAGCCTGGGGCGCAAATCTTGCAAACTCCCCGGTCATGTCAGTAAATTACTGGTACATCTCCGAGCAATCCTACCCACAACTCAAATCCTTCCCACCACTGTCCGTCTTCCTGGTAGGAGCAGACAAATGGTCCGATGGAACACCGGCACCGAGCATGTAAAGACTCAGCGGCAAAAGCTAAGTGCCGCTCGCACAAAAATGGAAACTCAGAAAAGTAGCGGTGCCAATACGGTGTCCGCACAACACTCAATACTCGATAAACATACTCAACTTAAGGAGAACACCATGCGCTTCATGATGATCATGTATCCGAAAGACTACGCAAACGCAAAGCCCGGCACCGTACCAGACTTCAAGGACATGGAAGCAATGGGCAAGTATAACGAGGAACTTGGGAAAGCCGGGGTGCTGGTCGCGCTCGACGGGCTGACCCCGCCCGCGACGATGAGCGCGCGCGTCACCTTCAAAAACGGAAAATCGAAAGTGACCGACGGTCCGTTTACCGAAGCCAAGGAAGTGGTCGGCGGCTACTGGATCATCCAGGTGAAGTCGCGCGAAGAGGCGCTCGAGTGGGCCTCGCGCATCCCCGGAAAAGATAATGAAATGGTCGAAGTTCGCCGGATGTTTGACATGACCGACTTCGATCCCGAGACCCAAAGGGAGATCCAAAAGAAGTTCGGCGACGATGTTGCCGCTGAGATGCGCCAGTAGTAAAAAACTCTCCGCGCTTTGTCGATTTTGCGACACCTCATACGACGTCTATGTGCGCTGGGTGCCCCATTTCTCGCGTTCTTTGCGAGAAGTGGGGTTCTTAGTCTGCGCAAGAAGAAACATTTTTGGGACGATTTGTCGAATTCCGGCTCGCCGTTCGACTATATCGTGAAGGCAGGGCAACCGGCCGGCCTGAAGGCCGTTACAGGAAGAAGACTTGGTCCGTTCTAAGGAGGAAAACAATGCCTAAGAAAATTAGCGCAATCGCAATCAAAAGCTTTGCACTGCTTCTCGTGCTTGGTGCGGCATATCAGGCGGTGGCGCAGGCCGCCACGACACCGTCGACCGCCGCACTGTACGTGAAGATGGCTCCGGTCGACGAGTACCTCATCGCCGACCGAGCCGCGGAAATAGCCCTGGCGCGAAGTGCGGCACCGGAGTCCATTTCACGCGATGCTGAGATCCTGGTCCTTGGACGTCAGGGGTTCGAAACGGCGGTCAAAGGCAAAAACGGTTTCGTATGTATCGTGGGACGTGGGTGGACCTCCGCACCGGATGCTGACTTTTGGAATCCGAAGGTGCGGGTTCCCATGTGCGTCAACGCGGCAGCCGCGCGTTCCTACCTTCTGCGCCTCACCAAAGAAACCGAGTGGGGATTGGCGGGACGCACGCCGGGTCAGATGACCGAGTCCATCACCGCCGCCATCGCCAAAAAAGAACTGCCGGCGATGGAATCCGGAGCGATGTGCTACATGCTTTCGAAGCAAGGCTACGGCGGCGACAGCGCCCCCCACTGGCCTCCCCACCTCATGTTTTTCTATTCGGACACCGACCTGGCAATTTGGGGAGCGAATCTGCCGGGTTCCCCTGTCGTTGCTGTGAGCGACCCCGTGGAGCGCCTGACGCAGTTCGTGATTCCTGTGCAGCACTGGTCGGACGGAACGGAAGGCCGCTAAGCTGGACTGGGCAGGGGCGGCATAAACGCTGGCATATATTGACAAATAAGAGAGGACTATCGAATGAGAAATGTAATCTACACGATCAACATTACCCTCGACGGCTGCTGCGACCACACCAAATTCAATCCCGACGAAGACTTACTTGAACATTTCACGCGCCTGTTGCGAGATGACGCTGGCCTGCTCGTCTATGGGCGTAAAACCTACCAATTGATGGTTCCTTATTGGCCTGATATCGCAAAAAGCCAGTCCGAGACGAAAGCGGATATTGAATTTGCTCAAGCATTTGATTCCCTCAACAAGATTGTTTTCTCACGATCCTTGGCCAGCGCTGAAGATAAAAATACGAGAATTGTTCGCACGAACCTTCGTGACGAAATCCTTAAATTGAAACAAGAACCAGGCAAAAATATTTTGGTCGGTGGTGTAGATATTCCTTCACAGCTTATAGAGCTTGGACTGGTTGATGAATATCGTTTTGTCGTGATGCCAGTCATCGTTGGAGAAGGGAGACGGTTGTTAGAAGGTGTCAACCTGCTGGAGAAACGCCGATTAAAACTTGTAGAGTCAAAGACTTTTAAATCAGGATGTGTTGCACTTCGTTACTTGAAACAGTGACAGAAAAATCGGCAAGCCTGTGCTGCTGGGGGGCTGGCCCATTCATTGATTTTATTTCGCTTGCACCATTCCAACACCAGGCTGCCCACTCGTCGCGGTTTTCGACAAGTGGGCAGCCTCTTCCGTGGCGATCCGATCAAAATTCCAGAATCAGACGCAGGGCGAGCCCCCATCAGTGATCGGTAGCTTCCTCTGACGAGGCTAAGAAATATGGAGTAACTGTCGATTTTCGCTGTCCCGAGCGACTACCTGAAAACAGAAGGAGGGATGGATGAAATACGTCTGCTTAGGATACATCGAGCCGGGAAAATTCGAAGGGATGACCGAGGACGAGCGACACGCAACGTTCGACGATTGTTTTGCGTACAACGATCATCTCCGCGGCAACGGACATCTTGTCGCCGAAGTACCTCTTCAGCCTCCGGAGACCGCCTTGACCCTGTACTGGAAGAATGGCAAAGTCGCGACGACCGATGGCCCCTATGCGGAAACCAAGGAACAGCTTGGCGGCATTCATATCCTGGAGGCGCGAGACCTCAATCATGCCGTTCAGCTTGTCTCACAGCTTCCAGGCTTTAAGTATGGACTTGGACCGGTTGAGATACGGCCGGTTATGGATTTGAGCGAAATAATAAAGAAGAGCGAACAGCGACGGCGTAAGGATACCCCGCGATAAGGGCGGGAAGAATTATGACGGAAAGAATAATTGAGTAAGAGTGGAAGGCCCTTAGGGCAGTGGCTGCCAGAGTTCAATCTTATTCCCATCCGAGTCATAGATCCAGGCAAAGCGACCGTAGGATTCATCCATGCGTTTGGCGTCGATCTTTACTCCCTCTCGTTTTAAGCGGTCGAGCAAAGCATCCATATCGTCCACGATGTAGTTGATCATGAGCGGTTGCGTGGCCGGGATATAGTTCGTGGAGGCGGGAAAGATAGTCCAAACCGTAACATGTTCTTTTTGCGGGTCGTCGTGTTCGCGCCACGGAAGCATCGCGCCATGGCCTTTGTCAGCGAGGCCAAGATGCTTCGAATACCATTCGCGCATCTGATCACGATTCGCGGATTTGAAGAAGACACCGCCGATTCCAAGGATGCGCCCGCGTTGCTCCGTTTTAACAGGCGGCTTCGACTTTTCCGGTTGCGGAGATTTCACTTGCTTTCCTCCTTTTGAGTAGGCCGCGATGAGCAACAGCGAGCCGAGCGCAATTGTGCTCCAGGGTATGCCTTGCATCGGCGGATTATACACAAGTTAGGGGCGGGAGTCGGGAATACTGAGGGTTGACCACACGGTGCGCGGTGACAAATCAACTGGCGCAGGCAGCGTCGCCACCCACCCCTTCGGCTCCGCTCGGGGCCGGCTCTTGCAGAAAACGCAAGGACGGAGCACCCTCAGCGTAAATGGTGTATACACGCATTCTTAAGGGTGGGCCAGCCTACTAACCCGTGCGCAGTGTTAGGGAATAACCGGCGCCGCGCAGAGAGGAGCCGGGTTTGACAATCGGGTGTACCATAGCGAAAGATCGCTTTTTGACCCTCCGCGAGCAAGGAGTTCGGTCATGAAACCCTTCGCAATTGCGCTTTTTCTGCTGTTTCTCTCCGCCCCGTCGTTTGCAAATTCGATAACAATGTATAACTACGGATACGAAATACGACAGCCCGCTAACCGGTTCTCTATACTCATGGTTCCGGGACAAGAGCAACTCTTGTATTCCCAGCGTCCATTCCCTTGGGGGCCCACTACATCTATACTTTTCTTCGGAGTATTTGATTCTCCGATTTCCACCATGTCGTGGACGTTCACTTCTCCCGATACGGGGTCCGTTACAATTACTTTTCCACCGCAAAGCTGCTCGTCAAGTTGCACAGACTACGGCTCTTTCCTCGTTCCGACGCATGGTAGCAACCATGGCCCTTTCCTTGGTTCGCTGACCGTGAACGTTAATGGGACCACTCAGAAATACAATTTCCAATACCTGATCCCCATACCTGAGCCAAACACTATTCTGTTTCTTGGCACCGGGTTGGTGGCGATTGGATGGCGTCGGCATAAAGGGTTCGGTGCGCTCACGGGTAAGAGCAAATTGTGCAAAATGATTCCCGGCTCTTTCAACCAAGGCATTTTCGTCGGGCGCTCTCGATAATCTACCGATTATCTCTAAATTTGGCGCCCTAAGACTTGCACCTTTTAGCGGACAGCTAGTTCAGGAGCGATTCCCAGTTGGCTGGCACCTTTCCGGCGGGTCCGGGAGCAGGCTGATTTTTTGGATGCGAATGCGGCGGAAGCAAAGCCGCACCCTTGATCTTAATCATGCCCTGCTTCTCGTAATCGTAGAACCAATCCTCACCCGGCTCGAAGCTGGCAATGATCGGATGCCCCGACGCGGCCGCATGCTTGGATGCATGCTGGCTCGGAGAACTGTCACAGCAACCGATGTGCCCACACTCCGCACACCGGCGGAGATGGAACCACCAACCTGTCGGTGACGCAAGGCACTCCACACATCCATCGCCACTCGGTTTCGAAGCGGGATTGATTCCGCGCAGATTCTTTTTCATTTCCGATTTTCCTTTCGTGTCCTCTGTTTGCCGAAATGATGTTCGCAAAATAATGTTCGCAGAATAATTTCAAGCCACCAGCAAGATCTTCCCGATACCACCCTTTTCTGCTGCTGCTTGAGCCTCGGCCGCTTCACTGAGCGGCAGTTTCTGGCTGATCGGGATGACTAGCTTGCCATCTCGCACCGCTTCGGCCATGGATTCGAGCGTTTTCCTGTCGAATTTCGAAAATACGTGCACCACCTTTACGGCTGGGTACTTCGCGGCGTTCTGCGGCGCCTCGACAACCGACGCATACACTCCTCCCGGCTTGACCTTGGCAATCAGCTTTTCGGCGGTTTTGCCGCCGACGGCATCCGCAACGGCATCGAGCGGAGCAAGATTCGCAATCGCGGTGTCGTCGTCGGTTGCGACCACCTGATCGGCGCCGACAGTCTTCGCCTCATCGAACTGCCTCTTCAAAACCCCCGCAATCACTTTCGCACCGCGGTCCTTCGCAGTGAATACCGCCGAACGCCCGACATTTCCTGCAGCACCTACGACAAGAACAGTCTGGCCGGCTTTGATTCCCGTAGCGGACATGAGCTGGTTGCCGGTCACCGTCACCAGCGGCAGCGCCGCCGCCTGGATCAAATCGAGTCCCTTGGGAACTTTCGCCAGGACCGCGGCTTTCACGACACAAAGCTCGGCATAAGTATTGTCCGCCATTGCGAACACCTGATCGCCGACGGAAAAGCCTTCCACTCCCGCCCCAATCCTGACCACGGTCCCCGCAATGTCGACTCCGATGAGGCCCGGGAACTGGAGGGGATAAAAATCTTTAGTTAATCCAGCACGCCGCTTGTAGTCGATCGGATTCACGCTCGTGGCTGCGACCCGCACCAGCACTTCGCCCGGACCCGGAACCGGGTCAGGGTAGTCCTCGAACTTGAGTACTTCAGGACCGCCATATTGGTGGACAACAATCGCTTTCATATTTCATCTCCTTATATAAGGGTGGGAAACAGTCAGTCACAAACCTTAGATGAACGAAGCTAAAATTGGTCGCCGGGTCGATGGAATCCCGAAATTCGGCACCGGAAAAGACTGGGACAGGCATGGCGAAATTGAGTTAGAAACAACCCGTCGATGGTTGCGCTTAACAGTGGCTCGTCTTCGCTGAAGTTCGGTATTTCGCCCACTTCAGTACGTCCCAGATCTCGCACTGCAGGTAAAAGCCTGATGAGATAGAAGGCACTATCACCCCCTCGCTGAGGGCATCGTGAACCAGTTCATGCACCGCTTCGTAGCCCGGAATCTGCACTCGCTTCGCCAGTTCGATCAGTTCTTGCGCGGGAAGTTCACGTTCAGCAATCATCGAAAGCAGTAACATAAGGCCGTCGGGACCCGCGAACCGGTCAAGAGCTAATCCCTCTACGATGCCTCGATTCTTTTTGAATTCGTCTCGCGGATCGTACCGGCAGCCGTACGGCTCTCGCCATGGTGGGCTGGCGTCGCGACGGTGCACTAACCGCAAGCCGCTGACTTTCGATCTCCCCTCGGCGTCCTCCGCCGCAAGCCACTCCACCCAGCCAGCCTGCAAATCTGAAATAAGTTCGCCGCAACTATCACATCGCCAACCGGATCGAATAGAGTGTTCTCTGGGCATGACATTCACCGACATCACACATGGCTACGCTTCTTTTCTGCTTTTTTGAGGATGTACGCCCAGGTCGTGCCATGACATTTCCGCGAGGTTGACGTTGTAGTGCTTTGCGGCTTTTTCGATGTTCTCGAAGGCCAAAGCTCGATCGGCATCGGAGACATCGATAACTTGATCGAACCGTGCAACCGCGTTGCGCACATGTTCTGCGTCGGTCAGTGGTTCTTTGCGCTGTTTCGGAAACGCGTAGACGCTGTCGGGTAAGTCGCTTTGCATCGTCAGCCGTCCGTGTTTCTCGTGAGGTTTCCAGGTTGCTTCCGGCATGTCGTCGCCATCCTTTCTGCAAGTATTCAGATAAACCAATTAGACCCGAGGTGCTCGGGCGAATCAATTGGACGATGGTATTGGCGATACCTTTGTATCAGCGAGCGTAAGATCTTGAATCGACGGCTCGAAACCGGATCAAACTAAGCGCGACGCGGACAAACAATGTCGCCCAGGCGCGTATCAGGGTGCCGACCGCTCAATTTGCTCGGAGTGCGGCATTGAGAGCCTCAAGCAGAGCCGTGTCGCTGAATGGCTTGAACAAGCACTCCACCGCACCCTGTTCGAGTAGTCGCGGGCGGACAGCCTTATCTGTGCTGGCGGTGATGAAGATGATCGGAATCTCCTGCCCGCGAAGCTTCAATTCCCGCTGGAGGTCGGGTCCGCTCATCCCCGGCATCGCAATGTCGAGGACCAGGCATTTGGTTTGACCAACGCAGTCGGACGCGAGGAACTCTTCCGGCGACGAGAACGCGCGGGCGGCAAAGCCGAACTCCATCAGCAAATCGGGTAGCGACTCACGCACAGATTCGTCGTCATCGACCACTGACACAAGGGAATGCGTGAATGTCATAGATGTTTCATGCGCTCCCACCCGCAACCACGGGCATGGGCAACGCTAGGACTGTTTTGTTCACACTGGCGTTGGTTGGGAAAGTCGATGTACTCGTTAAGGAGTGCCGTCCATACCAATCCGGGCGGCGCATTGACGACGAGGCTGAACTTGTTTTCGGAAAGGACCCTTTCTTCACGGTACTCCACAACACGAGGGTGCTCCACTCCAGGAGGCACTGTCTATTGCACTTTAGTATTGGTTTGCCGCATCCGCGGGCGAAGAACTGATGAGCAACCCCTAACGCGCGATGCGAGCCCGGGATTCCTTAGTAAGTCTGGTGAAGGCTCGTGCAAGGGGACAGATTCCTCAAGCCGCATCCGTCACACCAGGAGTCTGAATGCCGCTACTGCCGGTGCCGGTTGCACCCTGGGATGCGCGAGGAATAGAGAATGAAAACGTTGCCCCCGAACCTTTATTCAGCGTTGCCCGTAGATGGCCATGATGACTCTCGATAATGGAGCGACTGACGGAGAGTCCGATTCCCATACCGTCATTCTTTGTGGTGTAGAACGACTCGAAGAGTCTGTCCGCAGCCTTAGGATCGAACCCTAATCCCGCGTCTTGTACCATCAGACGCACACGATCGCCTTCGTCTCGCTCGGTTCTGATGAGCAACTGTCTCGAACGATCGTCGACGGCACTCATCGCGTCGGATGCATTCCGGACGAGATTCAAGATAACCTGCTGCAACTGGACGCGATCGCCGGCCACAAGAAGCTGGTCGTCGGCAAGTTCCTGTTGGACGATTACGCGGTTTCTCTGAAGTTCCCTCGCCGACAGCGCAAGCACCTCTCGCGTGGCCTCGTTCAGATCCACCGATTCGATCGTGGGATCCTTTTTGCCATAGAGTGAGCGCAACCGTGTGATCACCTCCGAAGCTCGGTTGCCATCGCGAATCGTGCGGCGCGCGGTTTCGCGCGCGCCCTCGACATTGGGAGGGTCGGCCGCTAGCATCCGCAGACACGTGCTGGCGTTGGTGACAATGCCCGAAAGCGGCTGGTTGACCTCGTGTGCGATGGACGCCGTCAATACTCCTAGGCTTGTAACCCTAGCCACGTGTGAGAGCGCGGATCGGGCCTTGCTGAGTGCCTCTTCGGAGGATCGGCGTTCTGTCACGTCCTGAACTGCGCCGATGTACTCCAATTGGCCCTGATCGCCGCGGATGTGAGCGGCGACGTGTACGAACTTGACCGCGCCGTCCGGCATCTGCAGGCGGAACTCGAGTTGCACATCGCTTCGGTGCCAGCGAGATCGCTCGATGTGTTCCTGGAATACTGATAAATCTTCAGGATGGATTCGAGTGCCGATCAGTTCAAATGTCACCCGCGCATCCGGGTCAATCTGGAAGATGTGATAAAGCTGCTCTGACCAGACAATTTCGTCTGTCGGTAGACGCCAGGAAAAACTGCCGATTCGACTAAGATGCTGGGCCTCCGCGAGAAAAGCCTGGCTGCGCCGTAGTTCCTGCTCCGCCCGCTTGCGTTCCGTAATGTCGCGCAGATAACCGGTGAAGGACGGTGCCCCTTCCAACGGAATGCGTGTGATTGCCAGTTCGACGGGGAATTCGCTTCCGTCAGCACGCACTGCCGTCATCTCGACGCGTTTCCCGAGCACTCGCGCCTCGCCCGTGGCCAGGTAGTGGGCAAAGCCCTGCCGGTGCTTCTCCCGGAGAGACGGTGGAATGATGACGTCCGCCAGATGCTTGCCCAAGACTTCGTCCCGATGGTAGCCGAAGGTGTGCTCCGCCGCCGGGTTGAACTCGGTGATACAGCCCTCGTGATCGATCGTCACAATGCAGTCGAGCGCGGAGTCCACGATCGCTGCCTTGCGGACCTCACTGCGCTTCAGTTCCCTCTCCTCTTCCCCGAGCCTTTCTTCCATCAGTCTGCGTTCGGCAAGTTCTTTTTTGAGTTCTTCGTTGGCGATGGCAAGTTCGGCAGTTCGTTGGCTGACTCGCTGATCGAGTTCAGTCGCGACCCGCTTCTGCTGGGTCAGAAGCCGCGCCTCTTGTAGCCCGATCGATGCCTGATTCGCCGCTACACTCAGAAGAAGCGCCTCCGTCTGCCGCGGAAAATCCGCCCGTTCGGCCGCTGCCACGATTACGCCGAGTTCGCCTTGTGACCCCAGTGGCAGAGGCACGATGGAAACGTTTCCCTCACCCATAAGGTTTCGAAGCTGTGGGGGCCATTTCCGCGAGTCGTTTTTGAAACACTGGCTGAGCGCTTCGCAGATCTCGTGGGCTGAAGGCATCGGTCTTTGTCTTTGTCCTTGTCTTTGCAGCTCGGCGATCCGGGCGATCTCAACGGGCGCCTCGCTAACCGGATCTGTCAGCCTCACACAAACCAGGTCCAGGCGCAGCATGCGCATGAGCGCATCGAGCAAGGTATGGAGAACCTGAGATGGATCGCCGCCACTCCAGACGGCGGGAAGAGCAAGCAGGCTAATAAGATCGTTAATGCACCGTTGAAGGTGCTTGACTTCGCCGGAAGCAAGCTCGGGTTGGACTTCCATATCAGGCAGCCGTGGAGGACGAGGAAGGCCGCATTGCCCGACGTTGGCGGACCTCGCGCAGGAATTCCTCGGGCGGCACGTAGAACGGGTTCCGGTGCAGGAGGCCACCGATGATGATCATCGGATGAGTCCGCATGATGTCGATCACCGTGTCGCCTCCAAATTTGCCAAGTTGGTAGGTGCAGATTACCGCGTCGTCGTGACTACGCCACACATTATTCACGCGCGATTCGAATTCAACGAGATCGTCAATGTAGGATCGATCTTCAAGTGCCCAATCCATCCGGCAGCAAATACGGCTCAGCGGGAATCCACCCTTAGCGTTGCCGCAAGCCATCTGCTCGAACGCTGCAAGCATTCGATCCTGATCAAAACGGCCGTCTCGAATGTAAGCTTCGGTGTTGATCCGAACCTCTAACTGCCCACTCTGCTCGGCGGCTGCTGGATCGACTCCTGCGGCGGCCAACCGTTGCAGATGGTCGCGTCGCTGATCCGGATTGACGACGTGAACGGCTTTGTCGCCACACTCGAACCCATCCCTGATGAACGGAAGCAGTACGCGATACTCTTCCTCGTCGCTATTGAAAAATGCGCAGACATGACGTACTTCGCCGAGTTGGGAACCAGCCAGAGAAATCGGTGTAGTGGTCTTCTTCATGCTGTCTTCCTGTAAATCGCGCGTCTTCACGAATCATTTATGAAGGTGAATACGGCACTTACGCCGCCGTAATCGCTGCCGATGCGAGGCGGAGCCTCCCGGCCATTCTTACGAGATCGGCGAGAGAGTCGGCCTTCATCTTCTGCATCACCTTGCCTCGGTGTGCCTTCACCGTGATCTCGCTGATACCAAGCTCCCCACCGACCTGCTTATTCAACAGTCCGGAAACCACCAATGCCATAACCTGCCGTTCGCGTTGGGAAAGTGACTCATAACGTTCCCGGAGCACCCGCATCTCCGCCTCGTGACCAAGCGCGACGCGGCTGCGTTCGAGGGCTTGCCGAATGGCCTGCAGCAACACTTCATCGCTGAAGGGCTTGGTCAAGAATTCGACAGCTCCCGCCTTCATGGCTTGGACGGTCATGGGCACGTCGCCGTGGCCCGTGATGAAGATAATCGGCATATCGGTGCGTTCATCGGCGACGAGCCGTTGGAGGTCTAGCCCGTTAAGACCAGGAAGAGAAACGTCAAGTACGAGGCAATTCGGAATATGAACTCGTGGGTAGTTGAGGAATTCCCGGGCGGACGCGAATGTCTCCGGGTGCCAGCCTTCACAGCGGATTAACAACTCCAGCGATTCGCGCACGGAAACGTCGTCGTCAACAACGAAGACGATTGGTGTGACTTGCAACATTTGCGGTCACCCCATTTCATGGCCAAGTGCGCGCACTTAAAGTCACGCTTCGCTATGCCTAGTTGACTCATGACGCCCCACCGTTCAGGAAATTCTACCAAAGAGCCTCTCATTTGTGCGGGGAATTTCCCTGCAACCGTTGTCTTCGAATCGGAAATCGTGCGGCATCGTGCTCTGTCAATTTGACACGCGCTGATCAGGCGCAGAGCCGATACCAAAGTACCGACAATACTATCGTCCAATTGTTCATCCTCCACGCTTCTGTTCTGATGACTCGCGTCGACCGAATTCAATCGGAATGCGGCCAGGGATAGGAGAAGGAACATGAAAACACAAATGGTGCTAACCTCGCGCGACGTTCTCGGCAACCCTGGCCGCAAGACCGGCTTCTGGCTTGAAGAAGGTTCCTATTTCAATCGACGCCGGGTCGGCTTGTGCTCGGTGTCTGTCATCCGGGTCAGTATGGTGCAGGGACGTCTGGGCCGGTGGAATCCCGCATTTCCATAGGATTTGTCGCGCTACGGGCTGTAGCGAAAAAGTAGGGAATGCTTTTATGACCTCCCAAAAAGAGTTTTGCGATTTGACTTGTGCTGACCAGATGCGCCTTGCGGAGCGCGAGTTATCTGCGTTCATTCGCGCCGTGACGCAACTGTTTGGTCCCGAGGAGGCAAAGCTATCGGCGGAGGACTGGCTTGATGAGTCGGAGTTGGTGAATAGCCCGGCTCGATCGACAAGTCGAAATTGGCGAGCAGTCACAATCGCGGCCTCGGCAAGACTGGCGAATCGGCTGGCTGTCGCACAGCATCGCAGATCCGCTTGCCGCGTTGGTGTAAGAATCCGCCGGTTCTTCGCACCGGGTGTCCGCGGCGTGGAAGACGGGATGAAGCCACTTTGAGATGGCCGATGACCGAGCTGTGTATTGGGCTCGAACTTTGAAACGAAAGGTCACTCATGTCGGGCAAGAAAACAGCAATCATCACTGGAGCATCAGGTGGTATTGGCGCGGGTTTAGTCGAACGGTTTTTGAGAGAAGGCTATAACGTCGTCGCGACGTCTCGTGAAGCCAGCCGAAAGGTGACCACTTCAGGCAGCCTGGTTCTCGTCGATGGCGATATCGGAAAGCTGCAGACGGCTGCCTCGGCTGTCGCAGCAGCAATCAATAACTTCGGTACCATCGATGTTCTAGTGAATAATGCTGGCATCTTCCTAAACAAACCTTTCACTGACTTCACCATCGAGGACTTCGACGACCTTGTCTCCACGAATCTGCTCGGATTTTTCTACATCACTCAGCGCACTGTTAGAGAGATGCTGAAACAAAAATCTGGGTGCGTTGTGAGCATCACTGCGGCGCTTGCCGATCGACCAATCGCCGGCGTAAATGGCTCGATTTCGATGATTACGAAGGGTGGGTTGAATTCGGCAACCCAGAATCTCGCAATCGAGTATGCAAAAGATGGCATTCGCTTCAATGCCGTAGCCCCCGGCGAAGTGGATACACCGATGCACGGCAATGATCCCAAGGACTCGACGTTGCAGCCGGTTGTGAAAAGGGCGACGGTGAAAGATGTTGTCGATGCCGTTCTTTATCTGGCACAGGCAGGTCATGTGAGCGGAGAAATTCTCCACGTCGATGGCTCCGCTCCGGCTCGTCGGTGGTGAATAATAAAAGAACTTTAACCACACGCTGATTAGCGGATCGATTACTTACAACCTGAGCCGCGGGAAAGGCCCGCTCCCGGGAAGGTGCTCGGATGCTGTTCCCAGACTGTGCTTGCGCGGGTGTCACTCTGGATCTTTAGAGAAAGATCTTTGAGAGAATATCCTTGAGAGAAGCGGGAGGAATCGAATCATGCGTTCTGATATTGTGCCCGGAGGCATTTTTCCCAACTACGAACTACCCGATCACACGGGCAATCTGCGCAAGCTCAGCGAGCTACAAGGCGATGATCCGCTAATCCTGACGCTTGCGCGCGGCCACTATTGCCCAAAGGAGCACCAGCAGCATTTAGAACTCGCCACGTTCTACCCGAAGATCGCTGTGGCGTACACCCAGATCGCCACGATCGCCACCGACGATCACCATACTCTGCAGGAATTCCGTGCGTCAGTCGGAGCCCAGTGGACTTTCCTCTCGGACGCCGGCCGAACCATTCAGAAGGATCTCGACATCGCGGAGTATACCGACCCCGAGCACAATCCGATGATCCCGCATACGCTCGTGCTCAAGCCCGGCCTCGTGATTTACAGCATCTATAACGGCTACTGGTTCTGGGGGCGTCCGTCGGTCATCGATCTTTGGCACGATCTGCGCATCGTGACGAGCGAAATCCGCCCAGACTGGGATCTGAGTACTCCTGGACTCCGCGAGGCATGGAATGCAGGTGACTTCTCGCGTTTCCACGGGTGGAACAAGCAAGCGAGCACGGAACCGGACTCGATTGCAGCGAAGAAATAGCATGTCAATGACTGAATCAACGACAGAGCGGAATCTGGCGAATGGTTTGGGCGCACCCTCTGAAGTGGGCGAGGTTCAGGCGGGAAATCCCCTCCCGATTGGAGGCGCCCACCAACAAGGAACGGGAGTCAATTTTGTTCTATTCAGCCGTCACGCAACCGGTGTTCGCCTGGAGTTCTATCAAAATTCTGACGATTCTTCTCCGAGCAGAATAATTGACTTAGATCCGGTGCGTCATCGGACAGGCGACGTCTGGCATGTGTGGGTGCGAGGCGTTCCCGCAGGTCAACTCTACGGTTATCGCGTCGAGGGGCCATATCTACCCGAAGAGGGCCATCGCTTTAACCCCCATAAGCTGCTTCTTGATCCGTATGCAAGAGCCATTGCCGGGGTCAAGAATTGGGATTTTCTGGCCGCCCGCGGCTATGATTCCTCCAGCACACTAGCTGACCTAAGCATTTCGACCCTTGATAATACCGGCACCACACCGAAATGCATCTTTACCCACGACCATTTCGACTGGGAGATGGATTCGCCTCCAAAGCATTCCGCCTCCGATACAGTCATCTATGAGACGCACGTTCGCGGTTTTACAGTCCATCCGAGTTCGGGTGTGTCGCATCCTGGAACCTTCGCGGGCTTGACCGAAAAGATTCCGTATCTCCAAGACCTGGGAGTGACGGCCATCGAGTTGATGCCTGTTCTTGAATTCAACGAAAACGAATCCAACCGGCTGAATCCAATCACAGGAAAGAGACTCAAAAACTACTGGGGCTACGATCCCGTCGCCTTTTTCGCTCCGAAGCAGTCCTATTGCATTGGAGGACCGCCCGGTCAGCAGATCCAGGAGTTCCGCGAGATGGTCAAGGCTTTTCACCGCGCAGACATTGAAGTGATCCTGGACATCGTGTTGAACCACACGGCCGAGAATGATGAACTGGGACCCACGTTTTCTCTGCGCGGCATTGAGAACTCCATCTTCTATATGTTGCAAGAGAACGGGCGCCGATATTACAAGGACTTTTCCGGGGTTGGTAATACGCTTAACGCAAATCATCCCGTGGTGCGGGAGTTCGTCAGGAATGCGCTTCGTTACTGGGTCATGCACATGCATGTGGATGGTTTTCGCTTCGACCTCGCATCGGTCCTGGGCCGAGATGAACATGGAAATATTCTCCGCAACGCTCCGCTTCTCGAGGGCATTGCGGAGGATCCCATCCTGCGGGACGTAAAAATTATCGCGGAAGCCTGGGACGCAGGCGGTGCCTATCAAGTGGGAGATTTTTCCACCCGGCGTTGGACGGAGTGGAACGGCCGTTTCCGTGACGATGTACGCCGCTTCTGGGCTGGTGACGCGGGCATGATGGGATCATTCGCCAGCCGAATCTGTGGAAGCTCGGATTTGTACCAAAGCTCAGGCAAGGGCCCCGCAAGCAGCCTCAACTTTGTCACTTCTCATGACGGCTTCACGCTGAACGATTTGGTCAGTTACAAGCAGAAGCACAATGACGAAAATGGCGAGTTCAGCCGTGATGGAACCGATGCCAACTACAGCGACAATTGCGGCGTGGAAGGGCCGAGCCAGGATCCCGCTGTCGAGGGCGTGCGCAACCGCTTGATCAAGAATTTTCTGTTAACGCTGTTTATTTCTCGAGGGGTTCCCATGTTGCTCGGCGGGGATGAGTTTCGCCGAACCCAGCGCGGCAATAACAATGCCTATTGCCAGGATAACGAAGTGAGCTGGTTTGACTGGAGCCTGCTCGAAAAGCACAAAGAGATCCAGCGCTTCACTCGAGGAATGATCGCCTTTCGCCGGGCCCATCTTGTTTTGCGAAGAGAAAATTTCTACACGGATGCGGACATAAAATGGTTCGCGCCAAACGGCGCCACTCTGGACTGGGCGGACCAGCGGCAGAAATCCTTCGCGTGTCTAATTCTGGGACAGACAGAACCCGATTTGTTCCTCCTGTTTAACGCCGACACCAGATCAGTTGATTTTTCCACTCCTGCCTTGCCGGCCGGGAAGACCTGGCGTTTGGCGGTCGATACTTCCCGAACAGTCCCTGACGATCTCTTCGAGGCTGGGAAAGAGCCGACCATGCAGGGCCGAATGAGTTTTCGGCTCGAACCTCGATCAAGTGCAATTCTCTTGACCGATAACGCCGAGGTGCTGCGTGACAATTAACCCTGCTGCCGGGAAGCCGGCTGACCCATCCATTCTTATTAACGTCCCGAAGCTCGTGACGGCCTATTACGAGCTGCGTCCCGATCCGAGTGATCCCAGGCAGCGGGTTGTCTTCGGTACATCCGGCCATCGCGGATCGGCGATGGACGTGGCGTTCAACGAGTGGCACATCCTGGCCATCACTCAAGCGATTTGTGATTACAGAAAACTCCAGAAGATTGACGGGCCGCTCTTCCTGGGAATGGATACGCACGCTTTGTCCGAACCCGCATTTGCCAGCGCGCTGGAAGTGCTTGCGGCGAATGACATCGACGTAATGATCTCCGAAGGCACACGCTACACCCCGACCCCGGCCGTCTCCCACGCGATCCTGCTTTACAACCGCGCACGAAAGTCAGGACTTGCCGACGGTATCGTGATCACTCCGTCGCACAACCCTCCCGATGACGGAGGCTTCAAATACGACCCTCCGCACGGAGGTCCGGCGGATTCGAGCGTGACTTCGTGGATTGAATCGAAAGCCAATGTTTTTCTCGAACGCAGCCTCGACGGTGTCAAGCGCACGCAGTTTGCCAAAGCACTGCATGCACCCACAACCCATAAACACGACTTTTTGAGCGTCTATGTCGGCGATCTCAACAGCGTTGTCGACATGAATGTGGTGCGCGACGCCAAGATTAAGCTTGGAGTGGATCCCCTCGGGGGAGCAGGTATCGATTACTGGCCGCGGATTGCGGGGCAGTATGGTCTCGATCTGACGATCGTCAATCAATCTGTAGACCCTACATTTCGCTTCATGAGCGTGGATTGGGACGGAAAGATTCGCATGGACCCTTCCTCGCCTTATGCGATGCAAAGACTCATCACGATGAAAGACAAGTTCGATATTGCATTTGCCAGCGATACCGATCACGACCGCCACGGCATCGTGACTAAAGGAAGCGGGTTGCTGCCTCCGAATCACTACCTTTCGGCGTGCGTCAGCTATTTGTTCGCGAACCGGCCAAATTGGAGTAAGGACGCCGCCGTCGGCAAGACCGTAGTGAGCAGCAGCATGATCGATCGTGTCAGCGCTCGCCTGCGGCGGCGGCTTTATGAGGTTCCGGTGGGCTTTAAGTGGTTTGTCGAAGGATTGCTCGCCGGCCGCTTGGGTTTTGCCGGCGAGGAGAGTGCCGGTTCGTCCTTTCTCCGGCGCGACGGCAACGTCTGGACCACCGACAAGGATGGAATCATTCCTTGTTTACTTTCAGCGGAAATTACGGCGCGTGTGGGCAAAGATCCGGGTGAGATTTATCGAGAGCTTACCAGCGAGCTGGGAGATCCCGTTTACGAACGCATCGATGCTTCCGCTACGCCCGAGCAAAAAGCCGCTCTTGCAAGATTGTCGCCGTCCGACATTCACGCTACAGAAGTTGCTGGTCAGCCGATCCAGAAGATTCTGACCAACGCTCCGGGAGACGGCAATCCGATTGGAGGAATCAAGGTGATGGCCCAGGATGGCTGGTTTGCAGCACGTCCTTCGGGCACCGAGGAAATCTACAAGGTTTACGCCGAGAGCTTCCTCGGTCAGAGGCATCTACGACAGATTGAGGAAGAAGCCCAGAGCATTGTTTCGGAAACGCTGGCTCGCAGTGCCCGGGCTGCCTGACCGATAAGGCATGAGAGGAGTTTGTTTATGAATAGCTCGACAATCACCGATCGAACCGTCGCTGATCGAACCATGGCTGATCGAACCATCGCTGATCGTCCCCTCGATAAAGCCGTTTCAGATGCTCTTACCGACCTGGCCTTGGACCTTCGGTGGTCGTTCAATCACTCGGCGGACCAGCTTTGGGCGCAACTCGATCCCGAACTCTGGGAACTGACCCACAATCCTTGGGTTCTGCTGCAAACTGTATCCCGGGAAAAACTGCAAACTGTTACGTCCGACCCAAGATTTCAAAGACTGTTGGCTGATCTCCACCGCGAGAAAATGCTTGCCGAAGAGTCGGAAGCGTGGTTTCAAAAGGCGCATCCACGTTCGGGCGTGTCGACAATTGCGTATTTCTCGATGGAGTTCATGTTGAGCGAAGCGCTGCCGATTTATTCTGGCGGGCTCGGCAATGTCGCCGGCGATCAGCTCAAAGCGGCAAGTAACTTGGGCGTCCCGGTGACGGGAATTGGTTTGCTCTACCAACAAGGCTATTTTCGCCAGGAAATTGATGCACAAGGCCACCAGCAAGCTTTGTACCCATTCAATGATCCCGGCCAGCTTCCGATTCGACCGGTGCGTGAGCCTAACGGCGAATGGCTGCGCCTGGCTATCGCTTTGCCTGGCTTCAAATTGTGGATCAGAGTCTGGCAAGTACAGGTGGGCCGGGCCAAATTGTATTTGCTCGATACCAACGATCCCGCGAACCCTCCGGCTTACCGCGGAATTACGACTGAACTGTACGGAGGTGGTCCGGAGTTGCGTTTGAAACAAGAATTAGTCCTCGGTGTCGGAGGCTGGCGGCTCCTGCGAGCCTTAGGATTGCAGCCCGAGGTCTGCCATCTCAATGAAGGTCACGCTGCATTCGCGGTGCTGGAACGGGCACGTTCCTACATGGAAGACAACGGCAAGCCATTCGAAGTCGCGCTCAGCGTCACCCGTGCCGGCAATCTTTTTACGACCCATACTCCCGTGGAGGCGGGCTTTGACCGATTTGCTCCCAGCCTGATTGAGCGATATCTCAGCAAGTATGCCGAGGAGAAACTGTCGATTTCGCTCGACGAACTTCTAGCGTTGGGGCGACGCAATCGCCAAGACTCTTCCGAACCGTTCAATATGGCCTATTTGGCGATCCACGGCAGCGGCGCTATCAACGGTGTCAGCAAATTGCATGGTCAAGTGAGCCGACGACTCTTCCAGCCCCTCTTTCCCCGGTGGCCTGAAACAGAGGTGCCGGTAACGTACGTGACCAACGGAGTGCACACCCCTACTTGGGACTCTGCTGAAGCAGACCGCTTGTGGGAACTTTCCTGCGGAAAACAATGCTGGCACGGAACACTGGCAGACACAGAAAGAGATATTCGCGCAGCCAGCGATTCCAACCTTTGGCAACTGCGCGCAGATAGCCGCAGGGATCTCGTCGGGTACGTCCGAAGACTTTACTGCCGTCAATTAGCAGGTCGGGGAGCGTCGTCGGAAGAGCTCGCGCAGGCCGCACTAATTCTCGATGACAATATTTTGACTTTGGGATTCGCCCGTCGCTTTGCGCCGTACAAACGGCCGAACCTTCTCCTGCACGATCCGGCGCGGCTTCTGAACATTCTGCTGAATCGAGAGCGCCCCGTCCAACTCGTGCTTGCAGGCAAGGCGCATCCTCAAGATGCGGATGGGCAAGAAATGATCCGGCAGTGGTTTGAGTTTGCTCGCCGCCCTGAAGTTCGATCCCGGGTGGTCTTCCTTTCGGATTACGATGTTCTCATGGCGGAGCATCTGGTTCAGGGCGTGGATGTCTGGGTGAACACTCCGCGACGGCCTTGGGAAGCAAGCGGCACAAGCGGCATGAAGGTACTGGTGAATGGCGGCTTGAATCTTTCGGAACTCGATGGCTGGTGGGCGGAGGCATATTCCCCGGAAGTAGGCTGGGCGATCGGAGATGGGCGCGAACATGGGGAGGACCCTTCTTGGGACGCAACTGAAGCGGAAAGTCTTTATGCGGTACTCGAAAAAGAGGTTATCCCAGAGTTCTATGCGCGCGACGAGCATGGAATTTCACCCCGCTGGGTTGCCCGCATGCGCGAAAGTATGGCCCGCTTAACTCCGGCCTTTTCGAGCAATCGCGCAGTCCGCCAATATACCGAAGAACACTATCTCTCGGCGGCAGCAGCTTTTCGCCAGCGCGCCGAGAATGGAGGTTCAGTGGGAACTGATCTCGTCGCCTGGCAGGCCGGACTGGCGAAGCATTGGTCAGCGCTGCGATTCGGCAGCGCGACCGTCGAGCAACAGGGCGAGCGATATCTATTCCACGTTCAGGTTTTTCTTGACGATATCGATCCCGATGCCGTGAGCGTCGAACTGTACGCGGACGCGCAGAAAGACAAGGACGGGGCGCCAGTCACTTTCGCTATGAATCGTGGCGAACGCCTGGTCGGAGCGACAAGTGCCTTCACCTACAGTGCTTCTGTTCCGAAGAGTCGTCCCGCTGCCGACTACACCCCACGCCTCGTTCCGCAACACGCGGCAGCGGTGGTGCCGTTGGAGGCACCTTTTATTCTGTGGCACGACGCGCCCTCGTGGCGTTGAATTGGAGCCGTGCTCAGGACAAGAGATCGGATAACGAAAACGTCTGGGAGGAGTGCCGCCCAGTCAGAATTCGAGGTACCAATCCAATGCTCGATCAACTTAAGTCGCCGCATAAGCAACAACCGATAGAGCTCACCACCGATTTTCTGGGAGAGGATCGGCACGAGTTCGTAGCAAAACTCGCGTACAAACTTTGGGAACAAAGGGGGCGCCCTGTCGGTTCACCGGACGCCGACTGGTTCGCAGCAGAGCGGGCTGTGTACTCGGCGTTGGTAGCCTCGGGTTTGGTTGCCCCATCCGCGATCGACCCGCGGCAGATGGCAGAAAAGATTTACGGGTAGTTGGTCGCGAGTACTCTGCTACTGCGTATGATCCTGGCGAACCGGAGAAAGCACTGCGTGGCGCGTGCGGTTTAAACCACAGTGGCCTCTGTAATAAGGCCACCGTGGTAGGTGTGGCGAGTGAGTTGTACCAACTCCCTGAGTTACCCCAACCGGTTCACGCCGCGCGGGCGGCTTCGGTCGAGGGCTCGTAGCTGTCGATTTGCTCGGCGCCTGAAGTCTTCAACATGTCGCGGGCTTTCGCAACCTCCTCGGCGGTTCCATGTGCAACCAGAACGAACTTGCCGGCTTGGATCGACGTCTCGTATTTTACAACGCTGTTTTTGGGAACGCCGAGGCTGTACAGCCCTGCGCCCAAGGCACTGAGCCCTCCCACGACGACCGCTCCCTCCAGGGCCGCGATGATCCAGGTGACAATGGAGCCGGCGGCAACAACGGGTCCGATGCCGGGGACGATTAAAAACGCCGCACCGAAGAGCAGACCCCAGAGCCCGCCCCAAAATGCGCCCCATTTGCCCCAGTATTTCATTCTCTCGCCTGTGTTATAGAAGCCGACGACGTCTTCTTCGGTTTGATAGTCGCGGCCGACGACGGCCAACTTCTTGATGTCAAACCCGCCACCCTTCAGTTCCTTGATGGCATTTTCTGCTGCGGAGTGCTGGCTGAAAATTGCAACGACCGAATTTTGGTCTTGTCTTGGCATGTTATTCATCGTTCATC
Organism: Candidatus Sulfotelmatobacter sp.; assembly: GCA_049684755.1. Lineage (GTDB taxonomy): Bacteria > Acidobacteriota > Terriglobia > Terriglobales > Acidobacteriaceae > Sulfotelmatobacter. The sequence goes on from JBAVGI010000209.1 coordinate 22,209, forward strand.
TCCTCTTCTTACATTAGGAATTAATTTGTTCCCACACAATTCGATTAGCATCAGTCAAGGTCTTGACCCTGTGTAACAAACAGAGTCTCGACACTTGAAAACCAGTTCTGGTGTTTGGTGGAAATTGTGCTTCGACGATTAAGCCAGAGAGGAGCGATTGAGTCCATTGGACAAAGGTATTGGTCATACCAAGGTCCAATAATGCTCTGCTCTGAACTATTTCATGCTTGTAGGCATTCAGGGCTCGCAAAAAAGGAAGCACGATTATCAAATTGCGCGCAGGGGCTCGATGGCTGAACTGGCTATCAAACAGAATGAATCTGACACCTCATCGTCACACACAGGCATCTCGCATTGAGAGTGACGATTGTGCGCGTTGCGGCGAGCAGCCATCTCGCCTGCAATGACCGCCTTTCGGCAGAGGGTAGGAATCGTGCTGCAAGAGGAAATACTCAATTCCCTGCTGATCGTTCGCGTCAATCCAAATTGAAACCGTGAATTTCGAGTTTTCAACAGCCTCACCTCCTGGAAACCGGCTCCGGCCTTTTCAATCATATAAACTTGCCTTTTACCGCTAAGAGTAAGGACTCGTCCAGGAGGAAGCCCGGTTGCCGCTTAGTAAGGATGTGCTTTGGTATAAGGACGCCATCATTTACCAGGTACACGTACGCACTTTTTACGACAGCAATGGCGACGGCATCGGCGATTTTCAAGGGCTCGAGCAGAAACTCGGATATCTGCAAGAACTCGGTGTCAACGCGATCTGGCTCATGCCGTTTTTTCCTTCGCCGCTGCGCGATGATGGCTACGACATTGCCGATTACGACACGGTTCACTCCAGCTACGGAACCCTGGAGGATTTTCGCAAGGTGCTGGAGTCCGCCCATAATCGAGGAATCCGAATCATCATTGAAATGGTTTTGAACCACACCTCCGATCAGCATCCCTGGTTTCAGGAGTCGCGCAGTTCCCGGGATAATCCGCGGCGCGACTGGTACGTGTGGAGCGACACGGACGAGCGCTACAAGGGAACCCGAATTATTTTTCTCGATACGGAAAAATCCAACTGGGCCTGGGATCCGATTTCAAAGGCCTACTATTGGCATCGATTCTTCAGTCACCAGCCGGATTTGAACTACGACAATCCGGCGGTTCGCGAACAGATGTGGAAGGTAATGAGTTTCTGGCTGGAGATGGGGGTCGACGGGTTTCGGCTGGACGCGGTGCCTTATCTGCTGGAGCGCGAAGGCACGAACTGTGAAAATCTGCCCGAGACGCACGAAGTCTTGAAGGAATTCCGCCGCAGACTCGATGAACAATTTCCCGGCAGAATGCTTCTAGCGGAAGCTAACCAGTGGCCCGCCGATCTGCGACCTTATTTCGGCGATGGCGATGAGTTCCACATGGCATTTCATTTTCCTCTGATGCCCAGGATGTTTATGGGGTTGAAGCTGGAGGATCGCAAACCCATCACGGAGATTTTGCAGCAGACTCCAGAAATTCCGCCGGCCTGCCAGTGGTCTCTATTCTTGCGCAACCATGATGAATTGACGCTGGAAATGGTCACCGACATGGAACGGGATTACATGTATGACACGTATGCCGAAAATAAGACGATGCGGTTGAACCTGGGCATCCGGCGGCGGCTTGCGCCGCTGCTCGAGAATGACCGCAGGCGCATCGAGTTGATGAACGGATTGCTGATGTCGTTACCGGGAACCCCAATCATCTATTACGGCGACGAAATCGGAATGGGGGATAACATTAATCTTGGTGATCGTAATGGAGTACGAACTCCAATGCAGTGGAGCGGAGGCTGGAACGCCGGCTTTTCCACGGCGGAGCCAGATCGCTTGTATGCTCCGTTGATACAGAATCCGGTTTACGGTTATCCGGCGGTGAATGTATTGTCGCAACTCGGAAGTGAGCACTCCCTGCTACGCTGGATGCAACGGATTATCGCGGTGCGCGCATCGAGTTCGGTGTTCGGAAGAGGATCGATTGAATTTCTTCGTCCCGCTAACCATCGAATACTCGCCTACGTTCGTCGACTCGGAAATGAAGCGGTGCTGGCGGTCAATAATCTGTCGGGAGCGGCGCAAGCCGTCGAACTCGATTTGAAAAAATATAAGGGGAATATTCTGATTGAGATGTCAGGAAAAAATATGTTTCCGCGAGTGGGCGATCAACCTTATCTGTTAACTTTGGGCCCGTACCAGTTTTTCTGGTTCCGGCTACGGCGAATTTGATTGAACCCGGACCGCGGAAACGATGTCTCATGACGCCCTGGCATTGCCGCCACTTCGCACGGAGATAAGATTGGCCGAAGAAACTTTTCTAACGGACGATTTTCTTCGCCAGTTGATCAATGTGGGCGAAGTAGACGTCCTCATAGGCTTACCCACGCACAATAATGCCAAAACGATTGGCGCCATTGTCCAATCCATCCAGAGTTGCATCCTGCGCTCTTTTACGCGGGACCGGGTCGTTATCATTAATGCGGATGGCGGTTCGCGCGACGGCACTCCGGAATTAGTTACCGGCATTTCCATCGATGATCTTCGCCCGGTCTCGAATCTTCATTCGCTTCGCACCCTGCACTCAATCACCACGCAATACGCCGGCAGTCCGTCGAGTGCCGTCGCCCTGCATACTATTCTCGCGGCCGCCGAACTGCTCCGTGCAAAGGCTTGCGTAGTGATGTCTCCCGAATCCCCTAGCATTGACGCTGAATGGATCTCAAAACTTTTGCACCCGATTCGTTACGACGGCTTCGATCTGGTGACGCCAACTTATCGTCGACATAAGTTTGAAGGGCTGCTCATCACCAATCTGCTTTATCCAATGACACGAGCACTCTATGGACTTCGCATCCGCGAGCCCTATATGCAGGATTTTGGATTTTCCAGTCGATTGGGTGGCGAATTTCTTGCGCAAAACGCATGGGCGGATGGAAGCGGAGAAGACGGAATCGAACTCCGCTTAACCTTGGCCGCAATTACCGGACAGCGGCGCATTGGCCAGTCCTTTCTGGGGGCGAAAGAGCACGTCGAACGTCGCTCCGCCGATCTGGTTCCGGCGTTGCGGCAAACAGTGGGGCCAATGTTCTCCACACTGGAATCAACTTTTTCGACGTGGAGCTCCGTTACCGGCTCGCAACCGGTGCCCACTTTCGGGCCCGAGCATGAGGTATCCCTGGGGGCTCTGCGGGTGAATCGAAAGCGGCTGCGGCAGATGTTTTCGACTGGAGTCGCCGAACTGGAAACGGTGTTTCATTCCATTCTGTCTCCATCCACCCTCGAGGAACTGCAGCGAATCGCTCATTTGGAAGAAGAAGATTTTGTCTATCCGGCGGAATTGTGGGTAAGAACGGTTTATGAGTTTGCCGCTTCCTACAAAAAATCCGTGATTAATCGCGACCACATCATTCAAGCTTTGGCCCCGCTGTTTCGCGGGAGAGTCTTGACCTTTCTGATGGAAAATCGCAACGGCACGAAGGAAGATGTGGAAAATAATATCGAAGGGTTATGCCTCGAATTCGAGCGATTGAAACCTTATCTTCTGCAAATGTGGGAAACGAGAGAGTGAGGTAACTATGAAAGAAATGATCATTAGTGAACTGACTCAGGCGCTGCACGAACTGGCCAGAGGATTCGCCCACTACCTTCCTCGTCTCATCGTAATGTTGATTCTCGCCTTCGCGGGATGGGCGGTGGCATATGTCGCGAAAGTTCTTCTGCGCAGCCTGCTGCGCCTTCTGCGATTCGATAAGCTGTCGGAAAATACGGGTGCCTCACAACTGCTGAACAAAGCCGCTCTGCCTTCGGCTTCGGAGGTGATGAGCCGATTTGTCTTTTGGCTGGTGTGGCTCGGCTTCATTCTGGTTGGCGTAAGCGTGCTGGGAATTCTTGGGCTGCAGGAGCAGGTGGCGAAGTTCTTTTTTTTCCTGCCGCGGTTGTTCGCCGCCTTGTTCATCCTGTTTTTTGGATTGCTGGCAGCCGGCTTCTTCTCGCGTGCCGCATTGCTGGCCGCGGTAAATGCGAATGTGCCGTCCCCGCGCGTACTTAGTTTCGCCGTGCGCAGCATCATTATTGTTTTCGTGTTGTCGATTGTTTTTGAAGAACTCGGCTTGGCGGAACAGACGATGCTGGTGGCCTTTGGCATTGTTTTCGGAGCGCTGATGCTGGGGTTGGCAATCGCCTTCGGACTCGGTGGAAGAGATTTGGCCCAAGGCTTTTTGGAGAGAAGGTTCCTGCGTCCGAAGAAGGAAGAGGGCGAAGATGAGCTGTCGCCGCTGTAGTTCGAGCGCGTTTAGCGATCATAGAGAACGGTCAACTCCAGCAACCGGGCAGCGACCTCGGTCGTGAGGGAGTCTGCCTGGTAGCGCCACTTCCAGTTTCCGGTCACCGTGCCGGGCAAATTCATTCGCGCTTCACTGCCGAGACCTAACACATCCTGCAGTGGAACGACGGCGATGTCGGCAACGGATGCGAGGACCGCGCGAATGAGTACCCAATTGACGGGCTCATCATCCCTGAAGCCTAAGTAGGCTCGCGCAAAGGCGCGTTCCTTCCGGATGTCTTCCGCGGTGCGCGTGCTCTCGCCTACGCCGGAACTGTTCCACCAGCCGACCGTGGTGTCATTGTCGTGGCCTCCGGTGTAGGCAGCAAGTTCGCGAGAATAGTTATGCGGACGGAAGCTGGGACCCTGGGGATCGTTTCCGAATGCAAATTGCAGCAGGCTCATGCCGGGGAAACCGAATTCCTTGCGCATTGCTTCCACCTCGGGAGTAATCACTCCCAGGTTTTCGGCTACGAATGGCAACACTTTTAATTCCGCCTTCACAGCGCGGAAGAACTGCGCGCCCGGACCCTTCACCCACTTCCCTTCCTGCGCCGTCGATGCGGTGGCTGGAACTTCCCAGAAGGCTTCGAAGCCGCGGAAGTGATCCAAGCGCACGTAGTCGAACAATTTCAGGGATGCGCGAAAACGATCGATCCACCAGCGGTGACGGGAGGCGGCCGACACGTCCCAGCGATACAGAGGGTTTCCCCAGAGCTGACCGGTAGCGCTGAAGTAATCGGGTGGAACGCCCGCCACTGCAGTGGGCCGGAATTGTTCATCCAGACGAAACAATTCCGGATGCGCCCAGACGTCGGCGCTATCGTGCGCCACGTAGATCGGGATATCGCCCATGATCTTGATGCCGCGGCTTTGGCAGTGGAGCTTGAGCTTCTGCCATTGTTGGAAAAACACGAACTGAGCAAACCTATGGACATTTATTTCCGGGGCTAATTTCTGCCGCCATTCTTCGAGAGCCGCGGGATCCCTACGACGGATTCCGCCGTCCCAGTCGGACCAGACGGCATTGCCGTGGACGGCTTTGCACGCCATGAAGAGCGAATAGTCGTCGAGCCAACCGGCATTCTCAATGCAGAAAGAGTCGAATGCGGCGCGGCCTGCTTGACTGCCGTCGGCTAAAAATATGCGCGCGGCTTGGCCGATTAAACGTTGCTTAACGTCGATGACGGCGCCGTACTCAACATGGTCATTGGGAAGGGCCGATGCGGCTGCCAAATCCGGAGCCGATAACAAGCCTTGCTCTTGCAGCGCCTGGAGATCTATGAGGAGAGGATTGCCGGCAAAGGCGGAGAATAATTGATAGGGCGAATCGCCGTATCCGGTGGGACCGAGCGGCAACACCTGCCAGACCTTCTGCCGGGACTGGGCCAGAAAGTCGACAAACTCGTAGGCCGAGGCCCCCAGATCTCCAATGCCTTGGCCACCGGGCAACGACGTGACATGCAATAAAATCCCACTGCTGCGCGGAAAGATCGAAGGGTTCACGTTATGCTTTTGACTGCTAAGACGGTAAGAGGGTTGCGCCACTAGCAAAAATCTACGCGGTGACGGCACCTTAAGACTTTTTCGATTCTCTCTGTAAGTGGTTGACCTGCGATCATAACGGAAGCGTCGCTGCTGGCAATCCCATTTCTGGAATTCAAACGTTCTCTCCCGTGACGGGAATCAGAATCCGCAAAACACACCATTCTTGTTGACCCGATCTTTGCCATCCAGTTAGCGTTTGAGAGTGAGTTGCGCAACTAAGTTTCGCAACTGGGACGAGTTTACTCCCAAGTTGATTTGCTTAGAGGGCCAGTGAGGCGAATGTCGGCTGAGTGAGGCGGGCGGGAGAAATCTAACGAGGGATTGAGCGGGTCTGGTTATCAGATGGGAACTGCAGTTTCAACATTTTCGGGACCGGGAGCCGCTGTATTTTTGTTGGCTGAAAACCGGCTGCTGCGCGAAGCTTTGTTGCGCATTCTGTCGAAGAAAGAGGATATCCGCGTAATCGGGGCAGGATCGTTTGGGCCAGATGTATTGGAACAGATTGCGTTAGCCCGAGCTGACGTCGTGGTGCTTGATTCCGTTTCTCCGGTCCTGGCGGAGCCCGGGATCGTGCACAAACTCCATCAACTCAACCCGGCTATCCGGGTTGTGATGGTGGGCATGGAGGCCGAAGAGGCCATTTTCCTGCGCGTGGTACAGGCAGGTGTTTTGGGCTATGTGCTAAAAGATGCTTCGGCGGTTGAAGTTTCACGGACGATTCGGGCGGTTGCCGCAGGCGATGCGGTCTGTCCGCCGGTACTTTCTTCCGCGTTATTTCGGTGGGTAGCGAACCACAAACCGGCGATTCCCAGCTTGCATCTCAAGAATAGCCTCGGCCTCAGCCGCCGGGAGCAACAACTCGTTGCACTGATTCAGCAGAGCCTTACCAACAAAGAAATGGCCAGCCATCTAAATCTTTCCGAACAGACGGTGAAGAATCATGTGCACCGCATTCTGCGGAAGCTGCGAGCGCCGGATCGGCTCTCAATCGTAGAGCTGTGCCGCAACGAAGGTCTGAGTCTTTAACCTCCGGCTGCTGCCGCGCCTAGCTTCCCCAGTTCGCCACCGGCAAAAATGCGTTCCAGATCATGCGCGGAAACTGATTGGAAGTCCCGCACCACGTGCATCGCGCCCGCAAGGGTTAGGGTTTGTCGGGTCTCATGCAACGCAACTCCGATGCATCGTAAGCCAGCTGCCACGGCGGACCGAATGCCTGAAATGGCATCTTCTACGGCCAGCAAGTTCGCCGGCTTGATTGCGATGCGTGCGCAGGCCAATCGATAAACGGCGGCGTCGGGCTTGCCGAGAACTACGTCTTCGCCCGCCACAATGACTGGGAAGCAGTCGATTAATCCAAGTTCGGTCAAGGTTGAGACGGCGCGCTTGCGGCTGGCGGAGGTCGCCACCGCGAGCGCAGTGCCATTGCGATGCAGCGCGCGCACCATAGGCACAACGCCCGGAACCGGGGACGCCTCCAGCCGCATTCCCTGGAAGATACGGTCTTTCCGTCGGCCAAATTCCTCAAGCTCCGAATCGCGGCAGTTGCCGAGAAAATGCCGCAGGATATCGCTGCGTTTGCGGCCATCCAAAATGAAATCCAGCTCAGACTCGGACACGTCCCGTCCCAAGGTTTGAAAAAACTGCCGCCAAGCTCTGCGATGCACCGCGTGGCTATCCACCAGAACGCCGTCCATATCGAAAATCACGCCCCGGAGCCGTCCGGGGTTCACGACGATCCTCCGTAGAGCTTTAGAACTTGACGAGCAGAGAGCACACCGGGCAAGGAAGCGGAGATTGCCTCGTCGGATTGCGCCGAGCGAACATCTATGCCAGGCCAGGTATTCTGTGCTTTTTGATAATTCGGCATTGTACCGATATCGAGCAGGTAGTTCTTGATGTGGTAAGCCTGCAATTTGCCCAGCAGGCGGGGCAAGACATCAAAGGCGATATCGGCGGGAACGCTGGGTGGTATGAAATCAAACAAGCCCGGGCCTGCCAGCATGAGTCCCGAAAAGACCCAGTTGCTGCGCGGATCTTTCGGCTTTTCTTCGAAACTCGTGATGATTCCAGAGCTGTCCGTCAGCGCGACCCCGCAGCGTGAAGGGTCGGGCACCTGGTAGAGACCGACCGTCGCGACGGCGCCGTGCAGGAAATGGAACTCGGCCATGCGCCGCAAATCCGTGGTTGTGAGAACGTCGGCATAGAGAATCCAGAACGCGGGATCGGAACCGATCCAGTGTCGATTTGCCGCGATGGTTCCCGCCGAGCCGAGCAACTGCTTCTCACGAACGACACGAACGATGCCTGGGGAACATTTACTTGTGAGATGCTTTTCGACCAGTCGCGCATGAGCATGCAGGTTGATCAGAATTTCGGTGATACCGGAACGGGCACAGAGGTCGAGCCAGATGTCGAGCAGGGGTCTGCCCTGAATCGGCACCAGACACTTGGGCAGAGAATCGGTGAGGGGACGCAAACGGGTTCCGTGTCCGCCCGCCAGCAAAAAGGCTTTCACTGCGGCTCCTCGCGGTCACGATGCCGGTTGAAGATCAAACCGAGGCCGCCGACGTGCAGGGCAGAAATGTCCATCGCGTACCGGCGTGCTCGTCGTGATCGATGAAAGGGTCGTTCACAATAACCTGCGCCCCTTGGGTATCGAAGGCAAAAGCCATCTCTTGCAAACCTTCTCCCTGCAGCGCCACACGCACCGCCGCCTGAGATATTGGTTCAGCATAGAGAAGGAGAAATCCTCCGCCGCCAGCGCCGGTGATCTTCCCGCCTACGGCGCCGTGTTGGCGCGCCAATGCGTAGAAGTGGTCGATGCGCGGATTCGAAATGCGTTGGGAGATGCGCTTCTTGGCCTGCCAGGCATCATCGAGCAAGTGTCCGAAATGTTCCAGGTCGCCGCACAAGAGCGCCTCTTTCATCAGTGCTCCCGCCTCTTTCACCTGGTGCAGCGCTTCCACGGCGGGACCGGTGGGCAGTCGCGTGGATTCTTCCTGGTCCGCCAGAATGTCCCAGGAGTGATGCGCGGCTCCGGTAAAAAACAACATGAGGTTTGCCTGTAATGCGGATAGGACGCCGGGATCGAGTTGCAGAGGTTCGACCTGCGTGGCTCCGTCCGGATTAAAACGGATGTAATTCAAACCACCAAATGCGGCGGCATACTCATCCTGTTTGCCGACGTGCCGTTTTAGTCCGACGCGCGTGACGCGATAGGCGCGCTCCGCGAGATCGTATTTCGACAATGGAAGCCGCAAATACGTACTGAGCACTTTCAAGAGGTTCACGCAAACACTGGCGGAAGAACCCAAGCCAGTCCCGGGAGGGATTTCGGAAGCGAGAAACAAATCGGCGGCAAAATTCCCGCCCAGATCTTTTAACACGGCGAGCGGAATCTCCAGTCCCTGATTATCGGCAGGCAGGCCGGGAAGTGCAGCGAGATCGCTCCAGTTGCCGAACAGCCGAAGGTCGGAGGAGATGACTTGCACGCGGCCGTCGCTGCGATTGCCGAGAATCGTATAGAAGTACTTGTTGATGGCGGTGCTGAGCACGGCGCCACCGAACTGTTCGTAATAGGAGGGGAGGTCGGTGCCGCCTCCGCCAAAACTAATCCGAACCGGACTGCGTCCGATGAGCATGCTGTAATATCTCCGGAAAAGGCGGGGGGCTGGGCGAATACAAAAGCGATGGCGGCGCTTCATTTTCGCGATCCTGGCCGGGAAATGTGCGCCCGCGAAGGCTAACCAGCCGCGCGGTCAGAGTCCAAATCGTCTCAATCAGCAGCGAGAGATCCTTCAACAACGAAGGATGCAACATGTATTGCAGATCGTGCCGGGTCTTATCTTCCGAAGGATGTTGCTCGCGCAGCCCGCACACCTGAGCTAGTCCGGTCATCCCGGGCTTTATCGAGAGCCGTTGTTGCTGCCAGGCGGAGTAAGAGTACACGCGTTCCGGGTCTTCCGGGCGAGGCCCCACCAAGCTCATCTCTCCGCGTAGAACATTCCAGAGCTGGGGAAGTTCGGAGATGCTGAGCCGCCACAAAATGTGGTCAAAACGGGACTGGCCTGCCGGGTTACGTTTCACATTAAGGCGCAACATGGAAAACTTGATGCCTCGCCATCCGATACGCCGTTCCCACTGGAAAGCGCTTCCGTTTGAAAAACGTAGAACGGCAGCGCACGCGAGAACTAACGGCAAGGTGACGGCGGTGAGAAGCAACCCAAGCCCAATATCGAGGACGCGCTTTCCAGTGCGGCACGACGAAGGTTCGGTCTCGCCCAGTTGCAGCAGAGGCAGGCCCCCGAGATCGAGCAGCCGGGGCGAGGAAAGATAGAGTTCGTAAGGTTGCGGCACCAGGCTGACGCGGATGGCCTGCTGCCGGCAAAGCGCGACCAGATTCAGAATCTCTTTCGAAACCGGAGTGTGCGCCATGACTAGTTCGTCTACATTGTGCTGGCGTAACAGATCGATCACGGCTGTGGTGGGTACGGTCGCCGGACAGGCGACCGCAGCGGAGGCGAGCCGCAGCGGGGTTTCTGCTCCCGGACACAAAAAACCTACCACCTTGCATAGCAGTTCGGGATGATGGTTGAACTTCGCCGCCAGTTCGACGGCCAAGCGATCGGAGCCGAGGATGACAACACGATGGACTTTTCCATTCTTGTATCGCCATAGGGCGGTTGCCCGGGCGCCGCTGCGGATGCCCAGAAACCCGACTAGCAGGAACAGCGAAAAGATGCTGAGAGTGAATCTCCCGAGATAGCGCTCGGACACCTTCTCGACCGCGATTAACAGCACCATCACCAGAGCGAGAGCCAGCAACAGGTGCGACAGCAAGGCCGGGATCCGCCAGCCCGCGCGAAAGCCATCGAGATGAAGGTTTTCCGACAGCAGAATCCAGGCAAAGACGGTGCAGACAACGTAAACCACGAAGTTGGACGCGCCCAAAGGAGTTTGCCGCCAGTGCAGGGCCGAGCCCAGCGCCTGCTCGGCCCCGAGCGCCGCCGGAATCCACGCCAGGTCCGCCGCCAGAATACGATTACGAAGCTGCTCTGATTTCATAGCTTTGATTTCTTGATAGCGCAGACGAGCGTCTGGTTATTTCCCCACTCGAAGCGTGCGATTCAGTTCTCCAGACGCAGCTCCGGCGAATGTCTGGAAGCCGGACGGGTCCGAGGGATGTTCGCGCCAGTCCGGTTGATCTCCTCGATCTCGTGCTGCACGGCGCGAAACACGGAGTGAGCAATGGCCAGGTGCAGGTCTTCGATGATCTGCATGTTGACGGAAGGCACCACGACACACACATCGCAGAGCGTTTTCATTTTCCCGCCTTGAAAGCCGGTGATGCCCGCAGTGATTGCTCCAGCGCGCCGCGCGAAACTGAGAGCGGCAAGAATGTTGGGAGAGTTCCCGCTGCCGCTGATAGCGCATGCGATATCGCCGGGCTGAAGAAGATTTTCCAGTTGCTCGGCGAAAATGTTTTCGTAGTGCGTATCGTTGGCCCAGGCGGTAATCAAGGCGACATTGTCGGTGAGAGCAAGTGCGCGCAAGCGCCGGCCGGCGCCAGGAGCAGTGCCCTTCCCCAGATCGCAGGTCAGGTGCGAGGCCAGAGAGGCGCTGCCTCCATTGCCAAAAAGAAAGATGGTCCGGCCTCTTTCATAGGCCCCGAGAAAGACCCGGATCAAACTGTCGATTGCCGGCACGGGCATGTTCCGGATGGTGGCGGACAACTCTTCGAGATACGCGGGAACGTCGAATGCGGTAAGCGTGGCCATAATTGTGGGACAGCGTTGTGGACAGCCAAAACTAAAAACAACGATCGAAATCAGGACGCAACTAAATTTGTTGCGCTCAGCAGAACCCCGGCGGCGCGCATATCGGCGGCCGCATCGGGCAAGCAAGCCGGGATGCCGCCCGCGCTTTCGATCCACTCCATGAAATCGTCGAGAATCCTTTCGAGATTGTGTCGCGGCCTCCAGCCCAGTTCTGTCAGCTTACGGATGCTCGAAACACTATGTCGGTTATCCCCCCGGCGATATTCGCCGGCAACTTCGATGCCCGCCGGGCTGGGGATGCGCCCCAGCACGTGGCGAGCGTAGTCAAGGATCGTGGTGGCGCACCCGCTACCCACATTGAATGCCTGGCCATTCGCTTCGTTTTTGTCGAGCACCAGCATATTGGCTTCGACCACGTCGTCGACGTGGACAAAGTCGCGAGTCTGGTGGCCATCTTCATAAAGAACCAGTGGCAGATGTTGCAAAGCGCGGCTGCAGAAGATGCGGCATACGCCGGAGTAGTGGTTGTAAAGCGATTGCCGTTTGCCTTGCGTGATCGAGTAGCGCAGCGCCACCGTGGCGATACCGTGCAGCCATCCCAGCCCCAGAGCGGTTTTTTCCTGCGCGAGTTTCGAAACCGCATACTGGTTATAAGGATTGTTGTGGCGCTCCTCGAGCGGCAAAGCCTGGGCTGGCGCTTCACATATTGGACACACCACTCCCCACTCTCCGCGCTGCAGTTGCCGGGGAGCGCGCGGCACCGGCTGAAAGTCGCCATGCCCCGCGCAACGGTACTGACCTTCGCCATATACAGCCTGTGAGGACGCGACGATAATTTTCTTTACCGGCAAACGATGCCCGATGATGAGTTCGAACAGAAGCGCCGTGCTCACTGCATTTATCTGGAGAAAGCGGGAAAAATCCGGCATGTAATCCTGATACGCCGCCTGATGAGAGACGATGTCGACTCCCTGCAGCGCGGCCAGCAGCACATCGCGGTCGGTGACGTCGCCCTGGATAAATTCAGCGGTTGCTGGGACGTAGCCGGGACGGCCCCGAGGATGAACCCGGGGAACCAGGCTGTCGAGTATTCGCACCTGAAAGCCGTCACGAAGAAACCGGTCGGCTAAATGGCCTCCGATGAAACCCGCACCGCCGGTGATCAGTACGCGCATGAGTGCAGCAAGCTCCTTTGGCTTATTTACCGGAACCAGATAAAACGGCGAACACTGTGCGCAGCAGGATTTTGGTGTCCAGCCACAGAGACCAGCCGCGGATGTAGTCAAGATCGAGGCGCACCCACTGATCAAGATCGTTGATCTGGTTCCGCCCGCTGACCTGCCATAAGCCGGTGATGCCTGGCTTCACGGAAAGCTTTTGCTTCTGGTACGCGGTAAAGCGTTCGAATTCGGTGACCAGCGGAGGCCGCGGCCCCACCAGGCTCATGTCCCCTTTCAGCACGCTGTAGAGCTGCGGCAGTTCATCGAGGCTATGGCGGCGCATCCATTTTCCCGCCGGGGTGACGCGAGGGTCGTCGGTGATTTTGAAAACCGGTCCGGTCATCTCGTTGCGGGCTTCCAGGTTGCTCTTGAGTTCATCGGCATTACTCACCATCGACCTGAATTTGAAACTCAGGAACGGTCTGCCTGCCTGGCCCACCACTTGCCAGCGATAGAAAATCTTCCCCGGAGAACTTACTTTGACCGCTACCGCCAAAAGCAGAAATAGAGGAGAGAAGAAGATAAGTATGGAAACCGCGGCCAGAATATCAACGCCACGTTTGACGGCCTGGCGAAAATCGCTTCTCCAGTAGGGCGAGAAAACTACCCCGCTATCGTCGAATGCCTTGGTCCCAACACTAGCCACGGCGGCCTTTCATTTGCGATTGCGCGCCTACTTGTCTTTCCCCTGCGCCGGCAGCGCGCCGGAGCGGAATCTCACCCGGCTGCGGCAAACTGCAACAAGTCCCGCTCGAAGCGGTTAAGGACAGTTTGTTTTTCCAATTCAGAAACCGCATATTCCCGCGCACTTCTTCCGAGCCTTTCGCGCCAATCCCGGTCGTGGGCGAGTTGCTCGACCGCATCGGCAAAAGCGCCGGCATCTCCGGGCTCCACTACGATTCCGCGGCCCTCAATTGCCTGAGCCAGTTGCGTGCCCGGATGGGCTGTGGCCACGATGGGCCGCCCGCTGGCCAGCATGCCAGTCAGCTTCGAAGGCATCACCAGATCGGCGGCGTCGGCTTTTTGTGGCAATAGATGAACATCGGCCAGATTGAGCAAATTGTTTAGCCGGTCGAAAGGCTGAAGCGGAAGCCACTGCACATTGGCGAGGCTGGCGGTGAGAGTCGCCAGGGCCGCTTTACCCGAACCTTCGCCGCAAAATACAAAACGTAAACCGCTGATTCCCGACAATCGGCGGGCGGCCTGCGCCATAATCTCCAATCCCTGCTTTCGCGCCATGGTTCCGGAATACAGCGCCACCGTCTCGCTGGCCGTAATGCCCAATTCCACTCGCAGCGGGCTGGGCTCCGGGAGGGGATAGATGGCAGCCGTATCCACCCAGTTGGGGAACAGGCAGCAGGCGGAGGGGGACACTCCTTTCTGGACCAGCTTTGCCAGCATTTTCTGGGAAATCGTGGAAACCCGGCCGAAGGCGGACATAAGTTTTTTTTCCGCGCACTGGATCGCACACCTGAGTCCGGGCGAGTGCAGGAGCCCCAGCTTAAAGCCGGCATCGGCTTCGAAATCCTGCACATGCAGCCAGCTGCGCGCGCCAGAGAACCGGGCAGTGAGCCGGGCCGCCGGCAGCGAGAAAAGTGTCGGTTCGACGACCAGCACTACCTCGGGCCTCCAGATACTCTGGCCGAGCATCACGGGAAAACTGGCGAGCGCGAAGCTGGCCAGATGCAAAATGCGTTTGGTGGCCGAGGGATGCAACGGCACCCACACCGGGCAACGGAACACCTGCAAGTGTCCACCTGCGATTGCAGAACCTTCTCGCCGAATAGCCTGTCCCCGGCAATTGGAGTCCTCGCTGGCATACCGCCACGCCGAAAAGCCAGGGGCTACTATCCACTGCGGATTAAACGGCGGCGCAGTGACGGCCCGCACCTGGTGGCCCTGCGCCGCCAGCCACTCTGCCATCTCCCCGGTATACTTGCCGACGCCAATCAGTTCCGGAGCGAAGTTCAGGCCGTGAATCAGAATGCGCACTGGGTCAGATTGGTCGACGGTGTGGTCGACGGTGTGGCGTCTCCACGATGGAGTTCGGCGGGCCGGGAGCAAAAATCGGCATAGGTTTGCTGCAGACCTTCACGCAGGCTGATTCGCGGCTTCCAGCCGAGCGCGGCAAGGCGGCTTACATCGAGCAGCTTGCGCGGGGTGCCGTCCGGCTTCGCAGTGTCGAATATCAACTCCGGTTTAATCCCAATAACTTCGCCCACGAGCTCCGCCAGTTCCCGAACCGTCAGATCTTCGCCGCAGCCCACATTCACCAAGGGGGCGTGCTGGTCATTCCCACTCAATCGGCTGAATTCCGCCGGAGGGAGGCGCAAAAGAAAGATGCAGGCATCGGCGGCGTCATCGCTGTGCAGAAATTCGCGCCGCGGGTTTCCGCTGCCCCAGATCACCACCTGCCGGGCGCAGCTTATTTTCGCTTCGTGCATTTTGCGCAGCAGCGCGGGAATCAAATGAGAATGCTCGCGATGGTAGTTGTCCCCCGGACCGTACAGGTTAGTAGGCATGGCGGCCAGGAAGCCGGTGCCGTGCTGACGGTTGTAGGCCCAACCCATTTCGATGCCGGCAATTTTCGCCACCGCGTAGGCGCGGTTCGTCGCCTCGAGCGGTCCGGTCAGCCAGGACTCCTCGCGCAGCGGTTGCGGCGCCAGCCGGGGATAAATGCAGCTGGAGCCGAGAAACAGAATCCGCTCGACCCCGCTGCGCCAGGATTCATGGATGACGTTGGTCTGGATCCGCAGGTTCTCCAGGATAAAGTCCCCCGGCAGAGTCTGGTTGGCCAGAATTCCGCCGACCTTTGCGGCGGCCAGAAAAACATAACGGGGATGGTATGCGGAAAAAAATTCGCGGACAGCAGCGGCATCGCCAAGGTCCAGCTGGGCGCGGGTGCGCAGCAGGAGATTGTGGTGTCCCCCCGCCTGCAAACGCCGCGCCAGCGCCGAGCCGACCAGGCCGGTGTGTCCGGCTACGAAGATTGTGTCGGAAAGCTCCATGAATTTCTGGCGAGCTATTCGTGGTACTCGTACACCCGGTAGCCGGAGGTTTTCATTAACTTGTCGCGCTCTGCGGCCTGCAAGTCAGCCTGCACCATTTCCCTCACCAGCTCGCGAAACGTGATCCGGGGGCGCCAGCCGAGTTTGGTTCTGGCTTTGTCGGCAACTCCCCGCAGAGAATCCACTTCCGCAGGACGCAGATAGCGAGGGTCGATCTGCACCCGGCACTTGCCCCGCGCATCGTACCCCTTTTCGTCCGGGCCTGCTCCTCTCCAGTCGAGAGAAATATTCAGCTCCTCCGCCGCGGCTTCGACAAACTCGCGGATCGAGTGCTGTTCTCCGGTGGCAATCACGAAGTCCTCGGGCTGCGGCTGCTGCAGCATGAGCCACTGCATCTCCACGAAGTCGCGGGCGTGGCCCCAGTCGCGCCGGGCTTCGAGATTTCCCAGATACAGGCAATCCTGCAGGCCTAACTTAATGCGCGCCAGGGCGCGGGTTATCTTGCGGGTAACGAAGGTCTCGCCGCGCACCGGAGATTCGTGGTTGAATAAAATTCCGTTGCACGCGTACATCCCGTAGGCTTCTCGGTAATTCACCGTGATCCAGAAGGCATAGAGCTTGGCGACTCCGTAAGGGGACCGGGGATGGAATGGGGTACGCTCCGTCTGCGGCGTCTCCGCCACCAAACCATACAGTTCGGAGGTGGAAGCCTGATAGAAGCGCGCGCTTCTTTCCAGACCAAGCACGCGCACTGCGTCGAGCAGACGCAGCGTGCCCAACCCATCCGCGTTCGCGGTATATTCCGGCTGCTCGAAGGAAACCGCGACATGGCTCTGCGCCGCAAGATTATAGATCTCATCGGGTTGCACTTTCCCGACCACCCGGATGAGGCTGTTGGCGTCAGTCATATCGCCATA
The DNA here is from genome assembly GCA_049684755.1 of Candidatus Sulfotelmatobacter sp. GTDB lineage: Bacteria > Acidobacteriota > Terriglobia > Terriglobales > Acidobacteriaceae > Sulfotelmatobacter. The sequence continues at coordinate 39,020 of JBAVGI010000209.1, forward strand.
GTGGAGAAAAAAACGGCGGTCGGGAACGTGCGGATCTTCGTACAGATGGTCGATACGCTCCGTGTTCAGCAGGGAGCTGCGGCGTTTGATGCCGTGCACTTCATATCCCTTGGTGAGAAGGAATTCGGCGAGGTAGGAACCATCCTGGCCGGTGATGCCGGTGATGAGGGCTTTTTTCATGGGAGGCGGGGGTTCTTGGAATCAATCGGCTCTAGCCGCGACAGCAACCAGGCAATCTCCTCGCCCGGTGCGGTTGCCCCAGTACAGCAGCGGAAACAGCAGAGCGCGGCAGGCCAGCACCAGGGCAAACATCAAAAATGGATTCCGCAGTTGCCGCGTGGGCTTCGCGGGACGGGCAAACAAACGCGCCACGATCGAGGAAGCCACCCACAAAGCGGGAGTAATCTGCCTCGTTTCCATCAGGCGGAAGCCTCTTTCTTGCAGGAGATCCCGCAGGGTACGGGGAGAAAAGTGGGTGATGTGAAAAGGAACGTGCCAGTTGATCCACCAGCGTCCGAAGACGGAGCGCAAACAGCTCCGGCGATTGGGGCAGCTAATCCAAACCTGGCCTTCGGGCTTCAGCAGACGCCGAACCGAAGTCAACATCGCTCCCGGATCGAGTGCATGTTCGAGGACATTCGACAGCACCGCTACATCGTAGGGAACGGCGGGAGCGAAGTCTTCGAGCGGCCCGGTAAAAACGCGAAAACCGGCCTGGCGCGCCATTGCCGCAGCGGTTTCGTTCAACTCCGTGCCTTCCGCCTGGAAGCCGTTGCGGGCATAATTCTTCAGAGTTCTTCCTTCATTGCAGCCGATGTCGAGCAGCCGTCCGCTGCCGCGGCGGGCGTGGAAGGAGACGTCTCCGTCGAGGCGAATCCACCAGCGATAAAGCGCCGAGGAGAAAAACCGTTCCCGCAGCGTGGTGTAAAGCGTGTCCTGTTCGCCACCGAAATTGTAGAACCCTTCATAGAGCTGCTTCAGTTGTGCGGGTGTGGGCGCAGGAAAAATCTGCTCCCAGCCGCACCCGCCGCATTTGCGGACTTCAAACCTGCCTTCAATTCCAAAGCGCGTGTCGAAAAGTCCACTGGCTGAGGTTTCGCAAAGACCCTGGCAAATTGTGCAGAACGAAGCGGCGGAAACAGTCTCTTCGGACGGAAGTGGCACTTTCTGCGCGCCCGGATATCGGGTTACATCAAGGTCAATTTGCTGCACGGTCATGGCGACGGTCCTTGATCAGAGAGTTTCCACCCGGAGAGATCCTGCGGAAACGAACTTCGGCTAGATCGCGGGCGGTTCGGCTTTAAGTTTCTGAACCGTGGAAAGGTGCAAGTCGGACGAAGGCTGGGATGAATATGATTTCGAACCTTTGGAAAAATATCCGTAGCGCGCCAGCAGTGGTGCGCCGGACACGGACACGACACTTTTCAGGAGGAGGTTCAGTTCTGCTGTGCGTTCACGAAGCGGGATTTCTCCGCACTGAAATTTATCCGGATGGCCCAGGGCGTGGTGTTGGGTTTGAATACGCGCCTGTCCATCTCCCAGGAAAGAACAACGTACCGGAGCGCCAACCGTGGCGGATGCAATCTGCTCCAGTATTGGTTGAGGACGGGCCATGAAATCTTCATATCGCAGCCGCACAAACCGGGCAGCCCGGGGTGGCAGCAGTTCGGCGCCAAGATTGGCCCAGTACCACTGCAAAATACAGCGTTGAGCCGAGGTTGCGGGAACGTAAGCCTTAGTCCGACGCCCGCTGCTGACTACGCCGCGCAGGTCGCGGACCAGATGCACTACGTGCAGTTCGATCCCCGGAATCCGGGTCAGTAAAGCCGCCAATGCGGGACTCTTCGAGGAGTCGACAATCACCGAGGCTTCCGTGAGCCGCGCCAAATCATGGTAGAACTCGCCCGCGGCTGCCAGAAAACGCGGTAACTGAGGATGAATTTCAGGCGTCGGCCACAAGGCGCGGTGAATGTAGCGAGAACGAGTAAAAGGACTGCCCAAAGCGTGCAGCTTACCATCGACCGCCAGCCTGCTCCACAAGGTGCACTCCGCCATCGGTGCTCCGCAGCCACAGGGGATGGCCGCCTGGCTGAAGTCCCCGGGACCCAGGAAATAGGCGCCCGCTTCTCCCACCGACACGAAGTTGGGTATTTCTCCCAGCAGCCGGGCTAACAGCGTCGTTCCGCTGCTGCCGCATCCCGCGATGTACATCATTTTTATCAAGAGCAGTCTTGCCCGGTGCCTTCACCCCGAGGGTCGCGGACTCACTGGCCACGTGACGGCCAGCCCACGACTTCGCCGAGACCATCGCCGCTGACAGATCCAAATTCCGTGCACTCGTATTCCCAGGATTTCAAGAGATGGCAGCAGGCGTGGTGGACGTCGCGGCCGTGCGTAGCCAAGAAAATAAGCGGTCGATGCTGCTGAATGCAGCCAATCGCGCCGCGCAGAGCAAGCAGTTCCGCGCCTTCAATGTCCATTTTGATCGAGTGCGGGGGGACGAGTCTTCCCTGTTCCAGCAAATCGTCCAGGCGGGCCACTGCAACCGGTAAGCAGCCGGCATCCGACAAGCGGCCCATGAAGCCGCTGGGCTCGGGAGTGAAGGAAGCCATTCCAGTCTGTTCCCCAAGCGCGAGTTCGAGGATTTCCACATTGGAAACCCGGTTCAGCTCCAGATGTCTGCGCAGATAGGCAACGTTTCTGGGCAGCGGTTCGAACGCAAAGACTTTGCCCTGGGGTCCCTCCAACTCAGAAGCTAGTAGCGAGTAAAAACCAACGTTCGCGCCAACATCGTAGAAAACGGTTCCTGGCTTGACCATCGAAGAAATCAGACGCTGCTTTTCGAACTCGTAGAAACCCAGCCAGCAGCGGTGAATCGCCGAACCCACGATCCAACGTTTCCCGCGCAAGCGGCCGCCAAAAATTGGAACTACCGTCTCCCGCGGGATGAACGACAAGGGAAGCCGCGCGATCCTGCCCGCAATGCTCCGGCTCGAAATGGCCTGGAGGTTCATGTGCAGGAGATTCATGAGGAAATGGCGGGCAGCGGTGCAATTGCCCGGCTGCGCCTGCCCCAGCCATGCTCCAGGCGCAGGCCGCGGGTCAACAGGAGCGCGAACACGAAGGTGATGAACTGGTCTTCCAGCGTGGACCGGGCAGCCCAGATCAGCAGGAGAAACAGTTCGGTAAAGATTAACGGATTGCGCTGGGCTCCTTTGCGCAGGTGATTTGAGAGCAGCAGGATGGCAAGCGTCAGAGCCGGCAGCAGCAGGATGCTGGCTGGCCCGAAGTTTGCGTATAACTCACCCAGTTGCGTCGCGGCGAAGCTGGTCGGGGAGCCCGGCTCGTAAATCTCCGCGAGTTGCAGGTTGAAGCCGTGCGGTTTCTCGGGAAACATGCTGCGCGGAATGACAAAATATACGGCTCGGGCATACGACGAGCCGTACAGGTATTCGTGTCTCGTGCCGAAGTCCTGGATGACGTGAAACAGAAACATGACATCGTCTCCGTCGCAGGCATCCATGAACCAGGTCAGAGTGCGATTTTGCATGTCCGCGTCGCTGTAGACCGAGACGTTATCGCTGAGTTTCGAGAGGTCGTTGCGAAAATAAGCCCACGCGCTGAACACCGCCGCCAGCACCGGGGCGGCCAGCAGCAAGCCGGCGACCAGCTTCTTTCTGCGATACAGCCAGCACGAGGTGAGTGCGGAGAGCAGGTAAAGAGCCAGATAAATCCGCTCGCCTTGAAAGGCGATGTGCAACAGGAAGACCAGAACCAGCAGCGCGGAAATTCGCCAGTGGATCTTGCCCTCCTGCGCTTCGGCGTGGGTATAGAGTGCGGCTGCGGCGGTGAATACGATTTGATTCGCCTGGGAGACCCACAGGTATAACGCGTAGCGGTCCCCCATATCTGCCAGAAGGTCGCTGACGCGGCCCGACCAGTTGCTCAAGAGAAACTGCCCGAACCCGCCAACCATCCGTATGGTGAGCCCGTAATCGACTAACGCCAGAACGGTGGTCACGAAGATGACTTTTCTCAAAAGCGCCTGGTCGAGAGCAAGTTCCGGCCGAGTTCGCGCCGGCTCGGTCTGGGGAGGCGCTTTCGGGAGAAAGAAAAGGAGAACTCCGGCGGAGAACACCAACGCAGTCCAGATCGTCAGAAAGGGGACGAAAAACTCAGTACTCGAAAGATCGACACTGCTGTGGCTGGCGCTGGCGGCGTAGAAAGCGGGGTCTTGATATCCTCCATTCAGCGCCATCAGGGTCAGCGGGACAAGGAAGAAAAAGGCCAGTCCCACCGTCCAACCTAAGATCGGCGTGAGCGCCGCATCGCATCTGCCGATTTTCCTGATGACCCGCCAAAAAACCCACAGCACCACCACCAGCAGCGGAATATAGATGAGTCGCAGCATTGGTTTCACTGAGCCTTCAGGCCGGACGCCCTGTGGCAGTTTGTTCGGAGAACCTTCTCAGTTCGCGATTCGCTCAAAAAAACGGATGTAGTTCCGCGCAGTGTTGCTCCAGGAGTAGAAACTGATGCGCTGGCGGTTGTAGGCGGCTTGAGCGGAGGGCGTTTTCCTATCGTCCCAAAGCGCAACGATGAGACGCGCCAGCGCCTCCACATCCAGCGGGTCGAACAGATTCAACTGGAGCACCTGTCCCAGTTCCTCGATGGGAGGGATTCTCGAGGCGATAATAGGGACGCCGGCGGCGGCCGCCTCCAGAATTGGCAGACTGCTGGACTCGTGCAAGGTGGCGGTTATCATGAAAGCCGCTTTTTGATACAGGGCTACCATTTGCTGAAATGTAACCTTCCCCAAGTGCCGGACGTAGGCCATGGACTGCTCCGCGATGAATTGAAAGACTGGCGGAGCCGCGGAAAATTTCTCGCCGGTCAGAACCAGAGGAATCTTCACGCCATGTTTGGTTTCGATCTGCTTCAACGCCTGCAGCAACGTCAAATGGTTCTTGTGCGGCCAAAACTGGGCGGGGAAAAAAAGAAAACGGTCGGGGATTCCGCCCAGCCCAGTCAGCGCATCTTCCGCCGCCGCTGCGGCAAATTTATCGGCCACCACTCCCGAGGGAATCACCTCCACCTGTTGCGGCGAGAGCGCGCGAAAATGTCGCAGCAGGTCTTTCTTCGTGTACCGGCTGTTGGCCTGAAGATAACTGGCATGTTGTGCGCTGAGACCGTAAGTGACACTGCGGCTGAGGCGCGCCGGCCAGCTGAAAAATTCCGGGTGGTGCACGTGCTGGATGTCGTGCATGGAGAGCACTGTGGGCCGGCGGTTGTTAAAACAGCACAACACCGGCGTTGGAGTGTAAAGAACATCCGACCCGCTCTCCATCAGCCCCCTGATTTTTTGGAAGAGCCCGTCACTCGCCAGCTTGTACACACCCATGCTTCCCGAGAGCAGCGCCGCACGGCAGAGATTGCCCTTCAGACCGAGAAGGTTGTCATCGACTTCGACGAAATCCAGGCCGATACTTTTTTGCGGGCTGTTTTTTTGCAGGTCGTATTTTCGCCGCTCATGTTTTCGCAGGTCATGAAAAAGACGAGCATTGGCGATGGAGATGAATACCCGGAACTGGCAGCCATTGGAGACCTCGGCGAAGCCTTCCAGCAAGCCCAACACGTAGGATGTAACTCCTCCCACGAATCTGGGGTCGACTTGCAAACAATTAATCGCCACTCGCATGCTTGGTCCGAACTTGTCGCTACCGTCTGCCGTGTCGATCGACTACCCGACTTTCAGGGCAACGTATTGTTTGCTTACGTAGCTGGAAATCGGCTCCGCTTCGAGATAACGGAGGTTTCCATTGAAGCCTGGGTCGCAGGAGTTGGTCAGACGAACGTCGGCCACTTCGCACCCGGAAGAGTTTAGAACCTGATGGATCGGCCCGGCGCGCAGGCAATTCATTTCCATCTTGCTTCGGGGGTCGGAATCGATCTGACCCACGGCTTGCCGCAGGCGCCGGATCCTGGACTTCAGGTGTAGCGCCGACCGCAATTGGCCGAGGAAAGCGTTGCGATGCGACGGCATTTGGAAGACTAGGACGCCTCCCCCCGAAAGCAGCCGGGCAAATTCCTGCAGGTAGGAAATAACCAACCTTGGCCGCAGATGTTGCAGGACGATACTCGAATAGATGAACCCATAGGACCGGTCAGGCTGGTCAACCAGTTTTTCCGAGCGGTTCACCAGGAATTGGCAATTCGTGCGGTCGTGATTGAGCCGCTTGGCGGCTGCGATCATGGAAAAAGAGATGTCGATTCCACAGCACTGGTCGAAATGGAGCGAGAGTGCCCGGGTCAGGCGGCCGGCCCCACAACCGAAGTCGAGCGCCCGTTCCTTTCGGCTGGGAGTGTATCCGAGGGATTGCAGAAGATCCAACACTGTGTTGACTTCGGCTTCTCCGGTGGCAAAAAATTCCTGCTGGTTCCAGCGTCGATCGCTGCGCGAAGGATCGGTGCAAACCGCCCACAGCGGATCATTTTCTCCCAGCCATTCCCAGTCTTGCTGCAAGGATTTCAGGGTTGTCATGAACCCGCGCCGATGAGCGCGACTTTCACAAAGCATGAAGCTGGAGATTTTCCTTTCACCGCTAGCGGCCCGCTCGGGAAGAAAAGTAGCGGGAACAGGTCCGCCATATCTTTTTCGCGTACGAGAGTCGGTGCAAGCGCATGATCTTGTCGCCGAAGTAGGGATCCGGGGTTATGACTTCGGGGAATCTCTGAGCGGATAAACCCTCGCTGCGCAAGGCGCTCTGCTCGAAGGGCGCTCTTCTGCAGTGTATTCCCGAGCCATCAAAGCCGATGTTATACACCTTCGAAATTGCCGGGCGAATCGCGACCGCTCGGTGGCGCAGGTGTTCGAACCCCCAAATCACATCCCAGCCCTGAATTTTTCCGGCGGCCTGCAGGCCCAACATCTGAGCCAGATCCGGGCCCGCCTGGTCGACTCGCCGCCGGCCTTCGGGGGTCGAAATCAGGTCGTCGAATACGGAGACGGACCACTTGGCTTTCTCCCAGCGATCTTTCCAGGTTGCCCATCCCCACGAACAACTTCGCACTGAGGCAAAGGCGTCGTAGGGATAATTCGGCGGCACGGCAATGGGGAAATTAAACCCGGTCACGCTAAAAACTTGTGCGCTATTTTCATAACGGTCGAGCCCCCGGTTTACAAAGGTCAGGAAGTCAGGGGTGGTGAGCAGATCGTCTTCAAGGATGATGGCGCGGCCCCGATAGCGGCAAAGCTGGGTGACTCCGCGGATGATGGAGTTCGAGAGGCCCAGGTTTCTTTCGCGTTCGCTGATGGTCACCGAGCGGAATCCGTCAATCGCCCGGATGAACTTCCTGACGGCTGCCACGGCCGCACCGCCGGACTCATCCTTCGCCGCGTCGGCAAATATAAACAGATCGCTTTGCCCGGCGAGAGGGTTGGCGCGGAGAGCTTCCACGGTGCGCCGGGTGTGAGCGAGCCGGTTGTAAACGAACAGCGCGATCGGAGCGGGCGGACGCGCCAGTTCCGAATCATAGACGGGCAAAGCCGCGCCCGGGTCGCTCTCGGCTGGCAGACTGGGTGAGTAGCTAAATGAGACTGACATAATTTACTGATGCTGCGGGCTGCGCGTTACTAGTTCTAGTTTTGTTGCAGAAGCGAGGGTGAAGGGCGGAGAGGGCGGGTATGAATCCGCCGCCGCGCGGGCCTTGGGAAACGCAAAACCAGAAAGCCACGGCGAGAGCACACGCGTAGGTTGCCCCGGAAAGCAGCATACCGTAGACCGCCCCGCGCAAACCAAAGTGGATAACCAAAGGCACTCCGGCGAAGAAGGTTGCCAGTGCGCTGCTCACGTAGGCGTAAAAAACCAGACGTGGCCGCTCCGCGGCGCGCAATGCGTCGCTGAATGTATTGCCAATGCCGGTCCATAGCGGCACTAAAGCGAGAAGGAAAAGCAGTGGAGCGAGGCCGTCGAACTTTCCCGCGTAAAGAATGTGCATCACCGGTGTGCCCGCCAGCCGGACCGTCAGGGCGAACAGCAGCGTGATTCCCACCATCGCCAGCGCATAGCGCTTCCAGAGCAGCAAAAAGCCGTCGATATTTCCGGCGACATATCTCGCGGTCAGAGCCGGCAACAACAGGAAAGACAGCGAAATCATGACTTGCTCGACCGGAGCAATCAGAATGTACAGCGCCTTCAGGTTGCCGACCTGGTTCACGGATAGAAATCCGGCCACCAGCCAGTAATAGCCCTGGTGCATAAACTGAAAGACAAACGCGGTCGCCAGGACCCAGCGCGAATATTCCCAGTGTTCGCGCCAATAGGTCGGCTCGGCTTCGAGGAAGCTCTCCCTGGGGTAGAACGGGGACGGCCGAAACTGCGGCGCGCGGCCCAGGCAAAGCGCACCGGCCACAATCCATCCCAGCGCCAGGATCAGAAAAACCGAGAAGCTGTTCAGAACATGCTCCCGGACTGCAAACCAAAGCGATAGAGAAACGGTCGCGAAAAAAGCCAGCGAAGTGGCGGCCGCCCCCGCCGGCTTTCGCTGCACGTAGAAGCTGCGGCGCAGCGAGGCTCCGGAGAGCAGCACGCTCAGCGTGAGTCCGAGGCCCACGATGGCCCGGGGCAAATGGTCAGGGGCTATCCAGTGCCATCCCCAGCACACGCTCAGGACCAGTGCTGTGAGCAACAGACCAAGCGCGACATTGCTCCAGGCAATCAGCCGGGAGTATTCCGCAAAGCGGCTGCGATATCTCCCCGAACCGTAGACGGTGAAGGGCTCGAGAATCGCAGCATTATGCAGGCCCATAAGAAAGGTCAGAAGCGAATAGGACAGGGCAAACATCCCGTACTCTTGTTTGGTCTGAGTGCGGGCCAGTACCAGGTTCACGAGAAACATGCCGCCGGCGGAAAACGCCTGATCGGCCAGGCTGTAGCCAATCCGCCGCGTCCGGTGGAACCGGGAGAGAGGCAAGACCGCAGCTTGAGGACCGGTAAGTGAAGCGGCAATTTGACTCATTTCAGGAGTTCATTTCTGCACCGGTGAAACGACTGCGAAAGCGGTTGCGCCGTTGGCCAGACTGGCGGACGAACCTTACATCGGCGGCTTAGTCTTCAAGCAGCGCATCCAGACGCGATGACTCGCGGCTTGCCAGCGGGAACCGTTCGGCGGAGCCCATGGCATTTTCGCATTCATACTCCGGGAGATCGTACGGAAAACCTCGCTGGCCAGCGCCTTGCCGGGATCTTCCGGGCTGACCTGCTCCCAACCGGCACGGGCCAGCACCCAGATCCCCCCGCCGGCGAGTCCCAAGCAGCCGCCCAAGAACAGGATGGCCAGGCGCGGCGGATACGACTTCTTCTCCGGGATGCTCGCCGGATCCAGCACTTTCACGCTGGGCGTTTCCTTGGCTTCCTGCACTTTGGCCAGTTCGTACTGCTGGGTGAGGGTTTCATACACCGCTTCCTGAATCTTAGTCCGGCGCAACAGATCAGCGTAAGTGACCCCGAGCAATGGCAGCTCGCGAATGGTTGGGTAATCGGAGCGAGCCGGATCTGAAGCCTCCGAAGAAGGTCTGGCCGGCGGAGGCCCGGCCGGAGACGATGCGATTTTGGCCGCTGGAGAATCGCCATCAAGCTTTTCCAATTGGCGGCGCAGCTCGGAGACGCGGGCCTGCACCGAGCGCACGCGCACATTGTTCGCAGTGTAGATCTCGGACAGTCCTTTTAACTCGGACTCTGCAGCGATGAGCTGACCTTGCAGCAGGGCCGCAGCTTCCACCATGGCCTTGCCCTGTTCGGGAATATTGATGGCGGCATTTTTGCTGGCGAACTGGCTGAACTCGTTCGACACCTCGTCTAATTCCTGCTTCACCGCTTTGAGCCGCTCTTCGAGAAAGACGCGCTCCCGGTGCGCCGCGGAAGTGGACAGTTCGGAGATCAGTCGATTCAATTCTTCCACATGAGCGGCGGCGAGGGCGGCGGCGCGGCCGGGATTATGATCGAGGACGGTGATGGAAATAATGCCGGTCTTGCGATCTTCGGAGGCTCCGCTATTACCGGCAAGCTTGGCGCAGGCATCTTCCTCCAGGCGCTCGCCATAAACTTTTCTCAGGTCAAAGCGTTCGACCAGCCGGTCTTCGAGAGTGCGGCTGCGCAGAACGCCAACAAAAAGAGCCCCGGTAGAATTGCCGCCCAAAAGTCCTCCGGCCATCGCGCCGATGCCGTTTCCTGCCTTGGCGCTCAGGGCTGCCAGCATGTTCGCCGAACTGGAGGGAGGCTCGGGAGGCATCAATTGCACCGTCGAGCGGTATTGTTTGGGCAGCAGAAAAGCGATTGCGGTCGCCACTCCCAGCCCGGCGAGCGTTACCCTCGCAATGCTGCGACGCTCGTCCCAGAGCAGGCGCAAACGCGCCAATACATGGGCGGGGAGGACCGGGGGTGACAAGACCGGAGCCGGCAACACCTGAGCTGACAAGATCGGGGCCGACGCTGGGTCATCTCTCTCCTCGGGGGATCCGAGTCCGCGAAAGGAGGGTTCCGGCGAAAAATCAGGGCGCGTCTTCGTAGCTGACTGCGACAATTCCTTCCTCAACTCCCTCCAGGAAACTCACGGGCGATTCCGTGTTCTCATCGCTTCTAGTTCTGGCGCCAGCGCAGCCCGGGGAGGTAGGTCAGCTGCAAAGAAGTGGAAAAGTCCGACTCCGGCCCGGGGCGGAGAGCGGGAAAGCGCCACTGCTCATATTGCGCCTGCCCGGAGAGCTCAACCCGAGATCCCAGCCGGCACCGAGCGTTGAGCGAAAAATCGTTCAGGCGTCCGCCGCCGGCGAGAAAGCGGTCCACCTCCTGGTGCCTGTAGCCCACCTCGACGCTGTTGCGCGGAGAAAACGAATACCTGGTCCAGGCCTGACCGCCCAGGGCCTGGCGTCCAATCCAGCTGCCAATCAGATTGCCCGCATTGGTGTAGCCGGAGCGGTAGCGGCGGTCGGTATACATAGTGCCCAACCTGGGATCGGCTTTGAATCCCTCGACACGCAGCTCGAGCTTGGGCAATTTCGGCGCTTGCGGCAAATAGATTCCTGGATTCAACATGGGCCGGGTCGAACCCAGCGGAGAAACTTCGTCCCCGACCAGTGAGTCGGTGTAAACCGTCAGCCACTTTCTGATCCCGGGAACGCGATATGTGAGATCGAAGCTGGAAAATCGTTTCGCTGGATTGCTGGCGGTGTTGGCATTGTGGGAGTAGTAACTTCGAAGAAATTCGTTCCAAGTGAATGGCAGCCCCGCGCCGCCGAACATGGCCGTCACTCCCATGCCAAACTCCAGATTCGGGGTGGGATGAAAACCAATTTTGTTGCCATGAATAAAAGGCTGCGGACTGAAATTCGGTCCCACGAGAAAACTCGGATCCACGCTGGGATTCAGTCCGACCGAGGCTGGCGGGTTATACACCCAGTTTTGCCCGGCTAACTGCCCGAGAAAAGAAGTCATGCGGACCGGGCCCAGAAAATGGGAGAGCAGGGGAATCTCGAAGGGCGACACGTTGTCAATTTGCAGCATGGTGATGGGCGCGGCGTTGTCGCTCAGCAGCAGCGGGCCGCTCTCTCCCGGACCCAGCCACAGATTCTGTTTGCCGAAAGAAATTTTGATGTTATTGACGGTTAACCCGATCGAACCCTCGATCAGGCGAAAACGGTTGATGGTTGGCGATCCATCTGGAAGAAGCGCTACCAATCCATCCTCGGCCGCCGTGGCCTGCAAGACGTTTACCGGATCGGAAGCCACCTCTGGGGCGTGCTGGTATTCGCCGCGGAAGGAAAATGAGAATGGACCGGCGACGCCGCTGGCGCTCAACCCCGTGATCTGATTGAACCCTTCTCCATAGGGCCGCCCATAATCGTTGACGATGGTTTGCCCGAAGTGGTAGCCGTCCCGCAACGGCGTGCCTGAGATCGCGGTGAAGCGAGTATAGATCGAATCCAACCCCAAGCCCACATTCGCGGCGCCGTTGCGGCGTTCGATTTCGTCGCCGAATTCGCTGACCAGCGCCGCATAAATATTTTCGCCGTATCCACCCGCTGCGCCGCCGTCTCCTCCGTAACGCATCCGTTCGCCAGCTTCTTCGAGCAGACGAGCGCACTCCATGCGGGTCCAGGGACGAATTCCCAGATAAGCAGTCTGCAGGTAGCCGAGCGCCGCCAACCGCTCCAGTCCCGGATAGATCCAGCTTTCCAGCGGGACATAGGGCGATCCCATATTGCGCGGACTTCTTATTTTGTCTGGTTCCGCCGCATAAAATTCAAAGGGATTTCCCCACGGCGCGGGACTGACTTCGAGGTCGCGATGCCGCTGATAAATCTGCTGGGCGACGAAGTAACCGAGGGCTCCTCCCACTAAGACATCCGAAGGAAAATGTTCTTTGCCGGTAACCCGCGCCGCGGTTACGCCTGATGCCAAGCCATAGGCCAGCAGTTTCGTGAGTGGTCCGGGATATTCGTGCGCGATCACTCCCGCCACCGCCCAGGAGACGGCGGCATGTTCGGAGGGAAAGGACGAGCCGCGCGCAAAGAAATGGCCGGACCCCGTGCCCTGATATGGGCGCTGCCGGCTGAAAATTGATTTCAACGAGTAGTCGACCGCGGCTGCGTTCACTGCGGCTTCGATGGCCAGGAATCCGGTTTGGGCGGCATGATCGTTGTGCCTGATCTTGCCGAACAAAAACATTCCCCCGGCAGCTCCGGCGAGAGCGAAAACCCCATCATTCGAAACACTGCGGCTGCGCGCAATTTCGCTCGCCGGCACCTGCTTGGAGAACCAAGAGTCGCTGGCCAGGAAGGCGGCCATTGCAGCCACCGCCGGGAGAGCCCAAACCGCATCGCTACGGCGCAGGCGCAAGGGACTGGTCCAGATCCTGCTTTGGTCGGCGGCGAATCGCTTTAACAGATCGATTCCGCTACCGCCCGCGCTCCCCACCTTCGGTTGATTCCAGGTACCCGTGGCGGAAATATTTGGCTCAGGACGTGAAACTGTTGTCATCGGATTGGACGTTGTCGCATCGTTCCGACCCTGCACCGGATCCGCAACCCGCGGCGGATTCTGCAACCCGTCTTCCGGATCTCTCCCAAGTGCCTGGGCAAGAGCGGTCCTTGAAAGAGCCGGCACAAAGAATATCAAGGCCAACAAGACTCGGGACAGCAACCCGCCAGCACTCATCCGTGCATCCACGACTCTCACGCCAGAGCCCGCTCAGAACGCCCGGCCAACACTGATGGCAATGGCGATGGATGACATCATCTGGGCCGCGTCCATAGTGCTCTTCCATCTTGGGGTTCCGCCCAAAGCTTTCTCGGGGACGAAAACCATGTCCCCGGGCCGCAACTCGGCGTTCAAAACATCTCCCGTGAACCATTCGCCGCTTTCTTTTCCGCCCACCACCGTACCGTCGCCCCGCACCACAAAGACGCCTTTCTTGTTCGCCATGTTGGTGGGACCTCCGGCCTGATGCAGGTACCAGCCGGCGCTCTTACCGGGACGGTAGGTGATCGCGGTTGGGTTATAGACCTGACCGTTGACCACGATATAGGTAGGAGTCTTCGGCATCAGCAGCGTGTCCCCGGCACGCACCTCGACATCGGCGGGAGTATTGGCCCACTTGCCGACATTTTTCGAAATGTGAATGACCAGCCGCCCTTCGGGCGGCGTGCTCTTCAACTCCTCGAGCGTGGCATGCCATTGATCGATGACCGCGCTCTTGGCCAGCTTCTCATCGGTGTCGCCAGCATCAGGAATCAGCTGAAGCGTGGACTGCTGCGCCTGCACCTGCCGGATCAGGTCGCCGCGATTTTTCTCCTGCAGTTCGCGAACTTGTTTGCGTTCGAGAATGGCGCCGTAGGGATAAGCATCGGCGCGCAGCCCTCCGGCGCGTTTCAGGACCGAACTCAGGCGCTCGCCTTCCTCGATCCCGTAGTCGCCGGGATGCAGGACTTCGCCCTTTACCGTGATCACCGCCCCCACGTCGGTCCAACCCGCCAGTTGACGAACGGTGAGCACATCGCCGTCGTGCAGTCGCACGTCGCTGTCGGCATCGCCGGCCAACGCATGCGCCAGGGGAACCGCAAGATGTTCGCCAACGATCTGTCCGCCATTTCCCACAGTGTAGCGGGTCAGGTCGGCGGTTTCAGTGAAGGCGCCGCGCATCAATCCGCCGGACAGCCGGACCAGTTGCGCGGCGGACATATCGTCGCCTAACGGATACCTTCCCGGGCGGGGAACTTCGCCTTCAATCTTCACTGCCGGAGGATCGACTTTCGCCAGATTGCGGTGGATGAATACCCGGTCCTTCGGCTCGAGCGGAACATTGTCGGCGGCGTCTCCAGCCAGAGCGCGCTCCAGATTCACGCTCAAGACTTTTAGCTTTCCGTCCGCGCTGCGGCGAAAGACTTGCGCATCGTTCATTTGCGCATCGCGGGTAATGCCGCCTGCCTGGTAGACAGCATCGCGCAGGCGAGTCTGTCCGTTGGTCACAAGTTGGCCGGGATGGCGCACTTCCCCGGTGACCATCACCGTGGGTGGATCTTCGAAGTCGTAGCGCCCGAAGATGCGTACCGTGTCGAAGGCTTTCAGGGTGACATTCTGGACATTGTTCTCCCCTGCCTTCTCATCTTTATTTTTATTTTTGTTGCCGCCCAGTGCGTCAGCCAGATTGAAGGCAATGATTTGCGGGGCGTAATCGGGTGGAACCAACCGGATGATTTCCGCGTGGCGCGCCGCCGGCTCGGGCAGCAGATCGGCATAAGAATGGATGAGGTCGGTGACCCGCATGCCTTCGCGGTAAGCGCGCTTTCCTGGGTGAAAAACGTGGCCATCGAGATACACCGTCTGCTCGCTGTAGGGCAGAATCGGCGAGATGCGAATCTTGTCACCGTCCTGGATCTTGAAGGCTTCAAGCGCGCTGGTTATGGCTTCCTGATTGTTGTTTTCCGGCAGGTCGAGCCGCAGCATGGCGCGGCTCTCATGCGCGACCACGCGCTCGACTTCGATGTGGCGGAGCGTACCCGTGTTCAGCACGCCGCCCGCCAGCTGCAAGGCTTCCGCCAGATCAGTTTCGTGATTCAGTTCATAGATCGCGGGACGCCGCACCATGCCCTCGACCGTCAACTCCGCGCCTACCGGAGGCACCATGATCGTGTCCCCGGCTTCGAGGCGCTGCATCCGGGAACGAACTCCGTGCAGCAGCAGGTCGTAGAGATCGATCTCGCCCACCAGCTGCGGCCCGCGGTACAGCCGCAAAATCCGCAGCGAACCCCGAGACGTCGGGCCCCCCGCCTGGTAGAGCGCGTTGAGCGCGGTGGACAGCGAACTCACATCGTAAGCCCCCGGACGCAACACGTCTCCGACCACATAAACACGCACCGTACGCAGGCGAGCCAGAGAGACATCGGCGTGTACGTCGCGAAATTCGCCGCGCAATACGCTCTGCACCAGTTGCTGCACATCGCCCAGACTGCGTCCGGTTACCTGCACCGCACCGGCCTCCGGCAGGGCTACGCGGCCTTCGCGATCGACTACGCGCTGCAGATGTTGGGAAACTCCACCCCAGAGTTCGATACTCAGGCCGTCGCCCGGACCCAGCACATAGTCGGGTCCGACGGGCAGATCCATCGGCAGCTCGTCGAAATTGCCCGTGCCATTGCGGAAAATATCGTCGCCAAAGCGCGCCAGCACTGGCGCATGCCGGGAGACTTGCGCGTAGAGATCGTAAAGCGATGGCACCCCGGCATAGGGGTTGGCGCGGTGTCGAATTACGGGACGGTCTTCGTCTTCAGCCGGCTGGCGGAATGGGCCACGGTTCTCCCGCGGCGAGGAAGATGAACGGAAAGATGAGTCTCGCGCCCAGGCTTCCAGGCGCTCGTCGGAGTTTTCCGCCCTGGAGTCAGGCAGGTGAGGAGGATAGGAGGGCGACGCTGAGGGAAAAGAACGGGCCTGTTTCGCAGGCCTGCTCTGGCTGGCGCTGGTATCATCCGTTCCGGCATTTAAGAATCCAAGAGTGCCTTCCGGACTCATCCGCGGCATGGAGTCGGCTTCCGGCGGAGGTTCATCGTAAAAGTCTTCGTCTGGGGGTTCCATGCCGGCCATGCTCTGCTGCCGGCCGTAGCCGGGAGAAGCGGGCTGAAAGCGTTGTCGCGGAGAATTCCGTGGCTGCTCCACAGAAGGCGCAGGCGGCGTCTCATCATTTTCCCCGGCCCTGTCTGGCATGTACCCATCTTTCGGAGCTTTAGCCCTGGCCACAGGGATGCTCTGATCGTGTTCTTCCCAGTACTTTTCTTCTTCGTTCGCGGCGGCCGGGGTTGCGCCTGAAAGTTTGGCCAGTTCGCTGGCGGACAAGCGCCGGATCCGGTCCTTTTCCATTTCCTCCCGGGTGGGCTTGGCCCGCACGTATTCCCGCTTCTCGATTTCCTGGGTGGCGAGAATGCGGGCGTTGTCATCCACAATCAACAACTGGTACAGGGCATCGTCGGTCAGATCGGCGGGATCGAGCAATTGCCCCCGCTCGTAGGCCTGGCGGACGAGTAATCGCTTGACCGCAAGCATCAGCCCGGGCTCCCGCCGAAGAATGTTGGAGATGGTTGCGGCGGCGAGCGAGATCTTGGGCTCCATCTCTTCTCCGTTGAGGTCGTCGTGCGGCCCAGTTTTTCGCGCCGCGTCTTCTCCATTGCGGTCCTGCTGCGCCCAGACTTTTTCCTGGCCCGCGCTCGCCAGCAGCAAGACTCCGAGGACGACAGCACACAACCGTTGCCATCGAAGGCGACCAATGCGTTTCGCTTGGAGCATGAGTATTGAACCTGGCGGGCGGAAAAACTTTGTTTCGGGAAAGCCCTGGGAATTCTCAGCAACGATGTTTGGATTCTGCGACCGGCTCCAGATCGATTTCATCCACTTCTACGGCCACGGAACTCATGATCAGATCCAAAGAAAAGACAACCCGGCAGCGCTCTTTGCGGCGCACGACGATTCCTTCAAGTCCCCGCATGGGTCCGCCACAGACGCGGACGCGCCGGCCGGCACACAAGTAAGGGTGTGGCTCCAAGCTGCCGCCGCGGGACAGGCGATCGCGCAAAGCCTCGATCTCAGCCTGCGGCAGCGCCGCAGGCTCTCCGTTGAAGCTCACCAGCCGCACCGCACTCGGCAACTGAAGAACTCGCAATCTGTCTTTCAGCGCGAAGTAAACGAAAACATAGCCGGGGAATAGCGCCAGTTCCAGCTCCTTGCGGCGATCCTTCCAGCGCCGCACTGAACGATAAAGCGGAAGAAAACAGGAAATATTGCGTTGCTCGATTTGCTGCGCAACGCATTTTTCGTGGCGCGGACAGGTATAGAGCGCATACCAGTTCGGCTGCTCTCGAAGATCGGGCAATTCGTCGCCCGGAATGGCCCGCCCGGAGCGCTCGCAGCTGTTTTGAATTTCATTCAATATTTGCATGTGGCTCCGGGAGTGCAGCTTCGCCCCGTCGGCTACATCAGCCGAATACTTCAATGTTTAGTTTCAGAAATCTGACAACCACCCGCGGATTGGTTCGGGCCTCGCGGTAAGGCCTAAATCGTCTTTCGTAAACCGGTCAATTTTGTGCCACGCCGACCAGGATCGGACGCTCCCGCACCGCATTTAGAATTCCCGCTTCCGAACTCTCCAGCGCCTTGGTTCGAATATCGACCACCGCCCAATAGAAGATTCCCCGGTTCTGTTCCGGTGCCAGGGCCAGAATCCTCATCTCGGGATGGCGCCCCAGGAGAAACCCGCACCGGCCCAGCCGCTTCTCCGGTTCATCCATCGCGATGATGAGAACATCGGGCAGCACCTGTTCCACGATCTCGGCCAGTTCGCCCTCGTCCTGCACTTCACCCACTACTTCAATATCGGGCTGGTCGGCAATGGTGGCTAAGACCAATTCCCGCATCAGCCGCGGATGATTTGCCACCAATACACGAACTCTTCTCACGGAGAATTCTCCAATGCAGAGCATAGGTCGGCCCATTCCACGGGCACAAGGTTCAAAAAAGGTCTATACGGAAGCAGTCCGGGGAGTGGCGGGGAAGCAAATCGGAAGTATCGACAGGCGAGGGACCAATGGTTGTAGCAGTACCAATCCTCGTACTAATTACGTTGTTAAGCGGTACTAATATAGGATCGCACAAGTGAGTTAATCACGCGCCAACAACGACGAGAAGTGTTCAGCATCCGTGGAACTCGCTAACAGCGAAAAGAATCTTTTCAGCTGGCCAGGGCCTGTCAAATAATGGAAACGTCGCGAAGTGGAAGAAGAGTTATAGGATACGGCCCAGTATAGCGAACGCGCTTGAAATTAGGAGCGCGTCCACGATGACCGCCCGACGTCGCTTCTGGTCGATGATTGCCAATAGGCCAACGAAGATTGCAGCATCAAGGATTGTCATTCCGCTTACCCATCCGCAGTCCGAATCTACGTCCGCGACCGGCAAATGGGAATAGCTAGAAAGTATGCCCAAAAGTAATCAGCGCGTAACGCTTGAGGCCGCGCTCGAAACAGAAACTCATATCGGAATTCCTGCGCGTTGGGGACGCCATTTTATCTGTCTTTCACTTTCTCGGGTTCGCAAATCGGGCAGCGTCGGAAGCGATGGATCAGCCGCTTCCACCACGGCCAGTCCTGTTTCTCAGATTCATGCTTGTACCGAAGCCATCTAGGTTCAGACAGCTTCTTTCGAACCTCTGGGTCGCTCATCCCCATATCTGCAACCCCTTACTATTCACAAGATAACCGACAAGCATTTTTACATCGTCCTATAATCCGCGAATCCCTGTTAGACAAATGCGCTCAATGGAAAGGCCGATCACTCTTTGGCTGGGCGATTTTTAGGTCTTTCGTTCGGATTGCAGGAGAGTCAGCCTCTCCCTGCTACGGCTCGGAGCAGGTGCGGATCAGACCTCTTTTGCTTCTGGACAATCATAAGTCGTTGGGGCAGACTTGTCGCGGGAAAACCTATGGGCTGAAGCAACGGGCGTACACAAACGCCAGTAGTCGGACGGGGTGGGTGCTTGTCGAAGGTGGAACAAATAGGCAGCCCGCTTAGGTAAACGCCTTTCCCACGCCACAGGAAGGTCATAGAAATGTCTGGTACAGATTCGACGCCGGATGTGGAGCGAATTCGTAGGGAAGAAATACTTCGCGAAGAGATCGCGAAGACCCTGAAAAAACCACGGTCGACCAACGAGAGGGTCTAGTCCTTTTTTAACAGTAACCTCGGCTTATTTCTCCTGCCTAGCATTCTTCTCAGTGGATTAACCTATGGATTTACTGAGCACACTCAAAAACTTGCACAGCAAAGGGAGATGGACGAGACCATTCAGAAACTTGATCTGGAGATAGCAAAGCGTGTCAGTTATTTGCCAGCGGTATTGAAGGCGCAATTTTCATGGACGGACCTGCAGACTTCTGAACAAGAAGGAATCGCGCATGCTATCGAAGTGACCAAGAAACTGCCAGCACTGTTAGATGACAGTGATCCGAACGCAATGAAGTTGCTGAAACCCTACGGCGACGAAGACTCACCATGGTGTTTGACGCCAGAAGCGAAGAGTACGCTACAAACTCAGGTCCTGCCAGCCTTCCAGCTCGACCGCTGGAAATATTAATTTAATCTCCTCGCGGGCAAGACGCATTCTGCGCGATCTTTAGTTCACTCAGCCGAGCGATTCGTCATTTGCAACCAGTGACACCATCGTATATCCGGAAAATCGTGCGAAAACTGCAGAGGGAAAAAGTGCGACAACCCCAGTTACTCAGGGGGTTATGGTGGGCAGTGCAGGACTCGAACCTGCGACCTCCTGCTTGTAAGGCAGGCGCTCTAACCAGCTGAGCTAACCGCCCGCTGCCACCTTCGGGTAGATTTTTCCAGCGTCGACCTTTTCCGTCGACGAATGCGCCATTCCGTGGGGCGACTTCCACGCCAGCGGCAACTGAGCGAGTATATGCGACCCGAGAAAACGCGGTCAAATGAGGAGGCACGGGCTTTGCGATCTGGAAGCTAAAGTTGAAGCTGTTCCCGCCGATAGCTTTATTGAAACAACTTCCGCCTCGCTCCTCTAGCGTACGCGTGTGCTGTCTTTGGACAAAATATAACTTGGGAGACGTGAATGAACCGCCTCGGACTCAGGACAAAACTAGCCACGGGGTTTGGACTGTTACTGGCGTCGCTGGTGCTGCTGGGCGGTGTGAGTTATTACTCGCTACTCCGCGTCACCGCAGCCACCGAGGAGGCAAACAACTCGTTGACGAGAAAGCAGCATGCCACCCTCACCGAGGTCGACGTGCGCAAACAGATTCAAGCTTCCAATGATCACACATTCACGGGCGATGCGGCTTCTCTGCAAGAATATGGCGAGGCTAAACAAGAAGTACAGCACAGCCTGGATGAGCTGAGTAGAATGCTGGTCGCCGAAAAAGACAAAGCTCTGCTGGCCAGACTACTGCTCAGCGTACAACAGATTACCTCGCTTACGGAACAGCAACTGGCCTTACGCCGCGCCAGCCGGAACTACGAAGCCACGGACATGGCGTTCGGGCCTAAAGAACAGAAGGCAATTAAGAGCGTGGCCGAGGATGCGTCGCAACTGGAAGCGTGGGAGGATAGACAGGCGCAGAGCGCCCTTTTGGCCGAGCACAAAGCTGAAGCGCGGGCAAATTTCGTAACCATCGCGCTGGTGCTTTGCGGCTTCCTCGCGGGCATTATGATCGCGGCCTTCATCGCGCGCTCAATCACTCGTGGAATGGCGGGGTTGCTGGGCATGATCCAGGAAATTGCCGCCAAGAATCTGGCGAAGTCCGATATCACGATAACGTCGAGAGATGAAATTGGACAGGCCGAGGCCGCCCTCAACGAAATGAAAAACTCGCTGCGTGAGTTAATCAACTCCATCGCGGGCACGGCAGAGCAAGTGGCAAGCGCCAGTCAGGAGATTTCGTCATCCGCGGCGCAGTCCGCCGAGAATGCCCGCGTGCAGAGCGATCAGACGCAGCAGGTCGTCGCGGCTATGCACGAGATGGCAGCGCGGGTTCGGCAAGTTCTGGATAGCTCCATTAGTGCTTCCGATTCTTCGCAGAAGGCCGCCGAGGCCGCCCACCGCGGAGGACAAGTGGTGGAGGAGGCGCTGGCCACCATTCGCAGCATCGCTGATTCATCCAAAGGCGTGGCCGCCAGCATCGCCACTCTGGGATCGAGTTCCCAACAGATCAGCGCGATTGTGGGCGTTATTGATGACATTGCCGACCAAACCAATCTGCTCGCGCTCAATGCTGCCATCGAAGCGGCGCGCGCCGGAGAGCAGGGGCGCGGCTTCGCCGTGGTTTCTGATGAAGTGCGCAAACTCGCCGAGCGTACGACGCAGGCCACCAAGGAGATTGCCGCAACCGTCGAATCGATCCAGGCAGAGACCAGCCTCGCCGTCCGCGCAATGGATAAGGGAACGCGCGACGTAACCGCCGGGGTCGAGAAAACATCTGCATCCGGCGAGGCCTTGAAGGAAATTATCCAGATGTCCGCCAGGGTGGGGGATGTAATCTCCGAAATTACGGGTGCTGCAAATCAGCAGTCGGAAGCCACGCAGCAGGTAAATGCCAGCATGTCGCAAATCTCGCAACTGGTTCAGGAATCCTCGACGGCCGCGAACCATACTGCCAGCGCGTGTAATGATCTCTCCAATCTGGCGCTTGATTTGCGCGGCCTGGTAAACCAGTTCAGGTTGGAATCCGAGCCGAATGAGAACCGGTCCACCTTCGCGAAACATGATATCCGAACAGACCGCGAACTGGCTCCGGCGAAAGCCTCGGCTGCAACCAGCGGAGCGGATTAAGCGGACCGAAGTTCGAACGCCATCGGGATCCTACCAAATCCGCAACCGGTACGCTCCCCAATGTCTCATTGAGCTTCCCTGCTAGACTGACGCGGTGCGCCGTCTGATAGTTAATGCCGATGATTTTGGCTTCACTGCGGGCGTCAATCGCGCCATCGTCGAGGCTCACACTCGGGGAATTGTGACCTCGACCACGTTGATGGCGAGTGGTCCCGCCTTCGACGACGCCGTCCGGCTGGCTAAGGAAACTCCGCAGCTCGACGTCGGCTGCCACCTGGTGCTTATCGATGGTGAGCCGGTTCTGGATGCGGTTCGGCTGCTCACGATCACTTCCCCAAATTCTGGTACCGCTCGGTTTCGTGATGGTTTGAACTCGTTTGCGGCGCGCGCGCTGACAAACCGCTTCGACCCAGCGGAGATTGAAGCTGAGACGAGCGCTCAGATACGCAAGATCCAATCGGCGGGTATCGCTGTTTCTCACGTGGATTCTCACAAGCACACTCACTTGTTTCCCGCGGTGCTGCAGCCGGTGCTGCGCGCTGCGCAGGCTTGTGGAGTACGAGCGGTTCGCAATCCGTTTGGCCCCCGCAAGCCGCTGACTTCGACGGAATTGTTGGCGCGGCCGAATCTCTGGACTCGTTATACCGAGGTGCGAATTCTCCGCGCCCTTGCCGGCAAATTTCATGACGCGGCTAAACGCCAGGGCATGATCACTCCCGATGGCACGCTCGGCATCGTTGTGACTGGTGCGCTCGACGAAAGACTCTTTCGTTCCCTTGCCGCCATCATTCCCGAAGGCACTTGGGAATTTGTTTGCCATCCGGGCTACAATGATGCGGACTTGCAGCACGCTAATACCCGTTTGCGGGAATCGCGAGAGACCGAGTTGCGCGTGCTCACCATGCCTGAGGCCAGGCAGTTGTTGGAAGCCGAAGGCATTGTCTTGATTTCGTACCGCGAACTCGTCTTAACCGAAAGTGCCTTGTAAGAGCGGGTCCATAAATCCATTCACGAACCCAGGACTAGTCACTTTCGTAACCTTAAGGAAGAATCGGATAGGGCGTATCATCAACTTAGATTCGGCTTAACTTAAGCTGGGAGGCTCTTAGTCATGTCTGCCTCAGGGGCAGCTCCGCGCGCGACGCTCGACTTGCGTGTACGTGTGTGGGGCATGGGAGCCGATAACCATCCTTTTCACCAGAACGCGAACGCTCAAAATGTCAGCGTCAACGGCGCCTGTATCTGCGGACTTGATCATGAATTGAAGGTGGGCGACGTCATCGGCGTTCAATACGAAACTAAGAAAGCCCGCTGCAAGGTTATCTGGGTGATGGAAGCCGGGGCACTAAAAAAGGTTCAAATAGGGGTTCAACTGGTGGCCGATCAGGAGTGCCCGTGGCTGGCGCAACTGCCGCCCGAACTGCGCTCCAGCGCGCCGAATTACACTCCCGACAATCGCAGGAAGTTCCAGCGCCACAAAATATCGTTCCCCTTGGAATTCCGCGACGAGCGGGTGAATACTCCCATGCGGGTCAACGCCACTGACATCAGTGGCAATGGCTGTTATGTTGAGACGGTCATGCCCTTGCCGATTTCGACTGTGTTGCGGGTAGAGTTTTGGATCGACCAGGAACGTATCTCTGCCACGGCTACAGTCCGCACCCGCGATCCGGGAGTCGGGATGGGAATCGAATTCACCGGTCTACCGGAAGATTCCAAGAAGCGCTTCCAGGCTTATCTCGATAAGCAGGACCCTGGCCTTTCCGTGGCAGGACAAAAAGCCAGCGAATAGACCGTCGTACTTAACAAAACCCTGCGTAGACCCGAGTTCGCCGAGAATCTGCATCTTCTGCTACCCTCGACCATCGAATTACAGAATCTCCAAAGGGCGGTCCAGGCGGATGAAGATTGGGATCACGTGTTATCCCACCTACGGCGGCAGCGGCGTGGTGGCCACAGAACTAGGTCTGGAACTGGCCCAGCGCGGTCACGAAATTCATTTCATCTCTTATGCCCAGCCGATCCGGCTGCGCGGCGAAGAGCCGAACATCCACTATCACGAAGTCGAAGTGTCGCGGTATCCGTTATTCGACTATCCGCCGTATGACTTGGCTCTGGCTACGCGCATGGCAGAAGTATCACAGTTATACGATCTCGATCTGCTGCACGTGCATTACGCCATTCCGCACTCCGTAAGCGCATTGCTGGCGCGGCAGATGCTGGCTGATGGACCGCGAGGACGCCGACTGCCATTTGTTACCACGCTGCATGGCACCGACATCACTTTGGTCGGACTGGACCGATCCTACCTGCCCATTACGCGTTACTCGATCAACCAGAGCAACGGGGTCACGGCCGTCTCCAATTACCTCCGCGATCGTACGATGCGCGTTTTCGACGTCAGTAAAGAGATTGAAGTGATCTACAACTCGGTGAACTGCGATGTGTATTGCCGATGTGCGAACTCTTCTGAACGTCGAGCCGAGTACGCGCCCAATGGGGAACGTCTGCTGGTACACCTCTCCAATTTTCGTCCGGTAAAACGAGTGACGGATGTGATCGAGATTTTTGATCGTGTGCGCAAAAAAATTCCGTCAAGGCTCATGCTGAT
This sequence comes from Candidatus Sulfotelmatobacter sp., assembly GCA_049684755.1. Taxonomy (GTDB): domain Bacteria; phylum Acidobacteriota; class Terriglobia; order Terriglobales; family Acidobacteriaceae; genus Sulfotelmatobacter. Next base: position 63,516 of record JBAVGI010000209.1, read on the forward strand.
CGGCGACGGCCCGGATCGGTCAGTGGCCGAATGGCTGGCCGTACAAAAAGGAATTCACGAAGACGTGCTCTTCCTCGGCAAGCAGGATGAAGTACAGGAGAAACTCGGGATCGCCGATATTCTGCTGATGCCCAGCGAGTTGGAATCGTTCGGCCTGGCGGCGCTTGAAGCGATGGCCTGTGAAGTGGCACCCATCGCCACCCGCACTGGCGGCGTGCCAGAAGTGATTGAACATGGCGTCAGCGGCTACCTTGCCGACGTTGGTGACGTGGATACAATGGCGCGCTACGCGATCGAACTTCTCAATGATGAGAGCGCGTTGCGCGCGATGGGCAAGGCGGCGCGCGCCGTGGCGCAAGCTCGTTTCTGTTCCAGCAGGATCGTCCCGCAATACGAAGCTTATTACCGGCGAGTGGTCGAACGCTCTTCGTAAAATCCCTCGGGCACAGCCCCCGCTGTCTGCAGCAGTGGCAACCGAATTCGCACCAGCGTCCCTTTGCCTTCGTGGCTGTCGATGGTCATCCGCGCAGTATCTCCATACAAAACCTGCAGGCGTTCGGAGATATTCGCCATGCCGATTCCCGCGCCTCGTAGGCTTACAGAATCGGGTGACTGGCTGGCTGCCATGCCAACCCCATCATCCTCTACTTCGATCACCAGACCTGACCCTGACAGACGGCTGCGCAGGTAGATGCTGCCGCCTTCCACCTTCGAAGCGAGTCCGTGCTTGATTGAATTCTCGACCAGCGGCTGCAACAACATGCTGGGGACCATCACGTCGAGAGACTCGGGCGCAAGTTCCTTGACTACGCGGAGTTTGTCTTCTCCGAAACGGACAACCTCAATGTCGAGATAGTTGTCGATAAATTCAACCTCCTCGCGCAGAGGCACGAAGGAATCCGCGCTATTGAGCAGGCGGCGCAAGATGGTGGCCAATTTTGAAATAAGTTCGCGTGCCGTATCCGGATCGAAGCGGACCAAAGAGGAAATCGAATTCAGGGTATTGAAAAGAAAATGAGGATTGATCTGGTTCTGCAGGGCTTCCATGCGCGCGTGCAACAGCAAGCGCTCTTGTTCTTCGAGCTTGATCTGGATGCGCACGCTGTTGAAGATCTTGAGTTCAATCCCGATAGCGGTTATCGAGGTCGCGTAGATTGCCGCCCATATCCACCAATTGTCGGGACTTTCCATGCTGAAGATGGAACGCGGAAAGTTTGCCGCGAGTTCCGTCTGCACGAACCGTAGGCCCACGACCGTGGTGAAGAACATGACTTGCCAGTCGAAAAGTCGCGGACGCGGCAAGTTGCGCCGAATCAGACGGAAGATGCTCTGATCGATAAATGGAGAGAATGACCAGATATCATCCTTGTCGGCGGCCAGGGTACGCAGTTGGCCGGCGATAAAACCGCACAGCACTCCGAACGGCATAGCCCCCCACTCGCCGTGCAGCATCGCGGGAATGCCCATCATAACCCCGCCGAGAGAGCCTGCCAGTCTTCCACCGATCACGCCTAGCAAAAGTGCAGTTTCAAAACTTAAATCGCCCGCCAGAAAACTTTTCGCTGTAAACCGGATCCAGACGCCGACCATGATGGGCAGCGCCATCCACAGCACCAGGTAGACCTTCTGGCGGAATGTGCGCTCTTCGCGGAACAGCAGTGATTTAAATTCCTTGGAACGCACCAAACTGCTGGACACGGCAGCGGCCACGCCCAACTTCACCAGCAGATTGATCCAGATGAGACGCGGTTCCATGAGTCTCGGGCGAAGAAAAGCCCGCGAGAAAACTGTAGCACGAGAGGGATCGGCTGATCTGACCCAATCGAGGATCAGTCGATCTTGCGCCCCACTCGCAGATCGCTCCCCGTCATTTCTTTTGGCTCATCGATGCCGAGAATGCCGAGCATCGTCGGGGAAATATCGCGAAGCGAGCCATTTGGTTTAAGCGTGAAGCGCTTGGCATCTTCCGCGACCACGATGAAGGGCACAGGGTTCGTGGTGTGCGCCGTGTGCGGACCACCGGTCACGGGATCGATCATCATCTCGGCGTTGCCATGATCGGCGGTAATCAGCATCGCTCCGCCCTTCCCGCGCACTGCGGATTCGATCCGGCCCAGGCAGGCGTCCACGGTTTCAACGGCTTTCACGGTGGGCTCAATTTTGCCCGAGTGTCCAACCATGTCCGCGTTGGCGAAGTTGACGATGATTACGTCGAACGTGCCGTCTTCAGTGGCCTTGATGACGGCGTCGGCGACGCCGGCGGCGCTCATCTCCGGCTTTAGATCGTAGGTTGCGACCTTAGGCGATTGCACCATTACGCGCTCTTCGCCGGGAAACGGCTGCTCCACTCCGCCATTGAAAAAATAAGTAACGTGGGCGTACTTCTCAGTTTCGGCAACGCGCAGATTGCGCATGTTGAGGCCGCCCATCACATTGGCTAGAATGTTCGCCATCGATTCGGGTGGAATAACAACCGGCAGGCTGAAATTCTTGTCGTACTGCGTCATGCAAACGTAGTGCAGATTTTTTGGAACCCGATCACGAGGGATTGTTGCATCCAGGTCAGCCGCACCGGGAAGATCGCTGCCCCCCTTCGCATTCAGGCCGCTGTTACGCGCGAGCGCGCGCGTGATCTGCCGCACTCGATCGGCGCGGAAGTTGAAACAGATGCACGCATCGTCATCGCGAATCGCCGCCAGCGGCTGGCCGTTTTTATCGGTGCAAACGAACGGGATGACAAACTCGTCGGTCACATTCTTGTTGTAGGAATCTTTCATTCCTTGCACAGGATCGGAATACTTGCCGCCTTCCGCGTCGGCAAAAACCATCGCGTTGTACGCCTTGGCAATGCGCTCCCAGCGCCGGTCGCGATCCATGGCATAGTAACGGCCGTTCACGGTGGCAATTTTGCCGGAGTTATACTCGCGCATTTTCTGCTGCAGTTGTTCGAGATAGGCGGCGCCGTTCGTGGGCAAAGTGTCGCGGCCGTCCATGAATGCATGCACAAAAACTCGGTCCACGCCGTTCTGCTTCGCCATTTTCAACAGCGCGTAAAGATGGGCTTGCTGCGAGTGCACGCCGCCATCGGAGACCAAGCCAAATAGATGCAGTCTTCGTTCGCCCACGCGCGCGTGCTTCATCGCCGCGAGCAGCACCGGATGCGAGAAGAACTCTCCGTTCTGGATCATCAGATCGATGCGGGTAATGTCCATGTGAACGATGCGTCCGGCACCGATGTTGAGATGTCCGACTTCGCTGTTGCCCATCTGTCCTTCGGGTAAACCGACAAATGGTCCGCTGGTGTGGATCAGCGTGTTGGGATATTCGCGCAGCAGGCGGTCGTAAGTAGGCTTACGCGCGAGCGCGATGGCATTGGCTTTGGTCTCGGCGCGGTATCCCCAGCCGTCGAGGATGATGAGTACGAGTGGTTTGGGACGAGGCATTTTTGGAGAACGCTCCCTGCATCAGGCTTGAAAAGGCGAACAGATGAACTTACCAGATTACCTGGATGGGATACTGCTTGAACATCGGGTCAGCCGTGATGATCGGCCGGTCCTCCTCCATGCTCTGCGCAATCAACATGCGATCGAACGGGTCGCG
>JBAVGI010000210.1:0-6163 GCA_049684755.1 Candidatus Sulfotelmatobacter sp.
TTGCGGCGTCAGCGTCGGCATTTGGCTTTGCCCATACAAGATCGTCCGGCTCGATTCTGCAACGGCGCGGAGCCGTCCGTCTGTGACATGTGACCATCGTCACACTCGGCCTGTGAATGTTTTCGCCATCTGATCCCGCTTGCATGTGGGATAATGACGTTACCCTCTCAACTGAGTCCACGTTCGGCATCGGGGCATCTAATTTTTTGTGAGTAAAAGCTTGGACAAACAACCTCTCTCGGATAAGCAGCGTTTCTTCTTCGATCACTACGGAGTTACAGAAAACGATCTCGAACATTACCTGGCGGCCGCGCTTTCAGCCGGCGGCGATTATGCCGATCTTTATTTTGAATATCTCTCTTCCACGTCTCTGATGGTGGATGAGTCGATGGTGAAGTCCGCCTCGCAGGGAATTTCCGCGGGTTGCGGCGTGCGCGTGGTTTCTGGCGAACGCACCGGATACGCTTATACCGATGACCTCTCCTCCACCCGCATTCTGCACGCGGCCCGCACCGCGGCGCTCATTGCCAGCGCCCCGGCGAAAACTCCGGTGGCTGGATTCCAGAAAACTGCAGCGCGCAGCTTGTACCCCGTGACTCTGCCCTCGGTTGACGCCGAGATTAGCGCGAAAGTCGAACTGGTAATTCGAGCCGACAAGGCGGCGCGTGCATACGATCCGCGCATACAGGAAGTCCGCGCCAGCTATTCCGACGAACTGCGAAATATTCTCGTGGTTGCGTCCGACGGAACTTTTGCCGAAGACTCTCAGCCGCTGGCTCGCATGAACGTTTCCTGTATCGCCAAAACTGAAAATAACTCGGCTCGTGGCGGTTCCGGCGGCGGCGGACGCGTCGCCCTTGATTTCTTTTTCGGCGACAAAAATCCCGAGTTTTTCGCCAAGGAAGCCGCTCGGCAGGCGATTCTTCAGCTCGACGCGCGCGAAGCTCCCGCCGGCGACATGGAAGTTGTTCTCGGTCCCGGCTGGCCCGGCGTTCTGCTGCACGAAGCAGTCGGTCATGGTCTGGAAGCCGATTTCAATCGCAAGAAAACTTCGGCATTTGCGGGCTTGATTGGCAAACGCGTAGCCAGTGAAGGGTGCACCGTCATCGATAACGGAACCATGCCGTGGCGGCGCGGTTCGCTCAACGTCGACGACGAAGGCGAGCCCACACAGGAGACGGTGCTGATCGAAAAAGGTATCCTGAAAGGCTATTTGAGCGACAAGCTTTCCGCGCGCTTGATGGGCATCGCTGACACCGGCAACGGACGCCGCGAGAGCTACGAGCACATCCCCATGCCACGCATGACGAACACCTACATGCTCGCAGGCCAGGATAATCCCGAAGATATTATTCGCTCGGTGAAGCGCGGCATCTACGCCGTAAACTTCGGCGGCGGCCAAGTCGATATCACCAACGGAAAATTTGTCTTCGGAGCTTCGGAAGCGTACATGATCGAAGACGGCCAGATCACCGCGCCGATCAAAGGCGCAACCCTGATCGGCAACGGTCCGGACGTGCTGACGCGAGTCTCGATGGTAGGCAATGATCTGAAACTAGACGAAGGCGTCGGCACCTGCGGCAAAGATGGCCAAGCCGTCCCGGTAGGCGTGGGCATTCCGACCATCAAGATTGATCGTCTGACTGTAGGCGGGACGGCGAAGAAAGATCCCGGCGGATTCATGCAGTAGCTTCCTAAGCTTGTCATCCTGAGCGAGGATTGATCTTTGCGCCAAAGCGCAGAGATCAACCGCAGTCGAAGGATCTCTTTCAACTCGATAGCGGCATCGGCAGAGCAAGGGGCACCAGTAAGCTGCATCCATCCCCACCCGTGAGTACGAGCGAAGCCTCCAACACCGTCCTGAAACTCCGAGAAGCCTTCTCTTCGGCAAGAGCCCCGCTCCAGATTACGCAGGATCCGTACGATGGCGGCCCGAAGCACCTCCGCCGGCTCGCGCGACTGACCGCCGGTGATCGCGCCGAGGCAAGCGACCTGTTCCTATACGCCCAAAGCGCTCTCTACGGCTCCAATCTGCAAACTCAGTTGTTGGCGTACGTGCTTCCTTTCTGTCTGGAAGCGTGGCGCGAAGACCTCCTCGGCACAAATGGCGGCTACGGAGGGTTCGTCGAACACTTGTATCCACTCCTGGCAAACAAGCGGGTTTTCGATCTTCACCTCGATCCCAGACAATCCGCTGCCGTTGCGGATTTCATGCGAGAGACGATTCTCGATGAGATCGACGCCCAGAGAGGCTTAACGTATCGCGGCAGCGGGGCACGCCCGTATCGATGGGTTACCGCACTCACAACGTATGGCGTCTTGCTGCCCGACGTGGAAGTCCTCTGGAACCGATGGTGGTCACTCGACACGGTAGGCAAAGCAACCGCGGCGGTCCAGTACATTTCATGCTTGATGTATCCGGAAAACGAGAACCCAGTATTCGCTCCCTGGACTCCCAACGAAGGCGGGGGTCCGCCCAGCCTCTGGGAGTTCGGAGGGCATCTCTACTCCCACAAGTGGCTGCCAACCAACGTGGCTTTCTTAATGAGGGCGCTCACGCCCCAAGGTGTAGCAGAAGTCCTCACTCGCGCAGTCAGCAAGCTTGCAGACGACGAAGCTGCACCGACCGCCCTAGGAATTCAGGAAGACATTCCTTTTTGTATGGATATCCTGAAATCGCGCTGCGGCGAACTGCCACGAATACTAGAAACTCGCGACGACAAAGCGAGGCCGCTGCCCGAATGGACGACGTAAAGGAGCGAACTTCTTATAGCAACCGCGCCGCCACCCCCTGCGCCGTGAGCATCTCCACAGCCTTCCTATCGAACGAAACAAACATCTCCGCCCCCAGCCACATTCCCTCGTAGGCAATCACGCCGTCGGCGAAATCCCCGCCCGCATCCAGCATGGCCAATCCCGCTTCGGCTACCTGGCGGTCTGTCTCCACATTCTCCACCGCTAGCAGAAGGCGGATTGCCCTGGCTATGCTTGACGCGCGAAAGCCGTAAACGCTGCGCAGCACCCAGGCAAATTCGCACAGGCAGGACACCGCAATCGCGACCATCTCCGCCCGGGCCATGATTCTCATCGCCGCCTCCGTCTGCTCCTTGTCATCGCGCACGGCTGCGCGGACCAGGACGTTTGTATCGACAGCGATCTTCATTTCTCGCACATCTTCACCAAGCCTGCCCAGCCGTCGGCCGCTGCCTGATTGATTTCTTCGATAGTTGCTACCTTCTTCGTTCTCCCAGCCAATACCCCAAAGAAATCTTCAATCTTCCCCGAGCGTCTGGCTGCTTTGATCATGCCCCGTCCATCCGGCAGAAGCTCCAATTCGATCTTTTCTCCAGGCTTGATGCCGAGGTGACGCATTACGCTCTTGCGGAACGTCACCTGTCCTCGCGCGGTCACGGTAAGTGTGCTCATAAAGATATTGTAAGGTAAAACAGCATTACTTGCAAATAACCCTTGCCGAGTCCCGCCGCTTCAGGTATCGGAGGCGCGATATCCAGAAACTTGGGATAATAACTTATGCCCTCTTCCCAACTTGAAGCTCCCAAACTAGAAATCGACCTCCGCTCCCTCGCCCAGGATATCGTTCGCCGCGCCATGAACGGTGGCGCCACCGCTGCCGAATGCGTGGTGCGCGAAGGCGACGAGTTCTCCACGCTGGTTCGCCTCGGTCAGGTCGAAACCCTCAAAGAGTCCGGGTCGCGCTCCATCGGCGTGCGCGTATTCAATGGCCAGCGTGCCGCGAGCACCTACTCCAGCGACTTCTCTCGTGAGAGCCTCGACCGCATGGTGAAGTCTGCGCTGGAGCTTTCGAAAATCACTTCCGAAGATCCGTTCGGCGGTATCCCAGATGCTTCGCAACTTGGTTCTCTGAAGGGTGATCTGGATCTGTATCACGAAGATGTTTATTCTCTTCCTGGACCAGACCGTATCGACTACGCCCGGCGCGCAGAAAAAGCCGCGCTCGATTTCGACCCTCGCATCAAAAACTCCGAAGGCGGATCGTTTGACGCCGCCACCGGCCACAAGGTTCTCGCCAACTCGCATGGTTTTGTCGGCGAGTATCGCCGCTCCTACTGCTCCATGGCTGCCGTGCCCATCGCGCAAACGGAAGATGGAGGGATGCAGCGTGACTATTGGTTCTCGGTTGCGCGCACGCTAAGCAAACTTGAATCACCCGAGCAGGTGGGCAGAGTTGCTGCCGAGCGCACCTTGCGTCGTTTAGGCGCTCGCAAGGCGAAGACGGCGCAAGTCCCGATCATTTTCGATCCCATGGTGGCAACGTCAATTCTTGAACATATTTTCGAAGGGATTAATGGCGATTCGGTTTATCGCGGTGCTTCATTTCTCGCGGGCAAGCTCGGGCAAAAAGTTGCTGGCGACAACGTCACCATTGTCGACGATGGCACAATCCCCGGCGGCTTCGGCACCAGCCCATTCGATGGCGAAGGCGTGCCCACGCGACGGACGATCGTCATCGAGAAGGGTGTGCTGAGTTCGTATCTTCTAAATACATACACCGCGAAAAAGCTGGGACTCAAGACCACTGGCAACGCTTCTCGCGGTCTGGCCGGCACGCCGGGCATCGGCCCGGGCAACTACTTCCTGCAGCCAGGGACGAGAACTCCGAAGGAATTGATTTCCGGGATCAAAGAAGGGCTTTATGTGACCGAATTTCTCGGCCACGGTGCCAACCTGGTGACTGGCGACTATTCTCGCGGCGCCTCAGGCTTGTGGATCTCGGGAGGAGAGTTTGCATATCCAGTGGAAGAAATCACGGTCGCGGGGAATCTGAAAGAAATGTTTTTCAACATTTCCGAGATCGCGAACGATCTTGAATTTCGCGGCTCGGTGGCTTCGCCCACGTTGCGCCTTGACGGCCTTACCGTCGGCGGCGAATAATCGCTGCTCTACAGTCAAAACATGAAATTCGCCAAGGTCGTATTCTGGATCGCAGGCATTTGGGGCGTTTTGGTCCTCACTCCGTTGTATTTCATGTTCGACCTGATCGGGCGGCAGGACCCGCCGCCAATCACGCATCCAGCGTTTTATTACGGCTTCGTCAGCGTGGGATTAGCATTCCAGATTGCGTTTATCGTGATTGCGATAGATCCGGCGCGTCTGCGCCCGATGATGATTCCAGCGCTGGTCGAGAAATTTGGCGCCGGGATTTCTTTCGTCGTGCTCTATCTGCAGCATCGCCTAACGCCCGGAGATCTGTTCCTGGGCTGCATCGATCTCCTGTTCTGCGTTTTATTCCTGACGGCGTTCCTGAAGACCGGCAACTAGCAGCCAGAGTACAATCGAGTTGCATGGGCGGCCTGATCCAGCCAACTCCGGTAGCCGAAGAGCCTGATTCCAGCCGGCGAACCATTGCCATCGCTGTAGCGGTTGTCATCGTCATCGCTGTGTTCGCCGCATTTCTTCTACGCACGCCGCCAAGGGGTCCTTCAGGACCTCCGCCCTACGCGGCAAATCTTAAGCTTTCCGACTTCAAGATGAGCGCAGCCGAAAATTTTGTCGGCGCGACTGTGAGTTATGTCGATGGAACCGTAACCAACACCGGCAACCGAACCGTAACGCACGTGATGGTCGATGTGAACTTCAAAGATGACATGGGACAGACCGTTCAGCGGGAAGATATCCCTCTGCAGGCGTTGAAAACCACTGGCCCATATCCCGAAGCCGTTGATTTCCGAGTGTTGCCACTGGCTCCCGGGCAAAGCCAAACTTTTCGCCTGACATTTGAGGCAATCTCAGCGCAGTGGAATCATCAGTATCCTGACATCCAGGTCACTGACGTTGCCGTGAAATGAACGCAGCGCAGCGCTGCTTGGTTCCAATTCTTGATTGTCAATTGCCAACTTCCGATTGCCGATTTAGAACCTTGCTGGCACTCTGTTCGATGCGCCCGCGAAAATCGGCAATCGGAAGTTGGCAATTGACAATCAGTACAATGCATTCATGACCGATGCAAAACCATTCCGCCTGACGGAGTCGGTAAAAGCCGCGGGTTGAGCGTCCAAGCTGAGTCCGGCGGCGCTGGACACGGTGCTTGGGAAATTAGCCCGGCAACACGACCCCAATGTTCTGGTCGGCTTTGATCACGCCGACGACGCCGGAGTGTATCAAATCGCGCCCGATCAGGCGC